>CAIVHU010000162.1 GCA_903905735.1 uncultured beta proteobacterium
CCTTGGTGAGTGGTCGGATACGTTGCTGAGCGGCGGTCCATCTTCATGGCCAGGTTCGCGATGCCAGTGTTGATTGTCTTGCACGCCTGCCCAAGCGGCGATGTCAATCTTTGCCCCACCTCCAGCGCGGGGGCTCACCTTTCAGCCAACACACGAAGATGAACAACGCACTGCACATTCCAACATAAACAATGAAGGCAACAGGGTTTCGATGTGGGTGCAAGAAATACGCTCCGAGCAGGAGCGAGATTACGTAAATGGCGAGAACGACCCAGCCATGCCAAGTGATCGGAAACCCCCAACCCCACCCGTAACGTTTTGCAGGGAACCAGTATGGCTGTTCGCTTTCCATCTTGTCGGTACTTTGAGCAGATCTGAAGTTTACGATCGCCAGCTGAATGGCACCAAGCTGGACTTCCAGTAACCTGCCATTCGTGAAGGGCAGGCGTGCGCGCACCCAAGCCCCGGCGAGTTCGGATAGAGCAGCGGATGCCATAGAGGGGTCAACAGATGGCTGAGGATGTCTTCGGTTGGAATCGAAAAGCCGTTGAGTTGGGCATCCATGAATATCAAACTGGCATCGCCTGCGTCAATGACATCACCGGCCGAGGCAAGCCAAGAACAGAAGACAAGCACCCCAAGCTGTTGGCTGAAATACAGAGCATCATGGAGCCTCACAGCGAATCTGAGTCGAGTTTGCGCACCACTTTGCTGTACACCAACATGACCGCCAAGACAGTACACGAGGCGCTGGTGCAAAAGGGCTGGCCTGAAGCCTCCCTGCCCAGCGTGCGCACCATCTCAAATCTCTTGAATCGCCAAGATTACCGACTGCGCACAGTGGCCAAATCCAAGGTTCAAAAAAAACCGACGAAACCGATGCCATCTTCGAGAATGTCAGAGGCGTGAACGCACTGGCCGATTTGGATGAGCACACCTTGAGAATCAGCATAGACACCAAGGCGACGGTTCATGTTGGAGACTACTGCAGAGGTGGACGTTCGCGTGGCATCGAAGCGGTCAAAGCCTTGGACCATGACATGTGCATGAAGGAAAAATTGGTGCCTGGCGGCATATTGGAGCCGGTCAGTGGGAGTTCATTTTTATTCTTCGGCACGAACTACAAAACCAGCGACTTCATGGCCGACGCAATACTTCTGTGGTGGCAACACAGAAAGTCAGAATTACCAGGAATCAAGCAACTCGTCATCAATGTGGACAACGGTCCAGAATGCAATGGGCGGCGCAGTCAATTCCTATTGCGTATGACGGAGTTTGCGGATCTGACGGGACTGTGCGTGCGACTGGTTTACTACCCACCCTATTACAGCAAATACAACGCTATTGAGCGCTACTGGGCGGGACTGGAAAAGTCATGGAACGGCTACTTGCTCAGCACCGTGGATACGGTCATCAATCGGGCTGGCAATTTTTGCTGGAAAGGAATGCGTACCATGGCATGCTTGGTCGATGCCATTTACGAGAAGGGGGTCAAACTATGCGCCAACGAAAAAAGAGACCTTGAACATCGGCTGCTACGATCCTCAGAACTGAACTGGTGGGACATAACAATCTATCCTAAAACGGTACGTTTGTAGTTACCAAATCCCTAAGTCGTGAGCAAACTCTACCAATTTACCTAGTCAACCTCCTACCGGGTTGTGCATCAGCGCAATCGACACCATCGTCAATGCACACAAGAGTGCCAAGGCAAAGAACAACAGACGTGCCCGATGTGTTCGGGCCCTTTTCAGGCCATAAGATCCCAACACTATGTACACCACCAGCAATGCCAGCTTTACGCCCAGCCAATGGTCAACCAGCGGATTGAGCTGCAGCAATGCCCATAGCATCAACCCGGCCGACATCAACACCACATCTATGCCGACGCTTATCCAACGCCATTTCGGTTGTATAGGCCACTGGTGATGGACTGCTACGCCCAGCCCGCGTGCGGTAAACAGTGCAACGCTGAGACTGACCGCGGTCACGTGGATCGTAAGCGTGGTGATATACAACCACGGGGCTGATTCAAGAAGTCTCATTGCACCTGAAATTCATAATTTGTCCGTGGCTGGACTGGATGATCTGCTAGTTTGGAAGCTCTGAGTAGCCGACTTCTCGAGTATTGCCAGTTGTTGATCGCCCCAGGCCAGCCAGTCGTCACCAAATAGCTCTGCCGGGTGGGGTGACCGCTCATTGCTGCAAGCCATGGAATCGACGCTACAGTATTTGTCACACCCCCAACAAATGCGGTGTGGATTTGCTGGATGAATAGGAAATTGATTTTTCATATCAGAACTCCGCTTGGACCTTAGCGCGGGATCACGAAAGTGGATCTTTCTTCGATGAGCATATTCTTGCCCGGAGTTTTGGTTTGAACGTCGAAAACAATTGGGCTGACCTGGCCGCGAAGGCGTTGAGCGTTGATCGACGAAAGCGTCAGCCGCACGGTCAGAGATCCAATACCGGTGGCGGCCACGGTCAAAGCGGTGTTCGTTGCCATACTCAAACCGGGCATTCCGTGCACACTGGTGGTATAGGTTTGTTCGTGCTCCAATCCGTTCATGATTTGAAGGCGGTAGACGTTCTCAATGTCTCCATTGCCAACCTCCCTTGCCATCACTCCGCGGTCCTTAATCACATCCACCGTGAATCCCCTGCGCATGGAAAGGCTGGTGATCAAGATGCCGGAACCTACAAGAAGCAGTGCACCATAAGCCCAAACCCTTGGCCGCCACACCCGCTTTAGCATTTGACCCTTGGTCAACTTTTCCGCCATACCGTTGCCAGAGGAATACCTGATCAATCCCTTGGGATAATCCATTTTGCTCATCACTTCATCACAGACATCTATACAGGCTGCGCAGGCAATACACTCGTTTTGCAACCCGTTTCTGATGTCAATACCGGTGGGGCAGACTTGAACACAAAGGGCGCAGTCAATGCAGTCACCTAGACCAAGCGCCTTTGGGTCGGCAGTGCGTGGCCGTGAACCGCGTGATTCGCCACGTTCGGCGTCGTAGGCAATAACCATCGAATCCATATCGGTCAAGGCGCTTTGAATGCGGGAATATGGGCACATGTGTTTGCAGAATTCCTCTCGCAAGTACCCGGCATTGCCGTAGGTGGCAGACGCGTAGAAAAGAACCCAGAACCATTCCCAGGGAGAAAACGACAAGAGAACCAGCTCTCGTATCAGGTCCCGAATCGGCGTGAAATAGCCAACAAAGGTTAAGCCGGTAATTAAGCTCACTCCTATCCACAAAACCTGCTTACCGCTCTTGCGGGTGATTTTTTCCAAGCCCCAGACAGCCCCATCAAGGCGCATTCGGGCCAGACGGTCACCCTCGGAATGGCGCTCCAGCCACAGGAAAATCTCGGTGTAGACGGTTTGTGGACAGGAATAACCGCACCAGAGCCGCCCGGCGATGGCAGTGAAGAAGAACAAGGTCAGTGCCGCCAGAATCAGCAAGCCAGCCAAATAGATCAGATCTTGAGGGTGCAACACCAATCCAAGAACAAAGAACCTGCTACCTGCAAAATCAAATAGAACAGCCTGCCTGCCGTTCCACACCAGCCATGGAGCACCGTAAAAGACCACTTGCGTGACCCACACCATGATCCACCGCCAACGGGCATACCAACCGGCTACCGCGCGCGGGTAAAGCTTGACCTGTTCTTGGTACAACGAAACGACGTCTATCCCGTGGGCGCCAGAAGGAACGAGCCTGATCGGTATGACCTTGGATGTGGAAGACTTCTTCACGAGCTAATTTCTGGCTGCCTCATTCTGAGGAGAATCAAGCTGAGCAAATAAGACGTTGTTCTCCAGATGGATGTGATTCATCAGGTCATCACGAAATTGCGCGACACCGGAATAAAGCGCTCGCCAGGTGTTACAAGCTCCCTCTGGCGGTGTTGCGTCGTTGGTGAGTGTTAACAGCCTTTCCAGCATGGCACCATGATCGACGTGCTCGGCGCGCATCATCGAGATCGGTTGATTGACATGAGGGTTGCCACCGGTCCGTAACATTGGAAAGAGAACGTTCTCTTCCTTATTCATATGGGACAACAACTCTTCTTCCATGGCTTCCAGCAGGTCCGCGAGACCCGCAGGTAAACGTTGGATGGGTTTCTGGATGTGTTTGCATGGTGGACGTCCTTTAAAGAGGTATGGTATATGAATGTTATTCTAGACGATAATAATCATGCTGCATGTATGTTTAAAAAAACACCGTATTGACCTATGCGCTTAACCCAGTGGACTGACTACTCCCTTCGAGTGCTGATGTACTGCGCGGCGAGCCATGATCGCCACCAACCAGTCACGATCACCGAAATTGCCGAGAGTCACGGCATTTCTCGCAGCCACCTCACAAAAGTTGTGCAACAACTCGCCGCTCGGGGCTGGCTTGAAACGACGCGTGGTCGCGGTGGTGGTATGCGCTTGCTCCCGTCGGCCCAAGACATTTGCTTGGGTGATGTAGTGCGTGCCACCGAAACTGATTTCAATATGGTGGAGTGTTTTGATCAGAAGCTCAACCAATGCCGACTTAACACGCATTGCCGACTCAAGAGCGCGCTCTACCAAGCGACACAGAGTTACCTCGCCGTGCTGGATGGCATCACCTTGGCTGATTTGGTGGCACCCATCGCCGCCAGTGGTGATACGTCAAAAATGCGGCGTCTGCAATTGATTCCTGGCCTGCCAAATCCGTCAGCTTGAGATCAACGTGAAACCGTTTGGCGCGCGTTTTTCGGGCCTGGCACGGGCCTGGGTGACCAACGGCTTGCCCACCATGTCCGCCGCTCAGCAGTGGCGGTCCAGCCTAGGCGCACTACTCGGCGTTGGGCTGTGCGGGCTATTGCTGCACGCCATGCCATTGCATTCGCATTGGTTGATTGCACCTGTAGGTGCCAGCGTGGTCATTTTGTTCGTTCAGCCACATAGCCCGGTGGCGCAACCGCGTTCGGTCATCATCAGCTATTTGTTTGCCACACTGATCGGCTTGCTGTGTGTCAGTGTGATTCCCAATATTGTTCTTGCGGCGGCTATTGGCGTTGCTATCACCGTCTGGCTCATGATCAGATTCAATTGCATCCACCCACCTGGTGGGGCATTGGTGTTGCTGATTGTGTTGGGCGGGGCTGGTAACCTCGCACAGATGTCGCTGACGGCAAGTTTGGTTGCTTTTAACGTTTTCTTTCTGATACTGTTTACTTGGCTAATCAATACTTGGTTATTGGGACGACGCTACCCGTACAGCGTCACAGCGGAAGAAGTGCAGACTCACCACACTCAGGATGCCGTGCCAATGCTACGCGGCGGGCTGGACCACACCGACCTGGCAAGTGCCGTGACAGCGCTCAATACCTTTGTCGACATGCAGGAAGATGAGTTGGTGAAGCTTTATAACTTGGCGGTCGATCATGCGTTCGAGCGGCATATCGGGCTGACCTGCGCTGACGTCATGTCGCGCGATGTGATCAGTGTGAGAACAGACACCCATATTGAAATCGCTTGGAATCGATTGCGGCACCATCAGGTCAAGGCCCTTCCTGTGCTGGACCAGGCAGGCAAACTGATTGGCATACTGAGTACGGCAGATTTTTTGCGGCAGATGGACGACACCACGGCCGCTGGCCTGGCCATGCAGTTGCAGGGGATGCTGCGCCGCATGCCAGGTGCAAAGCCTAAAAAGGCCACTTTAGTCGGACAGATCATGACCTCAGAGGTGGCCTGTGCCAGAGTCGACACGCCCGTCATCACCTTGATTCACCTCATGGTCGAGAAAAACCTGCCGCATATTCCGGTCATTGATGAGGAGCGCAAGGTGCTTGGTGTCGTGACACAAACGGACACGCTGGTTGCGCTTTACAAGCAAATCGCCTTCTCGTCTGTTTGAGGGGCGACCGGTTTGTTGCGGCAGGACTGACTTCAAATTCATGAAATTGGCTCACCCGGAACCTGACCGTGGCGACAGACCGGAATCGCTGCTCGCCCGAAATGGGTTTTTCCTCATTGTTGACGCTCAATTTCCAAGGTCAGTTTTTGACCTGACTTTGACAGTGATTGGGCACATTGTTTGAAAAAGTTCAATGAATTCAAGGGTCGGAATTGGATTTCCCGCCAAATGCCTAGATACATGGATTGTTGATTTTCTGTCCCCACTCCTCCAATATGGAGGGCATGTACTTACACGAGCGCAAACAAACACGTGCTGACGGCACTGTTGTGACCTAATTGGGTGCAAAAGATCCGTCTCACCGGTGCCGAGTCGCTGCTGCGCAAGCATCTGGAAAGGCTGGTTGAACAACTCGCCAGTCGGCGCACATTCGAAGGTCCCACTGGACCTGACCCTGACCACCAACGGCTCGCTGCTGGCACGCCAAGCCAAAGCGCTGAAAGCAGCCGGACTGCAACGCATCACCGTCAGCCTGGATGCACTCGACGATGCCATCTTTCGCCAGGTGAACGATGTGGATTTTCCGGTGGCCGACGTGTTGGAGGGCATTGAGGCCGGCTGGGCCGCCGGTCTGGGGCCGATCAAGGTCAACATGGTGGTCAAGCGTGGCACCAACGAGCAGCAGATCCTGCCCATGGCGCGCCACTTCCGCGGAAGTGGTTTGGTGCTGCGCTTTATTGAATACATGGACGTGGGTGCCACCAACGACTGACGCATGGACGAGGTGTTGCCCTCGGTCGAGGTCATTGCCCTGCTGCAGTCCGAGTTGCCACTGGTGCCGCTGCAGCCCACCCAGCCCGGTGAAACCGCCCAGCGCTGGGGCTATGCGGGTGCCGATGGACGTTACGACCCGGCCCTGGGCGAAATCGGCGTGATCAGCAGTGTCACACAGGCCTTTTGCAGCAGTTGCAACCGTGCCCGGCTTTCCACCGAGGGGCAGTTGTACCTGCACCTTTTTGCCGAGAAGGGCTACGACCTGCGCCACCTGCTAAGGGGTGAGGCATCCAACGCTGACTGGTCAACGCCATCGGCCACATCTGGCAAGGCCGAAGTGACAACTATTCTGAACAACGTCAAGCGCTGGGGCCGGACAACGGCCCAGCGATCAAGCGCGTTGAAATGAGTTATATCGGTGGGTGAAGATGGCCTATACGTCTTGAATTTGATCTGTGATATTTAGACAATGCTGCCAAATTGAGCGTCTGGTTCTCAGAACAATTGACTGATGCCAATCATGGTGCCAACCTGGGAGTCACTTAGCGATGGGGCGCTGGTTGGACCACCCCCACTGACTGAGAGGCCTGATTGGCTTTCATTTTGAATGATGCCGAGCTGTGCATAGATGCGCGTGCCTTTTGACAACTCTTTAATCATTCTTACAGTCAACAAGCGGGCATTCGCATTGTTCGTTTGCTGGAAGTTCAGGCTCGCGAGAGTTCCTTCAATTGTGAGAGCCGACGAGACAGGGTATGAGGCTGCAACAAAGCAGAGATCGCTTTCAGCATGGGTGGCATTTCCATCATTGTGGCGGTGAATGATGCCACCAGATACCTTCCAACGGTCAATCCTGGCGTAAGCATCAATGACCAAACGGGTATCCGACTTGGAACTGGCTGTCAGTCCGGCAAACACCATATCGAAAGCAGCGACTGGCGTGCGGCCATTCATCGTGTCGTAAGCCAGCGCTGCTCCCCAAGTGGGTGTGTCATATTTCACCATTAATGACCACTCTCTGCAGGCTTGTGGATCGACTCCGCTTTCCCCTGGACAGTTGGTGCCTGCCGGTGACGGGCCCGCATTTACGGTATCGCGTCCCAGGCTGTAAGTTGCACCCACTGTGTATTGTCTGAATTTGCCTTGGTAGGCAACTGAATTGTCAACGCGGGCGTTCGGCAAGTAACTGTCCAATGACCCGGTCCCATAGATCGCTGGGCCAACAATGTCGGCATCCAGCAGCGCCCAAAAAAGCATTGTCCACTGACGTCCTACTGTAATCGTTCCCCATTCCGAACCGAGACCCACAAATGACTGCCTCCCAAACAGGCGCCCCCCCTGTGCCGAACTGCCGGTGTCGGGGCCAAAGCCCATTTCCAGGTTGTAAAGAGCTTCTAAACTGGATCCCAATTCTTCATTGCCACGAATACCCAGCCGGGAAGGAGTCAGGCCAGTGTTGGTTGGCATACGGGTGACGCCACCTCCCGCAGATGCAACATGATTGACAAACTCGATGCCAGTGTCCACCACACCATAAAGCGATGGAGTCTCGGCGCGAAGGGTTGGTGTAAGAAGTGCGGCAACTAAGCTGACAAAAAAACTTCTTTTCATGAATCGTGAAAAAGTGCAGCACATATTGAAGGTGTTCACTTGCCGTCCTGCGTCAACCACTTTTCAATTTCAACCGTGATGTCTTGCACTGGCGTGCTGTAGCCAAACTTCTTCAGCAGTTGGCCATCCGGTCCGAGCAAAAACATACCGGCCGTGTGATCCATGTTGTAAACATTGGGCCCAGCACCGGGCTCTTGAATTTTGGTGTATTCAACCTTGAAATTGTTGGCAGCCCATTGGACAAGGGCCTCGCTACCGGTCAGACCCAAAATCCGCGAGTCAAAATTGGCGGTGTAAGCGGCCAAGACTTCCAAGGTATCCCTTTGCGGATCTATGGAAATAAAAATCGGCTGCAAGTACTGGGCACGCTCTCCGAGTTTTTCGAGTATTTGTTGCATTTCCGTCATGGTGGTTGGGCAGACATCCGGGCAGGATATGTACCCAAAGGCGATCAATTGAAAGCGGTCATGAAAATCATCCGAGGTCACCGACCCGCCATGACTTCCCTGTAGTAAATAGCGCGGTGACATGCGTTCAGTGAGCACCGTGTTGGTAACTGCAACCGGGTCAGCGTTGGTGGGCGCTGTCGTTTGGGCTACGACACTGGTCGCAAACGCCATTGATGTCGCCAGCATCAGTGCTGACACTTGTTGAAGCATAGTGATGTTGAGCATGTTCATTGAGTTCCAGAAGTGGGTGTGGTGGGTGTTGTATTGGGCAAGCTCGCCTGCAATTCAAGCTTCAGTGATACCAGCTGAGCAGACATAACCACCTCGTCGGGGCACGACATCTCGCTGCGTAACTGTGCGACAAACGCTTGCTGCGTACTATCTTCAAAGGCGTCCCCAAAACGGGCTGTCTTGGGAGCGTGCAATAGCATCAGACTTTTTGCCTGTGCGGCAATGGTCATCTCCTTACAGGCCAGTGCTTGACCATTGACTCGCCCAAGATCAATGATGACTTGCAAAGCCGATTCGGTTTGTGCATACACCGGGTGGAGAAGTGCGTAGACCAGATTTAGTGACATTAAGAAGGCGGTTCGTTGATTCATTAATAACTCCTATTCCAAGCAATAGCGGCACCTCGCCATCTGCGCATCAGCACCACAAACATCAGGGTAGTGACATTCATCAGTAGCGCGTACACCACGCTGGGCGCGCTCATCGCCGGCATGACCATCCATTGCACGCAGACATAAATCCCCAGGGCCGAGTTGTGCATGCCGCATTCAATGACCACCGCAATGCGGTCGGTGTGCACCAGCCGCATCCGTGTCGCCAGCGCATAGGCCACACCCATGATCAGCAGGTTGAGCAACAGCGTGGCCGGGCCCAACTGGGGCAACTGCTGCACCAACACCTCACGCTGATCCCAAAAGGTGGCCAGCACAATCAACACAAACAAGCCCGTGCTCAGGCGCGCAGCCACAGGCACCCAGCGCATCACCGCTGCGGGAAAGCGCCAGCGCACGCCCATACCGAGCAACACTGGCAAGGTTGTCAGCAGGAAAATACTGCCCACCATGGCACCCAAGGAGGCGCGTGTAGCCAGACTGCCGCCCATGAAATACTGCAAGGCCCCGCTCAGCAACAAAGGCATGGTGAGCATGGAAGCCAGACTGCTGAGCGCTGTGAGCGAGATCGACAGCGCCGTATCACCGCGCGCCAGATGCGTCAGCAGCCCGGAGCTGACCCCGCCCGGGCAGGCGGCCAGCACCATCAGACCCACTGCCATCATCGGGTCCAGCCCGGTCAGCCTGGCAACTGCAAAACCGGCCACCGGCACCAGCAGCAGTTGCCCAAGCAGGCCAACGACCAGCGCCTTGGGGCGCAGTGTCACCCGGCGGAAATCGGCCAGCACCAGGGTCAACCCGAGATAAAACATGATGCACGCCAGCGCCAGCGGCAGCAGTTTCTGCAGCACCGCCGGATTCATAAAAAGACACCGATCGACAAGGCCAGGCCCAGTAACAGCCCCAGCTTGGCGGTGGCACCGAGCAGCAGGTTGAGCTGTGCCCCCGATGCCTGGCGGTGTAGCCGGGGGATCTGCTTGAGTGCATACGGCAGGGCCAGCAGGCTCAGCAGGGCCCCAGGCCGGTCATGCCAGGCCAGCAGCGCCGTCAGGACAAAAGGGAGCAGCACCATGGCGGCGTAAGCTTGGCGGGCACCCGCATCACCCAGGCTGGCGGCCAGGGTGCGCCGACCATTACGCAGGTCAGCCTCCATGTCGCGGAAGTTATTGACCAGCAACACCGCTGCTGCTGGCAAACCCACCACCGCGCCAGCCAGCCAGGCGTCCAGCGACAGGCTGTCACTTTGCAGCCAGTGGCTGCCGACGACGGCCAGCAGACCAAAAAACACCAAGACAAACAACTCACCCAAAGGGCTGTGGGAAATCGGGTGTTGGCCACCGGAGTAGGCCCAACCGGCCAGCAGCGAGGTCAGGCCAATGGCCAGAATCGGCCAGCCACTCTGCTGCACCAGGAAAAGCCCCAGCACCAAGGCCAGCCCGAAGCTCAAGGCGGCGGCGCGGCGCACGCTTTGTGGCGTGGCCCAACCTGCTGCGGTGACGCGCAGCGGGCCGATGCGGTCCGGGCGGTCCGCACCACGCTCATAGTCAGCCACGTCGTTGTGCAGATTGGTGCCGATCTGGATCAGCAGAGCGCACAGCAGCGTGGCCAAAAACACCGGCCACAGCGGTGGGTTGCCGGCCGACCAAGCCAGTGCCGACCCCAGTACGACTGGCGTGGCGGCCATGCTCAGGGTGCGCGGACGAATCGCCGTCCACCATACTTGCAGGCTGGAGACCGGGCCGCTCAGGGTGCGCTCATGTGGCATTTGAACGCGTCCCAAAGTGCAGGCAGGCAATGCCAAAGGACAGGTTCTCCCAGCGGATGGCGTTAAATCCGGCTTGCTGCATCAGTTCGGCAAAGCCGCTCTGGTTGGGAAAACGGCGAATCGACTCCACCAGGTACTGGTAGGCGATGGGTTCGCGTGCCACCAGCGCACCCAGGCGCGGGATGACCAGAAACGAGTACAGGTTGTAAAACGGGGCCAGCCAGAAGACCGGTTGCGAGAACTCCAGGCAGACAAAGCGCCCGCCGGGTTTGAGCACGCGGTGGATCTCTGACAGCGCCCTTTCCAGATGCGTGGCGTTGCGCAGGCCAAATGAGACGGTCAACAAATCCACGCTGGCATCACTCAGCGGCAGGCTCTCAGCCTCGCCCGCCAACCAGTGCACACCAGCCATGTCGGAGCGCTGCTGGCCGATTTGCATCATCGCCTGGCTGGGGTCGCAGACAGTGACCTGGCGCTTGGGCGACAAGAGCAGGCGGGCCACATCACCGGTGCCACCGGCTAGGTCGATCACCTGACCGTGGATGCCTTGGACGCGCCACGCCAACTTGCGTTTCCACAGGCGGTGAATGCCCATACTCATCAGGTCGTTCATCAGGTCGTAGCGCGGGGCGACGGCGGTAAAGACGGTGCGGATGCGCTCGCGCCGCTCGGCCTGGTTGACCGATTCGCGGCCAAAGCTGTGGTTGATGTTTTGGGGGTGGGTCATGGAGTCAATGAAACCCCGACTGACTTGGCCATGTTGACTGCTGAGTCGATTAACTCTCGCGATAACAAGCCTATGTGGCTACTGACCATCTTGCCCTGAGCGTTAATTACTATGGTGAAAGGAAGTGCTTTTTTGGCATTGCCCAGCATCTGCATGAGTGGCAGTCCAGATTCACGAGTCAAAAATACGGGGTAATTCACGTCATAGGCGTAAGCAAACTCCCGTACAGCTTCTGCATTGCTCTCAATATTGAGGCCAATGACCTGGACTCCAGTATTGCGCCTTTCCAACTGAATCAGCTCAGGTATCTCAACCTTGCAAGGGCCACACCAGCGCGCCCAAAAATTAACAATCAGAGGCTTACCACGATAGGCGGCCAGGTCCGCAACTTGGCCTTTCAAGTCAAACAGGGTGGACGAGAAAAGCGCCTCATTGTTGACCATTGCGGCCATTCCTGAAGGGCCGCCTGCCACTGCGGTAAGGAATGGCTGCAAGCCAAGCAAGGCCACCAGAAAAAGCGGACTAGCACGACACCATTCAAAATGGCTCACGGGAGATCTCCACGACGAAAAAGTAAATAACCTGCCGTCGCCGTCATCAGCCCTAGGGCCAGCGGATAGGCCAGTGCAAAAATTTTGTACCCCAGCACTCCAAAAGTATCAAGGATGACAAATGCTGATGGACCCAGCACGATAAGTTGTGGGTCAAAAAGTGCCAGGGCGGCGGTACGAAACACCTGCAGCGGGTTGGCTAGAGCGATCAACACCACGGTATCGGGGTTGACCTTGCCCTGAATCATCACGCCCAACAAGATCAGGTCAAGGAACAGCAAAAACACCAGCCAAACCATAAAGGCTGCGCCCTGTGCCATATCGGTGCTGCGTGCCATCGCTGAAATTAGCATACCGATTCCCAAAAAACAGGCCGACATCACAGCCAGTAAGGCGGTGTAATAGCCAAAAATTTCCCACGGAACATCAATACCGCGAATCACCGCGATCACCACTGCCAACAACATGGCTCCAAAAACAGGCATGAAGATCACCAAATAGCGGCCGAGAATTTTGCCCCAGAACCAGGCGGCCAGCGACACCGGCAGCGACAGTAGGTATTCATAAACCCCCGCCTCACGATCGCCCGCCACCGAGCGCACTGTGGTGATCAACACAAAGATCGGCAGAATGGCCATCGTCAACTGAATGTAGGTCACCAGAAGGCGCGACAGACCAATAAAGCCTAGCACCCTGGATTCGGTCAGTCCGAACAAAAATAGCAAAGCCACAATGCCACCAAAAACCAGGGTGTAAACGATGAACCAGCGCGCTCGCAAGGATTCAATAATGTCGAGTTTGGCTGTCAGCCAGAGTTGTTTCATATCTTTTGGGAAGAGGTTGTATGGGGCAAGTTGGGCGCTTCAGCCTTGCCAGGCGTGCAGCCGGCAGGCCAGAAGCTGCTGGTTTTTTTTGCCATGGTTTCATAGTCCACGCTGCCAGCCTGGAGTTCGGCGGTAGCGGAGTAGTTGTAGGCCATCGGCGAAGTCGGTCCGTTCACATAGTGGGCATTCAGTGCGTTGAGCCATTTTTTGCCATGGGTGGCGTAATCCGCTACCCAGAAGCCGAAATCTGTTTGCGCCAGCCAGGGATATTGGTTCATTTTTTCTACGCGCCAAGTGGCAGCGCAACCGATGTCGTCAAACTTGAAGGCATCATTTCTGTGGCCGCCACGAATTTCAACTGCGAAGCGCCGGTCCGAAATGACCATCATGCAATGCAGGCAGGTATCGCGGTCCCACTTAATGGGGAGCATGCCTTCAGCCCAATCGCCATCATCACCGCAGGCGCTCAGCATCAGTGCGGCCAGCGGTGTCAGTGCGAAGCCGTGGGCCAGCAGGGTGCGCCGCCTCATGACGGTATCTCCGTTAGTGAGACGTGGGTCACAACGGCAGCGTAGCGCGATACCGTCCCCAAAAAGCGCAGACGGTCAGGTCCGGCGACCTGGCCGGACCATTCGGTCAAGGCACTGTCAGCCGCCTTGAAATTCCATTGCTCCAGCGCCTTGACCAGGGCTGGCTCATGCAACCGTGCGATCACCCGCCCGGTCAGGACACCCGCGAGCGAAATCTCTGCAGCTACCCGGTCGTCGAGAACGATCTTGCCAGTGTCGAGTTCGATTACTCGAGTAACCAAAGAGGAGACCTCGTTGATACGGTGGCTCGAAATCAGCATGGTGACGTGTTCGGCGCGCTCGGCCAGCAGTTCAAAAAATATCTTCCGTGCCTGCGGGTCCAGATTGGCGGCAGGCTCATCCATCACCAGTACCTTGGCATTGCGGCCCAGGGCGATGGCAATCAGCAACTTCTGTTTCATACCACCCGATAGCTTGATAAACGGTCTTGACAGGATGCTTGCAACATCGAGACCCAGCCGGGTCGCCACGTCATGAATGCGCACGGGCTCGGTTTTGCACAGTGCGGCAGAAAAATCAATCAACTGCTCCACTGGCATTTTTAATGGTGGTGGCAATTGCGGTACAAAGCCGATCAATCCTAGAACCTCGGTGCGCTCCAGACGGGGGCTATGGCCTTGGATCAGCACATCGCCGTCAAAGGTGTACTCGCCCAGCAGGCATCGGATCAACGTGGTTTTGCCCGCTCCATTGGAGCCGATGAGCGCGACGCGTTCGCCCAGGCCGATGGTCAGGTCAATCCCATCCAGAATGCGATTGCGCCGGAAAGATTTGGTGACGTTGGTAAAACGGATCATGGTGTATGTATTTTTTTGAAAGTGCTGGTGCTCGTATCAAGCAGACGCATTACAGAATTTTTGACAGACCCTTGATGTCGAATTTCAGTGAGCCTGTCGGGCAGACATCCACACAGGCTCCGCAGCGGGTGCAATCCGGACCGATGGTGACTTCGGTGTCTACCGCCCGCCCTTTGACGATGGTGTCCAGCACATGCGGCACCAGGCACACTTTTTTGCAGTCACCTTCATGAAAACAGCCGTCCAACGTGTACTTGATGCGCACCGGTGAAAGGATGCCCACCACGCCATAAGTCAGCCCGATCGGGCAGACATAACGGCACCAGGCACGGCGCGAAAAGGTCACCTCAAACAGCAGCAGCGCCAGTACCCACAGCAAAGCCAGACCGGGGCCGTAAATGATGGCGCGCGACAAAATGCCGGTAGGCGAAATCGCCTCAAACACGGTGTAGCCGGTGCCCAGGGCCGCCAAGGCAAAGATGACCCAGAAATAGGTGCGCAGGCTGCGGCTCATGGGTTGATCAGAAACCAACTTTTTGCGTGCCATCCACAAATGCAGCTTTTCGGCCAACTCGGCTACGAAGTGGTAGGGACAGACCCATGAACAAAACGTGCGCCCCCCAAGCAACATCCAGATGACCATGACGGTCGAGGTACCGATCACCAGATTGACTAGGATGTGCTTATGTGCCAGCATCACCTGCAACGCCGAGTTGAGGTCAATCAAATGAAAGCCTATCAGCCGCGAGGCAGTTAGTGAGCCTTCCAGAATCTGGATGTCCAGACCATACGACAGGGCGAAGAACAGGTTAACCGCCAGTAACACTGCCCAACGCCGGTTGCGCCAGGTGTTGACGTGCGGCTTTTCGTGGGCTCTGAGAATGGTGGCGCGCACCTCGGCCTTGTTGGCCATGCGTTTGAGTTCGTGCACTTGTTGCGCGCGTTCGGTGATCTCGGTGGGTTTTTTGGGCTCGCGCCCGAACATGATGCCAATTTGCTCGAAAAATCGATCGCGGTGAATCTTTTTCATGCTGTCCACACCTCGCGTGCTTCAATCACGATGCAGGCCTGCTCGGTGGGGCAAACCATCTCGCATACGCCGCAGCCTACGCAAGGTTCGTGAATGACGGGCTGGCGGCGGGTTTTACCGTCAGCGGTGGTCAACGTTTCCAGGCTGATGGCCCCGCCGATCGGGCATTCACTGACACACAGGTTGCACTCTTTCACGTCGTAGGGATGTTGGGACACCAGAATCGGCTTCCAGCGATCCACGTCCATGTAGCGCATGTGTCCCTTGAAGTCTGCACCACGCGCCTGACCTTTGAACCCCTTGCCTTGTATGGCCAGGCATGCCTCTGGCCGAAGCAGCCTTGCAACGCCAGCACGCTCTTTCAAGTTCAGCGTGGGTTCTGGATCTTTTGCCTTGGCTTTGAGGAGGGGTTTGGTAGCAAGGCGGGCACCGGCTCTGACGCTCAGATAACTTGGCTTGTCATAGGCAAGGGCACCAGTTGGGCAAGCCAGGATGCACTGAACGGCATCACACGAAAAATCACATGCCTGTTGGCGAGCATCGATGTAGGGAACACCCACGCCCAAACCATCCACCAGGTCAGCCAACTTGATGGCTTGCACCGGGCACACCTGCACACACTGCCCACACTTGATGCACGCTGCCAAAAAATCTCTCTCGTCCAATGCCCCAGGCGGACGCAGGCGTTTTTTTTGCGCATAGACTAAGGGCAGGTAGCCAGACAATGCAGCACCGATGACACCACCCGCCAACAAGGCTGTACGTAGCCACTTGCGCCGATCTTGACGCGATAGGCGGGTCTTTTTGGGACTTGCAGCTGTCAATGGCACCGCCGGTGCGGCTTCAGGTTTTTCTTCAATCACGGTGTTGTCCTTTGCGGCTTTAGATAACGCGGCTTGGCATCTTTAAGCTGCAAATCAGGGGCAGAAAAGGGCGCCAGGCGCTCCAGAAAATTCAGCAGTTCAAGAACGGGCGACACCTTGAAGAAGCTGGCCGCCGGGATCTCCATCCAGATCTGATCGGCAAACGCATATTGTTCGTAAGGGGTGTCACCTAAACCGTCCTTGTTTTTGTCGAACCCCTGGTAACTGTCAAAGTAATTGCCGGACCAGGTATTCCTTGTGCCTGCGCCGCGGCCGCTTTGGGTGAAGTCGGTGATGTTGCCTTCGAAAGTGTTGTCCTTGAAGTCGTTGCCACCGAGGTCACTGGTCACCTGGACACCGATGCCGTTGTAGGCAAAACGGTTGCCCTTGAAGCGGATCTTGGTATTGGGCTGGAAGGGCGACAGGTCAGAACCCACACCCACAGCGTTGTAGATCAGATCGTTGTTTTCGATAAAAATGTCGGACGATTCCTTGAAACCCAATGCCATGCCGGAAGCGCCCGTGGCGTGCGAAATCAGGTTGTTGCGGGCGCCGCCACCTTCCATATACATGAAATAGATGCCCACCGAGTTGTCAAAAAATCGGTTGTTTTCAACAAGGTTGTTGTTGGCAAACATGAAGTGCAGCGAATACCTGCTCCGGTGACCTTCATTGCCGCGAAAAATGTTGCGGTGCGAATACCAAGCCACTGTATCGCGCGAGTCGGTGATCAGGTTGTTCTCGATCAGATTGTTGTTGCTGTACCAGAGGCGAATGGCATCGCCACGCACACCCAAGGCAACCTCTTTGGATTTGATCTTATTGCCGCGCAAAATGTTGTTGTTCGACTGTTTGAGGTCGATGCCAAACAGGCAGTTGTCAATGACCAGGTTTTCAATCACGTTGTTATGACCCCGTATATCCAATGCTGAGTCATCTGTGTCGTGGTCGCTACCGGAGCCGGTTAGATGGATGCCTCGCAGCGTCACGTTGTTGGATTGCACGATGAATACAGTTCCACGGTCACCTGCATCAATCGTGACCAGACCCTTGCCTTCAATGGTCAGGGGTTTCTTCAAAACCACCGGTCCGGCATAGTTGCCTGCTGGCGGACGCAATACAGAGCCTATCGGTGCTGCGTCCACCAGGTCCTGAAATGGTTTGAACCCATGCACACGCTTGTTGCGTTCACTCAGCATGAAAGTGGGCTTGGGTCGATCGATCGTGACGCGCGGCGCATTCGACAAGTCGGCTGTTGCACCCAATTTCCCAGAAGTTTCGCCCAAGCCGATTTCGGCGCTAACGCCCTGCGCGCTGGCACACAGGGCATTCATGCCCAGAACACACCCTAACACCACGGTCCGCCACATCTGCATATCAGGCACTCTTTTGTTCACGCAGCTGTTTGCGTTTGAGCAACATGGCGACTGTCAGGCAGGCAAATGTAATCATTAACAGGCCGTAACCCCAATACGGGTAAGAATAGGTAGTGAACTGCGCCACCTTGCCTTCCCCAAACAGCGTTGGCATGAAGGGTTTGACCGTAAAGGCACCCCAAGGATTCATGTTGTGGCCAAAAAACCAGAGCCAACCAGCGTACTCAATTACAAAGAACAGAGGCAACAAGCCGGGTACCAGAGCCAGCAGTAATGAGAACCTCGGCCAAATCGCAACACCCGCGACGATGACCATCATGGCCGCCACCAAGATACCGATGGCCACATAGGTGTACAGCGTGACGTTGTCCGCCCAAACCTTGATTCGCGCTGGTTCGTTAAAAAAAGTAGCGGCTTCAGACGAGTAGCTCTGAACGTGACTCGCCAAGTGCCCCAGAACCAGTTGATCGACCAGTGTCCAAGCCGTGACCCCGGCAAAGCCAACAGAAAGCACCATCAGTCGTCGTCGCCCCTCCGGCGTTATGAAACCCAAAAGCATCACAGCAAACATACCGAAGAAAAACTTTGCCATCGGCTTCTCAACCGGTGCTCCTGTGGAAATCGGGTACATGCCGACATAGTGGTTGATGGTGTTCATCTCATGCACACAGTCCAAGCCAGTGGCATTCTTGTTTACATCTTCGTTGGCATCCAGAATTGGGTTGTAGCGCCCGGTATCCGCGCCCATGTCGGCTTGCATGGTTTCACCGGCCATTCGTGACCCGGTGCCAGTGGCACGGCAGCCATTTTTGACAGCATCAAAGTGGAAGTGAATGCGGATGCCATCCGGAAACGCATCCGGCGGGTAATTGGGCGCGGTCAGAGAAACCCACCAAATGGGAGCGAAATAGGCCCCCACCATGGTTACCAAGGCGATCAGCGTGAGTATCCTGATTAGGTGATTTTGTTGAGTCTGTGCAGTCACACATCAACCTTTCTTTTTGGCTGTCGGTTTGGCCTTGCACATGGCACCTGGCATAGACATGCTGGACTGGTATGCCGAAATGGCGACCAGTTGGGCGTCGGTATAGGCCTTGATGATCTTCACCATGTCCGGGTTGGCGTTGCGGCGTTTGCCGTCACGAATCTCGGTCATCTGGCGCAGCAGGTACTTGTAGTGCTGGCCGGCAATCACCGGGTAAAACTTGGCCTTGTTGCCATCGCCGTCTTTACCGTGACATTCGGCGCACTGTTTCTCATACAACTCTTTACCCATGCTGACTTGTTTGGCGGCATCGGCCCCTTCATAGTGGCCATGGTCCAAAGGAATGCACAGGCTGTTGATGTAGGCCGCAACGTTGGCCAGTTCGGTCGGGTCGGTCAAGACCTTGGCAAACGGGTACATGGTGGGGTTGTCACGTGTGCCGGCACGGATGTCGGCCATCTGCTTGATCAACACGGTGCTGTGCTGACCAGCCAGTTGCGGAAAGGTGCCATCTGCGCGGCCTGCGCCAGAGGGCAGGTGGCAGGCACCGCAAACCTCATAAGCGTCTTCGCCATCCTTGACATTGCCTTTGGTATCCAGCGCGGCTTTCATTTCGCCCTCCATCTTGGCCCACTGGTAGTCCTTGGACTCAATGCCTGCATGTTTGGGGGCGGCTTGCGCGAACGCGTTGGTGGCGGGAATCAGTGCGGCTGCAATGGCCAGAAACAGAATTTTCTTCATGTCAATATCCTTGAAAGATGTTGGATTCAACGGCAATACCTGCCGTCATGTGTCGGTGACAGGTTAGCGGGGTAGCTTGGACAGGTATTGCGCCAGTATCTTGATCTCAGCCTCGGAAACCAGGGGCATCACGCCTTTCATGGCGGCGGTTTGGCCGTTGGCACGCGCGCCACTCTTGATGTCGAGCATTTGCTGTTCAATGTAGGCTGCGTTTTGTCCGGCGATCATGGGGTAGTTCGGCAACAGTGGCTTTCTGGCATCTTTGCCATGGCAGGCCACGCAGGTCTTTTCTGCATACAGGGCTGCGCCGTCGGCTGCCAACACGGCGCTGCTTGTCAGCGTCACCAGGACAGCAGTCAAAAACATTGTTGATTTCATGGTTTTCCTTGGGGTAATGAAAACCGGGGTGAACCGCCTGCGTGCTCACCCCAGTGTGCTCTGCTTTAAATAGCAATAATGAATATCAAATGACCTGGCCTACTTGATCTTCTTGGCGTTGTGCTGTTCCAGGAAGGTCTTGGCACGCAGGCCCAGGTCGGCTGTTTTGACCTGGTATTGCCAGACTTGCTCAGCCCACAATGTGGCGTTCTGCCAGTCTTGCTTGGCTGCAAGAGCTTCGTGTTTGACTTTGAGTTCCTTAGCCTTGCCCAGTTGGTCGAACGCGTCGTCCACCATCGACACCACATCCGGGAAGTCTTTGTAGTTCACGCTGGTGATATAGGTCACTACCGAGTCAATTACTGCTTGTGTGTCGGTAATCTTCTTGACCTCAGCCTTGTAATCGGCTTCAGTGTAGGTAGTGCCAGCAGATGCTGTTGTTGCCTTGCTGGGTTTCCAACCCTTAGGTTTGACTAACAGATAACCTTCCATTTCCAGATGCAGGGCCGAGCAGAACTCTGTGCAGTAGTACGGGTAGACACCTTCCTTGTCAGCTTTGAACTTGACCGTAACCGTCTTGCCAGGCTCAACCGAGGCGTGCACGTTGTAGGTTGATACCGTGAAACCGTGGGTTTCGTCCTCCGCACGCTCCAGGTTGGTCAGGTGAATGGTGACTTCGTCACCCACTTCGGCCTCAATGGTCTCAGGCGTGATGTGTGAGCGAATTTCGGTGCCCCACACCTCGACACTATTACCTTTACGCACGGTTTTTTCTTCACCCGCTCTGGCAGCATACGGGCTAGGTAAATCAGTGCGGCTGTTGGTACCCACTTTGTAGCGAACAGCGGGTTTGAGTTTCTTGGCATCGATGGCCACGACATAGTGCGGCTCGCCCAGGGGGATCGGCATGTCGTAGAGCAAGGTCATCTTGTCGCCACTGATGTCGATCAACTGGTGATTTTGCGGATGCAGCGGACCAACCGGGTTGAAGCGGTCAATGGACAGCTTATTGAGAGCCACCAGGTACTTGCCTCTGGGCTTGGTGGTGTCACCCTCCATCGTCATCAAGTGGCCGATGTTGTAGTGCACGGCGATCTTGTCGAGCACCTTGCCTTCGCAGTAGTTCCACTTGGCCACTTGAGAATCGACATATAAAGAGGTGTAGGCAACACAGGGTTTGGAGTCAAACTGGGTATGCAGCGGGCCTAGGCCAAGTTCCACCTGCGTGTGCAGGGTATCCTTCATGCTGATCACCGGGATGCCGTACGGATCTTTACCTTCAAACTTGCCAGCCTTGATGGCGGCCATGATCTTGTCGAAGGAATATACCGACACGTGGGTGTCCAGCTTGCCAGCCACCACGATCTTGGTGCCGTCAGGCGTCACGTCCACGCCGTGGGGTGACTTGGGCTCGGGGATCACGAAAATGATGCCCTCCTTGATCGCGGTAGCCAGCATAATGACCTGATGGCCGTTGATGGTCGTTGTCTTTCCAGCCTTGAATAGTTCAGCCGCTCGCTTCCAGTTGATCACATGCAGATAGTCGGTGTCTTTGGCCGAGCAACCTGCTTCATAAGGCGGACGCCCCTTTTCAATGCCGCCAACATAGCGTTCCGAACAGAACGAGTTGGTGAAGGACCAGCCGTCTGAGGGACCTTTGCCCGCGTCTGACAAGTCCTGCGAATACGGTGGCAACTCAATCGAGAACGATTGTTTGGCGTCAATCAGGCCCTTGGTGCGGTCAAACTTCCAATAGGTGATGGCACCACGGTAGGTATCGTTGAAGTCTTCGAGCGGGCTGAATTTCCTGTTACCCAGCGGGGCTGGATACTGAGAAGTTTCAATGATGTAGTCGGTGTTGGGGGTGACAAAGGCACCGCCATGGTCAGACTTCATGATCGGGTTGACCACAATCTGCTTGGTCTCAAAGTCACGCAGGTCAATCACGGCAATGCGTGGGTTGGCCTTGTCATTGATGAACAGAAACTGGCCATCCGACTCGCCATTGGTTTCAGATAAACCTGGGTGGTGCGTATCTCCCCAGTTGATTTCCTTGCCGTCGATGTTGCCTTCGCGCAGCACTTTCTTCGACTCCTCGTCGAAGCCGTAGCCCTGCCAAGGCTCCGGGGTGAACACGCCGATGTATTTCAGGATACGCATCGATGGGATGCCATACACAATCACTTGCCCGGATTGCCCACCCGAGCTGAACGCCATGAATTCATCGCGGCCACCTGTGGGTGTGTAAGTTTTGGCGGCGGCCAGCAGGTCTTGCTGGTTCAGGCCGCGGGCTTTCATAACATCCTGTAATGAATCCGCGGCCCACGCCCCGCTCACCGCCAGGCCCATCCCGGTAGCGACTAACGACACGGCAAGTTTTCCCAGTCTTTTCATTTGCTTTTCTCCAAGTTGATTTGCATTAACGTCGCCCACGCCGCGATGGCTGCAATAAACCGTCAAGTGGCTTTGCGCTTGGGCTGAATAACCGGGGAAAGTTTAGAAATGAGAAGTCAATCTAGCCTTAATCTGGTTTAGGTTTTGTAAATTGGGTAGCCAGTTCAATTTGACACATATCAAATAGGATGCAGATTTAGGGAACTTTTGGCCTAAGAGGTCTTGCGTTCTGCCTTTTGAACCTGCAATGCGTTGATTGGGTATTTTCTTGGCGTGCTTACAATAAGTAATCAATCAATTACTTATTGGCAGGTATGCAGCTTATCGACAAACCATCCAAACAACGTACCGAAGTCCGCCAGGCCAGCTTGGTCGAGGCAGCATTACAGTTGGCCGCAGATCGCAGCCCAGCAGACATCACCACAGGTGATCTGGCGCAGGCAGTCGGCATTACTCAGGGCGCGGTATTTCGGCACTTCCCCAGTAAAGAAGCGATCTGGTTGGCCGCACTAGACTGGGTCTCCACCACGCTGATGCGTCGGCTCAAGGCTGCCGCTCAGGACGCACTGGATCCTGCACTGGTCATCCACACGGCGACCAGTTCAAACGACTCAGGTGCAGTCGACTCCGCCCCAACCCATGCCCCTAAAGCGACTGCGATTGCTGCCCTGCAAGCGGTATTCTTGGCTCATGTAGCGTTTGTGGTGGCTTACCCCGGCGTGCCGCGGGTGATATTTCAGGAACTGCAACAGCCACAGGACACCGTCCTTAAAGCCCGTGTG
The DNA here is from genome assembly GCA_903905735.1 of uncultured beta proteobacterium. Lineage (GTDB taxonomy): Bacteria > Pseudomonadota > Gammaproteobacteria > Burkholderiales > Burkholderiaceae_C > Rhodoferax. Next base: position 23,170 of record CAIVHU010000162.1, read on the forward strand.
CGAACACTCATGCAGCAGTACCGGGCCCTGCTGATGCAGTTGCTGTTGCAGGCTCAACAAGAGCATTTGATAGCACCACAAGAAGATTTGACCGGGGCTAGCGTGCTTTTTATTGGTTCTGTACAGGGACTCGTGATGCAATCTTTGCTGTCTGGCAATGTTTTAGCCATGACTAATCTGGCGCCTGCTGTGTTTGCCATTTACCTGCGCGGGCTGTGTGCGGTTGCGTCTGATGACTTTGAGAGCGCATCATGAACGCCAAACAACTCATGTTGCGCCGCCTGACACTGGTAGCGTTGGCTTTGGCACTGATCGGTACGGTGGTCTATGTGTCGCTACGCACCGGTCCTCTGGCCCCCATCCAAGTCACGACCAGTAGGCCCACTGAGGGCACGCTGAACCCGACTATTTTTGGCATTGGCACGGTGGAGGCAAGGCGCAGCTGGATGGTGGGGCCCACTATCGCTGGTCGGGTGCTGAGCGTGAAAGTGGATGTCGGCGACGTTGTCAAGACCGGGCAAGTGCTGGCCGAGATGGACCCGGTGGACCTGGACCAGCGCCTGGCGGCGCAGGATGCAGCGCTGGCACGGGCCGGTAGTGCCCAGACAAGCGCCCGGGCCCAAGTGCAAGATGCCACCGCCCGGCAATCCCTGGCCAATACCAACACCCAGCGCAACCAGGATCTGGCGCGACAAAGCTTTATCAGCCAAGGCGCGCTGGATGCCAGACTGCAAGAACAAGCCTCTGCCGACGCCGCACTGCAAGCCGCACAGGCAAACCTGACCGGAGCCGGTCAGGACAGTACCCGCCTGAAGGCAGAGCGTGCTGGCCTGGTGCAGCAGCGCAACAACGTGCGGCTGCTTGCTCCAGCGGACGGCGTGGTCACCAGCCGTGACGCAGAAGCGGGCAGCACGGTGGTTGCGGGCCAGTCGGTGCTGCGCCTCATGGACCCGGCCAGCCTGTGGGTCAAGCTGCGGGTCGATCAGGGCCGCTCTGCCGGGCTGACTACCGGTCTCAAGGGCCGCATCGTGCTACGCTCTCAGCCGCAAACCGCCTTGCCCGGCCAAGTGGCGCGCATCGAACTGTTGGCTGACAGCGTGACCGAGGAGCGCCTGGCCCAAGTGGCGTTTGCCCAAACCCCTTCCGGTGCATCGGTGGGCGAAATGGCTGAAGTGACGCTGCAACTGCCCTCCACTACGCCTGCCTTGCTGGTGCCCAATGCCGCCATTCAGCACCAGCAAGGTCAAACCGGGGTCTGGCGGCTGAGCGGCGACCAACCCGAATTTGCCCCGGTGACGCTGGGTGTGCAAAGCTTGGAGGGCCAGGTGCAGGTGCTTCAAGGTCTGACCAAAAACGACCGCGTTGTGATTAATAGCGAAAAAGCTCTGAAGGTGGGTGCCCGTGTCAAAGTAGTGAATGCTCTGGCACCTACGGGAGTCAAGCCGTGATCAACCTGGCCGGACGGGACATCCTGCACGGCTGGGGCAAATTTGCCCTGACCGGGCTGGGGCTGGGGCTGCTGATCGGCGTAACGTTATCCATGGCCGGCATTTACCGTGGCATGGTTGATGACGCGCAAGCCCTGCTGACCAACAGCGGCGCAGATTTATGGGTGGTGCAAAAAGACACTCAAGGCCCCTACGCTGAATCTTCCAGCCTCAAAGATGACGTGGTGCGCAGTGTGCGCGGCATGCCGGGCGTGGGCAGGGCGGCCAATGTGACCTATCTGACGCAGCAGGTGCAAAAAGTCGGCGGCAACGAAGTGCGCGTGATGGTGGTTGGCATCGAGGCCGGACAACCCGGCGAGCCTGGCTACTTGCTGTCCGGTCGACAGCTCACTCGTAGCCACTATGAGGCGGTGGTTGATGTCAAAACCGGTTTTCAGCTCGGCGAGGAACTGCTTGTGCGCCGCCACAGCTATCAGGTGGTAGGCGTGACGCAGCGCATGGTGTCGTCTGGCGGCGACCCGATGGTGTTCATTCCACTCAAGGACGCGCAAGAAGCCCAGTTTTTGAAGGACAACGATGCCATCGTCAATGACCGCACACGCACTGCCAGCAACCCGGCTTTCAACCGACCCGATGTGCCCGGACTGCTGGAAGCCGTGCAGGACCTGCAGGCTAGCAGCCACAGCGTGAACGCCGTGCTGGTGCAGTTGCAAACCGGCTGGCTACCCGAACAGGTGGCACAGCCGCTACAGCGCTGGAAACATGTGCAGGTGTTTACCCGCGCCGAGATGGAAGACATTCTGGTAGCTAAACTGATTGGCAACTCAGCACGTCAGATCGGCATGTTTCTAGTGATCTTGTCAGTGGTCAGCGCGGCCATTGTGGCCTTCATCATCTACACCATGACATTGGGCAAGCTGCGCGAAATCGCCGTACTCAAACTCATCGGCACGCGCAACCGCACCATTGCCGGGATGATCCTGCAGCAGGCGTTGGGACTTGGGCTGATCGGTTTCATCGTCGGCAAGGTGGCCGCCACCAGTTGGGCACCGGTGTTTCCCAAGTATGTGTTGCTGCTGCCCAAAGACTCGGTGGCTGGGCTGGCGGTCACGATGTTGATCTGCGCAATGGCTAGCACGCTGGCAATTCGCGTTGCGCTCAAGGTCGATCCGGCTACGGCCATTGGATGAGTATGAACAAGTTATCGAATCGCCTGCAAAGCCAACCTGGGGGAACCCCTCTCTCTGGTGGAGACGGGGCAGTCACCGAAACTAGCGGAATTCACATTGAGAATTTACGCAAGGTTTATGGCAAGGGCGACAACTCGGTGGAGGCACTCAAAAACGTCAGCATGTCGGTCTCGCCCGGCGAAGTTGTTGGCCTGGTCGGTCCTTCCGGCTCGGGCAAGAGCACGCTACTCAAATGCCTGGGTGCGATCATCGAACCAACCGCCGGACGCATGACGCTGGGTAATGACGTGATTTATGACGACGGCTGGCGGGTCAAAGACCTGCGTGCACTGAGGCGCGATCGCATCGGCTTTATCTTCCAGGCACCCTATCTGATTCCGTTTTTGGACGTAACCGACAACGTCGCCTTGCTGCCTATGCTGGCTGGCCGGCCCAACTCGGTGGCCCGAGCCCGCGCGCTGGAGCTGCTAACGGCTCTCGACGTGCAGCACCGCGCCCGTGCTGAGCCCACGCAACTCTCAGGCGGCGAGCAGCAGCGTGTGTCGATTGCCCGGGCGCTCGCCAATCGCCCGCCGGTGATTCTGGCCGACGAGCCCACCGCACCGCTGGACAGCGAACGCGCCTTGGGAGTGATGCGCATCCTGAACCAGATGGCGCGCCAGTTTCAAGCTGCCATCATCGTCGTCACGCATGACGAAAAGATCATCCCGACTTTCAATCGGATCTACCACATCCGTGACGGGCAAACGGTGGAGGAGGCTGGCGAGGGTCGCGCGTTAGACTAAGCAGCGACCCAAACGTTCGATAGAACGACAAGATTTCAAATCTTGACCACCAGTTCGTCGAGTATGGGCCAGGGGTAAATCGAGAAGGCCAGAAAACCTGTCCAGCTTTGAGAGCGAGTTGCGCTTCAATGCGAACCATAACTGGCCAGCAGCCGTGCATCCTTTATAAGGATGTCTCGTCTTTCAATGGCGATCAGGCCCTTGGCCTCAAGGTCGTGTAGTACCCGTGAAAAGTATTCGGGTGTTAGCGACAGGCGTGAAGCCACGCTGGCTTTGCTAACGGGCAGCGTGATCGTCAACGTCTCGGCGTCGGAAACCATGCTTTCTTCCAGAGTCCGCAGCAGGTAGCCAATCACCCGCTGGATGCCGGTATGCAAGGCGTAGCTTTCTACGTCCTGAACCAGACCATGCAGGCGGCGAGAGACCCCGGCCAGCATGCGCATCGCAAATTGCGGATCGCGTTCAATCTCTTGGAAAACCGTCTTTTTTCCCACACTCAGCAACAGGGAGTCGCAGAGTGTTTGTGCACTCAGAATGTACGGCTTGTTCAAAAACATCAACGCTTCGGCAAAGCTTTGGCCAGGGGCTACAAGCTGAATGATTTTTTCCTGTCCTGCCGCGTTGGTGACATAGAGTTTCACTTGCCCCAAGATCACAACATGAAACTCTTCACAGAGTTCCCCAGTACGAAAAACCGTGACATCGCGCTCCAGGCGCCTGAGTCGGCATCCCACTGCGAGACGCTCCCTATCCTCATCGGACAAGTCCATGAACAGCGGCATCGCTCTCAAATGACGGTGAATGTTGGTGTTTTCGTCGGTATTTCTCATGCTCGGTGCAAACGATGACGGGTTGTGAAATGTAATCGGCCCAATTTGGAAAACACCGTGCCCGTCTGCACGAAGTCTTATTGCCGGGCTTAATTCAGATAAGGTCAGCCGATGGTGTTTCAATTCACAATCTCCTCTCCTTGCGCACTGAATATCATCGACTCCAGCTAGCTGGGCGCTATGGTGTAACAGCAAAGCCGCTCTTTCAAAAATCCCACTTGCAATGAATACAGTGTCTATCCCTTTGCATTCCAATACCAAGGCAGTGACCGATAAGCCCAAAGGTTGGCCGTTTTTGCGGTTGGGGTTTCGCCCATTCTATGTTGCCAGTGCCTTGACAGCAGCGCTATGGGCGCCACTTTGGGTGGCCTTGTTCCTGGGTGCTGTAACTGTCACACCGGCCGTGCCAGCATTGTGGTGGCACGCGCACGAGATGTTGTTCGGCTTTGCAATCGCTGTCATCATCGGCTTTCTGATGACTGCTGGCCAAAACTGGACCGGCCAGGCCACACCGCGTGGCCCCTTACTGGGTGCCTTGGCCTTGCTTTGGTTTTAATATCAATTCGCTAAAATTTGTGCAGGTGCCCACCCTACTTGCACACGAGTAAAAACAGGCTGTACCATTTTCCTGTCATTCCCATCTTTCATTTATAGCCTCGCTGTCGGGGACTTAAACGTGTGCGTCTGACCTGACGTCGGCGTGGCGTTTTTGAAAGGTTTGTCATGACAATCAAGGAACTGGCGTACTCCGCCCAAAAACAACTCGAAACCGGCACCAACCAGCATTTCAAGCGGACTCACATCTACGAGCTGCTGGCAGCTACCTTCGGGTATTCATCCTACGCAGCGCTGGCTGCAGAAGCTGTTTTCACAAAACAGGCGTTCGCCAGTCGACGACTCAGCGCAAATGCCTTACTTGTCCGCAGTCGTTGTGTCGAGCTGGCCTACCCGGTGGACATCGCAAAGCTTGTCGCTGCGTCGTTGCCAGAATTTTTGGCAGAGCGCGAGATCGGCATCATCAGAGTAGCGGATCTGGTGGCCACCCTGCAAAGTGACTCCTACGTGCCCGATGACGATGAGGACGAATCGTTGGAACGGGAAGGCGAGGGCTGGGACGGAAGTGATGATCGATGGGTGAATCTCAGAGTCTTGGCATCGCCCATCCTGCTGGATGGTCTTGAAACCGCCGCCCAAGGCGGTCAGGCCCTGGCTCATTACGCGTTGGCACTGATCCATGCACCGGACGAATATGGTGACGAACCGGAAGTGGGTGCCGATTACTGGTACCAGCGTGCCAAGGTCGGATGGGTCTTGAGCGGTGTCGAAAAAGAATGGGCAGACGCACACGCCCTGAAACTGTCAAAAGCCGAGAAACATGAACGGCATTTGCGGGAAGCCGCCCGCCTGGGGCTGCCAGTGGCCATGCTGGCGGTCGCCAACCAGTTTGGTGACCCGGCTTTCTTTGAACAAGGCATTGAAAAAGTGGATGCAGATCCAGCGATGGTGGCCGGAATCGCCGAGCGGCTGAGTCGACCACAGGATGCCAGGAAGTGGCTGGCAGTGGCGGCAACTTCCGGTGATGTTGAGGCCATGCGTCAGTTGATCGAGGATCACGACCAGGATGACCTGTTGCAATGCTGGACCTGGGTCTATCTTGCTAGACTGGCCGGCACGGATCTGACGGCTGATGTCTACCGGGCTATCCACGAGGATGGGTCAGACTATGACGATGATGTTGGTGGGCCGATGTATGCCGATGGACAAGATGGTGTGGCGCTCGAGGCTCTACCCCAGGAGATGGATGCGGTGGCCAGGCGTCAGGCCCACGAGATTTTTGTCAGGATCAACGCGTCCTGACTTGGTGGTTTTGGGAAGGCCTGGCGGAAGTTTCCATCAACGCAAATCCTGGTTGCCTTCTTCGAGAACCGCCCGAATTCTTTGAAGGCGATCTCTCGTCAGGTGGCGGGATTGGCAGTCAGTTGTCGCAAGGCCTGTTCAAACACTTCCGGTGGCTGGCCCCCAGAGATCAGGTGCCGGTCATTGAGAATGATGGCCGGCACGGAGTGGATGCCGTTGCTGGTGTAGAAGGATTCTGCCTGGCCCACCTCGGCGGCAAAGGCATCACTCGCTAGTACCGCCTGGGCGCGTGCCGGGTCAAGCCCAACCTCGCAGGCCTTTTGCAGCAACACCGCATGTGAAGCCGGGCTCAGGCCCTCGGTGAAATACGCTGAAAACAACGCCAGCTTCAGCGCCTGTTGTGACCCTGGTTGACCTTCGAGCCCAGCCCAGTGCAACAGGCGGTGCGCATCAAAGGTGTTGTAGATGCGATCGCGTTTGCCGATGCCGAACTCGAAACCCAGAGCCGCGCCGCGCAGCCGGATCGCCTCACGTGTCTGCTGCAATTGTCCGGGCGTTGAGCCATATTTCTGGCTCAGGTGCTCGTTGATCTCCTGGCCTTCGGGGGGCAGTCCGGGTTGAGTTCAAAAGGCTGGAAGTGGATATCAACTCGCACCTCACCCTCCAAACGGTTGAGTGCGATCTCCAGAGACTTCAGGCCGATAACGCACCACGGGCAGGAGACATCCGAGACAAAATCGATCTTGATGGAGGTAGTCATGGGCACAGGGTTTAACACAAGCCGCCCAGTTTTGCTCAGGCTGTCCAATCCGACGTCAGTGTCAACCAGGAATCAACATGACCCTCCAACTTCACATGCCGTCCCCGAGTGGGGATGAACTCAAAACCGCCCGGATCAAGGCGGGCCTGAGCCAAGTCGAAGCCGCCACCCTGATGGGTTACCCGGTGCAGTCGGGCACCTTATCTCATAGGAAAGCTCCAAGATGATCTCCTTGCGGGCAGAATTGCCCGACAGGAAGCATGGCAATGTCCCGTACGAATATCGCTTCGCTTTGGAGAATCAGGGATTCAGGCAAATACGGGACATAGTCCGGCACGGGAGATAGTCAATTTTGGTGTGCCCAAGTAGCAACTGAACTGCGCTAAGTTTTTTGGTACGGCGATAAATCAGGGTCGCCTTGGTTCTGCGCATGGAATGTGTTCCATATTGGGCAGGATTCAGGCCGATTTCCTTGATCCACCCATCCAAAACTCGGGAGTACTGTCGCGTGCCAAGGTGTGGTGATTCATTTAACGTCATCACTCACAATTGCGCAAGTCGGGGCAATAGCAGAGTGAATGTTTTGGAAATAACAGAATGAACTTTCGATTCAGTCAGTTGCAAAAAAGAGCAATCCCGCGCATGCCGCAGCCCTGGGTCGCTATTTCCGAAGAGATGGATGCGGTGGCCAGGCTTCAGGTGCGCGAGATCTTTTCCAAGATGAAAACATTTTGATTCGGTGCTTCGGCAGGCTTGGCTGACTGTCTTAGAAATGCAAATCCGTGTTGCCACTTCTGAAGACTGCCCTGATTGCCTGAAGACAGTTTTTTGGTCTGGTGGAGATGTCTGATTCGAGACCTGCATTTGCAAAAAAATCAAAAGTCCTTGAACACCAGTTGGGCCGACTTTGCATTGTTGATGACATCCTTGGAGTCAAGAATATTCACGACTTTAACGGACCAACGTCCAGACGCGATGGCGTATTCCAGTTCAAGCTCAAGTTTTACATTGATGTCCTGATACAGGGCGAAATGGATGAATTTGAGTGCAGCCCGTTTGTCCGACGTCGCTATATCCGCCTGGATTGAGGTCTGATTCCTGAACATTGTGGGTAGCTTGCATCCATCTGGTTGATCCTGACTTGGTACGAATGTTATGCATGGGTCATGTTTTGTGCCGGTCTCGGTCTTGCAGACCTCTGCGACGATTGAGTAGCGTTGTCGACAGGGCAGAGTATCCCTAAGTTGTTCGTACCCGCCTGAGGCAAATGAACCGTCTCGCGTCTCGACTTCCATCAATTTGTTTTTTGCGTGTCTGAGATGAATTAGCGTGAGCTCTGGATCCACTTCCTCGGGAATGTGATCAAGCATGGATTCGTAGTCCTTGATTTCAGCGGCAACGATACCCTTCGCCAATGCGTATGCAGCGTTTCCCGCCTTTCTAAGCTTGCCCGACTGCCTATCGGCGTTTGCTATCGCCTCTGCGGAGGTTGGGGCAGTTTCCCCGGTGCTGCCTTCAAAATCAAGCTCTCCATTGGGCTGAAATATCTGATAAGCGCCGAACAAACCGGTATCAGGGTCGATTGCAACGCAGCAAAATTTACCAGTGTTGACTGTGAGTGACAACAACCTCTGTTCGCGCGCAATTTCCGAACAATGCAAATCTGCCCGCGGGGTAAGACCCTCAAGTCCATTGCGACGGGTCTCGACCGCTATGACCTCGAAGTTTCTGTGCTTGAGCTGTGTGCGTAAATATTCACTGAAACACGTTGACCTGCTGTTCATGCTGATGACTTTCCAATGGTTATAAATCTGTGAACGTCGCAATGACAAGCCCGAGGACGACTACTCGGCCTGCCATGCCCAGAGACCGGGGGGAAATTTCATCGGGCGCAGCCAGGGTATTGGTCTCGCCAGAGCCAGAATCTTTCCTGTTGATAGCCGGTCGCATAGAAAACTGGATGGACCCATATCCGGTCGATTTCCCCCGGCCAGAATGAACTTCAATCCCAGCCATCTTCAGCGTTTGCGCTAGGTTAGGAGAAGCCGAAATAATCACGCCATTCGTTGGACGCAAAAAGACGCGGAAGCCGTGTGTCGCAACCCCTTTGAACATCGGGAGCAGCTCCGTTAGGTGCTTTTCATCGGCGATCCGAAGGGTACTCGCACTGCCAGAAAGCTTCAGGGCCAGTCGCAGTGGCAGGCTCCATTGAGGCCTACCTTCTGCCGCCTTGGAAAGCCAGCGAGAGAGAGACTTGATAGCGGCACCCAAGGGCGGCGGCGTCGACCCTGGGGTCAGTAGACTCGACAATGCCGGTGTTGAATCTCTGCCTTCAACGCTCGTCACGTGAAGAGCCATGACTTTTTGGGCATCAAGGTAAACTTTTTGAACTGGCTCATCGGGCAGGTTGAGTGCAGCTGCTGCTGAGTCAATTGACATACCGACGGCCACCAAAAGGCAGGCATGAACTGTCAATGCAGCCGATGCTGTTGGAATCGCGAGAGTTGTTTGACTTGAAGTGCCATTGGTTGGCCCAAGCAACGCCGGCGTGCTCAATTCATTGCGACACTTCCGCAACTTTTCTGCAACCATGACCTTGTTGTCGACCGCAGGCGAGAGCAGGCATTCGGATCCCCGATCATTTCGGCGATCTTTCCTGACATAGAGGTTTTGCGCGGAAATACCCAAAAATGCCGCTGCATAGACGCCACTGACGGGCAAGATTCTGGTGCTGAACTCGAGCTGCTGGTGCAGGTCCAGGGGACCCGAGCAGTTGTAGAAACGGAGGGTCGTAGCAATTGATGCATGGCGCGCAAAACGCGCAGCCCGTGCAAAACGGGTGAAACGTTCATTGATTTGATCGGCACTCCGATGCAAACAGTTTTCGCCGAAACGGTCGTTGGAACCCAGCCGCGAAATCTCTGATTGAACGTCAAAGCACGTGTCAGTACTTGCTGATGAGCGGAAGTCGTGACGCCGAAACTCGGGGCAGTTCGTCTGCAAAATAACGAATTTTCTGATGGCCGAAGTAACTTCATTGAATGAGCCATAGCTTGCACCGAGGTGTGCATCGGCGAACATCAACGTGTCGGTTCCGATATCAATGTCTTGCTTGGTCTTTTTGAGTCCAAGCATTCCCCGGCTTATGTCTCGAGTTATCGGGATGGTGCCGCGGCTGTAGGTGTTTTTTAGGTGATCGTGGCCAGATGTTGTCACGTGCAATAGATCATTGTCCAGATCAAAGTCATCTGGCCGTGAGTACCTCAATTCTGCTGCGCGCAATGGCGCTTGTCGCTCCAGCTCCAGTCGAGGTTTTGCGAAAGCATAGGTTCCGCCGTAATTCTTGAAGTATTCGACCAGATCCAATCCGGCCATTTCGACCTCCTGCCTTGAGGTGTAAACGGGAATCCGAGGAGGTCGCGGAGTCTTTGTAGCCGGATTACTTGTCAAGGCGGCAGGAACCCAGTGACCTCGGCTGCTCAAGAATGCGCAGACATGCAGCATCGACCACCGGGGCAAGGCTGATGCAGACATGTCGTCGTCGCCCCCCATGTCGCGATAGGCTTGGAGGAAATGTTCCGGCTCCAAGTCACATGTATCCTCGTCCTGCAAGATGGCAAAGAACCGTTGGTACTTGTTGGAGTAAGTCGGGAGAGTAGATGTGTCCAGAGTGCGGTACGGCGGAGTACTGCTCAGGTCAGCGATCAATAGTTCAGCATGCAGGCGTTCCGCCAGGTTGAGGTCACCACGTTGCAGATAGTTATTGAGTGCCTTTGTGCAGCCGACGGCCCTGCTGTGAGACTCTCCTAAAGGTGCATCCTTGTTGGCCCATGTTTGAAGAATGGTGTCGGTGTCTCTGAAGCTGGGTTTGGGTGATCTGTGCTTCGAATTTTCGGCTTCGGTAGCCTTTTCGGAGTGCGCTCGGGGCTGCTTGTAATAGAGCCTGGCGAGGTCTTTCACGGGGATGAATGGGGCCTTGTGAAAGACGCCAAACAAAGTGCCTGGATCGATTTCGATCGCAGCCCAATGACTTGCCATGATCGGAAGCAACTTGAGTGATGCCTCCGCTGTTTTACAAGGCCAGGTTGGTAACAGTGATGCAAGCAATAGATGCAGGTCATTGGCAACTATGCCCATATCTAGACCAGTTGCCGCACCGAAGACATGTTTTCCCCTCGCTTTGGCAATCGCAGCCTGCGTCGGTTCTTGCAAAACTCGTTGAGCAATAGGACGTGAGTCATGCTTTGCTTCGATGACGCACATTTCGCCAATTACCCAGATTCCATCTTTGAGTGCTGCGTTGAGCAAGGCCTGTTGCTCTGGTACTGAAAGGACAAGATCAAAAACAATCAGACAAAACATGGCTGCGCCAACACTATGGGTCGCGACTAGGTCGGATTGAAGATATTGCGACTTCAGTCTGCGCATCGACGCGTGTGTGACCAATGTTTTGCTCGTGGTCGGCGGATCTTGCTCTCTGATAGTCATGTCATGTATCACCAAATCTTGCTGTTGCAACTTTTGCAGCAGCAGCTTCGAAGGTAGGGGGCGAAGGTTCTTTGGCGGTGCGATGTCAGGTAGTTTCAAATATCGTTCAGCAGTGCGACCCAGGCCTATTAGCGGCTTGAATCCGATGTCCGATTGAATCTCGCAGAGCGTAGGGCGCAGGTAATCGCAGATCTGACGAATTGACACACCAGATCCGTAGCCAAATACCTCAGCACCGTTGGTGTGGTGACCAAGAAATGCCTCAATGGCTGGCTGTGCAATGTCGCGGTTGACCAGCTCGGTGTGCCAGAAGTGGCGGGAAACATTCAGATCTTCCCAGTCAAATGACTTGCCAATCGTGCAACCGAGGAACTGAAGTAGCTCAAGTAGATCGTTGCGTTTCAAATCGCGTCGTACCCATCCATTGCCCACTTTTGAGAAGATTGAAAACGGTATCTTGTGGCGCTGTTGACCTCGCGCCACGTTTGCAAGATCAGCGGACTCGACCGCGGCATGAGGTTTGAGCCGCAATGAAAGTGCAGAGATATGCTCAATGTAATGCCCGTTGCCCTGGTACATCAGTGGTGTTAGAGGACAGATCCGTTGTCGTGAATAGCGATCCACACGACGATCCGAGAGGGCGATATATTCACAGCTGGCAAAAATCCGTTCAAACGTCATGCGACCGATCAAATTGCCGCGACCGCCATGGGCAAGGATGAGTTGCAGCGCGAACGCCTTGGTATAGAGGTTGTGGAAGTTGACGACGGTCTCGATGTCAGATCGTGCGGTTACCTTGTTCCTTTCGGACAACACAACTTGATTCAAATGCGCGACCATTCCACGGAACTCCTCCAAGTTGAGCCGCTTTGGAGAACCGATAAGCCTATCGGTTGTTGGCTTACTTGGAGGTACGAGCCCCGCCCATTTGCAAAACAGAGTCATGACTCCATGAATCTGATGTGTGGAGAATGACAGGTAAAAATGGTCAGCAGGTGGCGTAGTGCTGGTGTCGCCAGAGGTGCGGGCAACCAAAGCAGGGTGCACTCCAAGCTCCAGCAGGCAGGTTCTGAAGCTGTTTGAAAAGCGTGTATCTTCCGGTTTGTGTGAGCTCGGAAATCCATCGTTGAGAAGATGCTGGCAGGACTCATGATCGAGACCGGCGGCTTGCACCAAGTCACCAAGTGTTTGCGCGTTTGGATGAATCTCTAGGATGTGCATCAGCACGCCAACGATCTCTGGTGGAATTTGGACACGCCACCACCTGCCATTCATTCTTGGTTTGCCGTTGCGCTTTTTCCGCTCAGCAATGCAAAGGACATTGCGCCGCAAAACCCCACATTTGAGATCAAGGTGCATCGTCCCTCGGCGATTGTTCTGAGTGCTCCGAGCGAGGGGTAAAGTCAAGCAGGTCTTCAATGAAAGGCCTGCGAAGAGTGAGATGAATCTAGCTGCTGCATGGACCCGCACTGCGCAGTGGTTTTCACCTGATCGCCTGAGCTGATCACGTAGTTCTTGAACTATTGGATGCAACTCATTGTTAGACAGGCGGTTCCAATTGTTTGGTAGACGATGACCGTCACTCACGTCTGGATGCAAGGATCGAAGAATTTGGGCTTCAAAAAGCCAGAAGTCTGGCTCAATCTCATCTAGCCGCTTTGGAGCTTTCGGAGTTTTTTGGGATGCGGACTCTACGGGATTGGGTCCTTCAGGAGTCTCCAAGTTGATTGGATGGAGTTCACTTGGTACCTTGTCAAGGAAATGAGATGCGGGAGGTATTGATACCTTTTTGAACTGCTCCGTCAGGTTGATGAAGTCTTTTATGACTTGCTTCGTGCCCTCGCGGTTGAGCGATGTGTCGAGCTCAGTTTGAAGTTGAGGCCCTCTAACCATTGCCCAGTGAGAAGTGGTTGACTTGAAGAGCTGCTTTAACAAGTGACAGGTCGTCTGCGGCTCGGCCTGCACAAGGTCCAGGCAGATAGCCAATGTGACTTTGGCTGCGAATGCCAAACACTCTTCCTGGTGCCTCGGCGAAATGAAGCTGGCCGGCTGGTCCAATAACGTTTGTGAAAGCGAACCATATTGCGCTTTCGAGAGCTCGTGCTTGCAAATGCCAGTCATGTCCTTGTCGACACAGCCGGATATATATTTGGACCAAGACAATGCGTTGGGTTCATGTTCAGCTTGCAGCCTCAATCCCCGGGCGAACACCTGGAAAAATTTGGTCTGATCGTGAGGCGTCATCGCCGATATGCCCAACCGCTCGAAGCGGTCAAGCAGGCGTGAGCAACCATCCAATGGATGGATAGTTGTTTCAGGGGTATCAGCTGGAGCGTGAGTCATCAAACGGCGTACAACAGAGGGAACACAAGATCCAACGAAAGTTGGATACGACAAAGTGTTTTGGGCAGGCAATAACCTGCCATGTGGCCAGAGCCACGTTTCTGTTGCCACCGTGGTGGCACGTGTGCTGATTGAGCAACCGAAGGTTGTTTCAGCAAAGTGTGAAGGCTGCTAGTCTCGTCAGAGCGCGACGCCCAAGGGAAAGTACTTGGGGGACAAGGTGCTTAGGCTTGGCACCGTCCGACACATTTGTTTGTGTGCCTTAACTGTACACGAAGTTGGAAAGTCGTCGCAAACGACCTGGGTCCCCTGGATCTATCAAAATCATTGATCTCTCATCTAATCGATGTAGACTGGGGTCGAGAGTTAGGTGGTTGTTTTTGATTCAATCAAAGACAGGAAACGTCAGGCTTGAGCAGTTTGATCTTGGGTTTGTCGGTAAGTTATTGATTTTATTGTGGGTTTTGGTGTTTGTGTCGATAGCTATTCCGATTTTATCCAGCGGCAATTTCGATGGGGAATCTGGATTAGCCCAAATAAACTCGTCTGGAAACATGCAAGCGCTATTGGAAAATCGTGACAACGATGCCAATGGGTAGTCTCATAACCCAAAGCAACCAATAAAATCAAGCACTTAGCTTGAACAAACGCCCACTTCAAGTGGGCGTTTTGCTTTCTGTGCCCATCCTGTGCCCAATTTGTGCCTACGCCGTGCCCACGAGATTTTCCGGCCTGTCAAATCGACCATTGGTCATGTGCCCAGAAATCGAAAGAATAATTTTTAGTTGGAAAATTCTGCGTACGTTTCGGCGCTTGTTTCCGACCATTGGGTTTTGCCACCCAATGGTCTTTACAGATGCCCCTGAATGTGACCAATGGGTCGTCTTTTGGCACGAGGGCTCAAAATAGTTCGGTCGCATTAGAGGCATTACCGGTCTGCAAATTAGCGATGGTTGACATTGGTTTTGCCCCGTAATCGTTTAACGAGGCCGTACCCAGGTCAATCCATGGCATGTTCAAACACTCGTAGACGGCAAGCCAATCCTCACCCCAGCGGACAAGCAGATCCGGGTTTGGGAAGTAATGACCGTTTTGAGCTCTGCGCCAAAGCTTACGTGCAGGCTTGTAACTACTGTCCACTTCACCTCGGGCAAGGACCTGATTGACGTAACTGCGCTTGCGGCGAATTTCCTTCCATAAATGGACGGGAAGAGTCTCGAGGACTTGATGCAACTGATCAGCGAAGAAGCCTTGCCCGAACTTCCATGGAGGCTGTTGCCGGTAGCAGCAGCGTGACCACTGTGTTTTCAATCCAGCGAGCATCAAACTGAAAACCCAATATTCGCCCTGATGCCGCTCAAGTCGAATCAGCCTGGTGTCCACCTGCACATCAATGGAGGCAGGTGCAATCAAGTCAAAGAGTGGACCTATCGACACTTTTGCGAATTCCGGGTCTTCCAACGCCCGGCTCAGCGCATGCTGCCAAGCGGTATGTCCGAATTCGTCCGCGAGCTCTGGATTGGCGCCGCGCTGTATCAGCGCTTCAACCAAAGGCAGGTTGCCGGCTCGGGTTGCCAGCATCAAAGGACTCGCTCCAACCGTTGTCAGGTGATCAACCCCATAAACGTCGCACTGCCGCAGGATATCCTTGAAATTCTTGGCCACGTAGGGTTGCAAATGTCGGTGGCGCAGAGAGATGACCGCACGTTGAGCCAACCTTGTCTGCTGCTCTTACTCGACATCTTGAAAGCCCAGTCGGGCATTGGGTCCAATCCAGCCGAACTCACCATCAGGTGCCAGACTCCTTGCTGGCTGAAAATGGATGCGCGCCAGCTTCTCAACCCATGCTTGTTGGCCATGCCAAAGTGCATAGTCCAGCAAGGCCTGACGTGGTTTGGCACTTGGGTTGTTGCGATCAAGCGCCTTGGCAGCGAAATCCACCATCAAAGTCTGTGACCAGGGTGTCCACGGGACGGGCTTGAACTGCAGGATGGTGTCGCGAATCCGTTGGGCTTGTTCCTGCTTGCCTTGCAGTTCGAGCTTGCGAGCCTCTTGCTCCCACTCATCTTTGCTGGAGGCTTGGCCGGCCGCCACCTGCGCATCGCTGACATGGAGTTCCAGCAATGCCAACAAAGGGTGCGTTGTGTCAGATTCGACGAACGTCAGGGTTTGCACCGCACGGGTCATCGCCACATACAGGGCATTGACGTAGAACTTGTAAAGCTCCAAGGACTTGTCGCCTTTGTCCCTGGCTCGGCGATAGTCCAATTCATCCGAGTTGAGGTCCTTGGCACTGACCCCGTCGCAGACCTCGGAATACGCAGCACGCTGTCCGGACACGATGTCGAACAGGATGACGTGCGGATATTCCAGCCCCTTGGCCTCGTGGACCGAAAAGACCAGTGGTGTGCGAAAATTTGCTCTGGCGGCAGACTTGTCCTCGTCGCGAAGCACAATCACCGCGTGTTTGACCGACATACGTGAAACGGCGTCGAGTTGTTTGGTGACGGCATCCTTGAATGGCATCAACCGAACTTCACCTGCATCACCAGACGTGCTGTGGACCAGGAAGTTGCTTTCTCTGTCGACCGAGCCAAAGCGCGCCTGCTTAGGCGGCGTAAACAAATAAACCTATCAAGTCAACTTGACGGAATTTGGCTTTATGACGTAGTTCCACTCACCGTGAAAGGTGTTGCGCACAACGTTGACGCGCGTCATCTCCTCATCGCTGATCTTGCGCCCAGTAGGATA
>CAIVHU010000163.1 GCA_903905735.1 uncultured beta proteobacterium
CGACCGTTCTTCATGCTTTTCTCTCCATCTGGTTTGTGAGGGATTGAGCTTGCCTATTTCAGCGTCCGGCAGCAAGCCTGAGGATCATGGACCCCTTACCACCGATCAGCACGTGGTTGGCAAGCAAAGCTTAACGCATTGCACTTCAGGACGGGTCAGCAAGCGCACATTGATCTTCTAGACCCAACCTGCGTTGCTATTCGAAGGTGAGGGCAACGTCGGTGAGCTGCATTTCTCTTCGATCTTGAAGGACGTCGACTTGTTTCTTCCGATACCTATCTAGGCAAAACTGCTTACACCCTCTCGCTGTGTTTTGATCGAGGCAACTGACCTCGTTCACAACAGACGCTGCTTAGGTGATGAACGAGTCTTGTCTCGGTACATCGGCGCCAGCCATCAATTGGCTCGCTGGATACTGCCGCATAAAGTCCATGCTCTGCTCAGGCTTGGCTTTGAGCCAGGCGTCATAACTGTCCGTTGGCAGAATGACCACCATGCGTTTTTCGTCCACAGGCTTGTGAAACTGGCACATCAGTTCATGGCCATCGGCGTTGATGGTCAGCATGGTGAAGCTGTGCAACACGCCCTTAGGTGACTTCCAGGACGACCACAAACCAGCAATGCCCAGCGGCTCACCGTTCTCGCTGGCAATCCGTGTTGCAACAGCCTTGCCATTGCGCCAGTCGGGCTCAAAAAAAACCTCCACCGGGATGATGCAGTGTTGCGCGTTCTTCCAGGCATCCCGGAAACTGGGTTTGCTGGCTACCGTCTCGGATCTCGCATCGAAGGTTTGGCGGCCAATCTTGGTGTCAACGGCCCAATGCGGGATCAGTCCAAAAACACCGGACAGCGCTTCCCGCTCGGGCACGGCTTCATCACCGACATCGGCTTCAGTGGGCCTGCGAATGAAAGATGCTGCGTATCCCGGCCAGACATCAAACTTGCCAAGCTCTGCAGGCGGCTCGACACCAAAGTGGCGGATGTAACGCTCACGCTCCTTGACGGCTTGGTAATGACTGCACATTGGTTTGACCTTGAGCTAGCCCTGCACGGCTTCGCCAGTGGCATAAAACTGCCCACCGGCGACATGGTGAATGGTTCGCAACTCATCCGGTGCCGACTCGAACTGCCAGCGCCCATCCCGAAACACCCGCTCATCGGCCCAGGCCGAGATCACCTCCCCGATGAACAGGTCATAGGTTTGTTCATTGTGGGGTTCCGGCACCCACTTGCACACCATCCATCCGACACAACCGGCGACCAGGGGAACATCGGAGCCGGTGACGGTAAACAGCTCAACGCCGTGCTTGCTCAATTTGTCCGGCACCTCATTGGCGCTATCGCTGCCAACACCCACGGTCAGGCTGACCATGGCAACGGTTGGCAGTTGCAGTGCAAACTCACCGCTGGCCATCAGCAACTCGCGCGTGTAGGTGGACTTGTCCAGCACCACCGTCACCTTGGGTGATTGACCGAAGTCGAGCACACAGGCCCAGGCGGCAGCCATCACGTTTGAAATGCCACCATGGGCGGCAGACACCAGCACCGTTGGCCCATGGTTGAGCAGACGGTAGGATTTGTCCAGGGGAACGGGAGTGATATGTTCAGGCAAGTTGTCCATCGTGGCAGGTGTCAGGTTTCAACGCGGGGTGTTCAATATAGCGCCTGCCAGCGCTGCCAGTAATCCAGCGCCACCCGATAGGTATTGAGCTGAACCTTCAAGGTGGTTTCGATGTCGCGGCCATAACCCCCTGCCATCACCATGGCCACGGGCACACGGCGCTGCGATGCCCATTCAAACACCTTTTGATCGCGTGCCTGCATGCCTGCTTCGGTTACGGCCAGTCGTCCGAGTCGGTCGCCTTCGTGCGGGTCTGCACCGGCAAGATACAGAATCAATTCAGGCTTGAACTGGCGCTCCAGTTGGTCCTGCCCCTGCTCCAGGGCTTGGAGATAAGCCACATCCTCACAGCCATCGGGCAACTCGATGTCGCAATCGCTGTGTTGTTTGCGCACCGGAAAGTTCTTGGCCCCATGCAGCGACAAGGTAAAGACTGAAGGGTCATCACCAAAGATGTACGCGCTGCCATCGCCCTGATGCACATCCAGGTCCACGATGGCGACCTGAAGCCCATTGGCTTCGTTGTGGTGCCGGTGTCTCTGGTTTGACCATTCCCGCTGCATTTGCCGAGCCGCAACGGCGACATCGTTGAAGACGCAGAACCCGCTGCCTTTGTCGGGGTAGGCGTGATGTGTGCCCCCGGCCAGATTTGCCGCAACCCCGCCACCGTACAAGGCTGCCCGAGCGGCCTGCAAGGTGCCACCAACCGAACGACAGGCGCGTTCTGCCATACCGGCGCTCCACGGGAATCCGATCTCACGCTGCTCTGTCGGACTCAGTCCACCCTGGGTCACTGCCTGGATGTATCGCAGGGTATGTACCAGAGACAACTCATCCTCGCTGGCCGCCAATGTTTCCTGCATCTGGATGGCTGGCATCTGCTGGGTCAGGCGTTGTCGCAGCAAGGCGTACTTGGCCATCGGGAAACGGTGGCCTTCAGGCAAGGGCAACACAAAATGATCGGCGTAGAAGGCTTGCACTGAATCTTTAGGAGTGGGAAGGGTGAGCAGAAC
>CAIVHU010000164.1 GCA_903905735.1 uncultured beta proteobacterium
CACGGCCACTTCAACGGTGCCAAGTTTCAATACCTCGCAGCCAACGTGATCGATCAGCGAAGTGGTGCCCCGTTGTTGCCGGCCTATGTAGTCCGCAAAGTCGGTGGCGTCAAGGTCGGTTTTATTGGACTGACTTTGAAAGAGACACCGAGCGTCGTCACCCCCGCTGGCGTGAACGGGCTGCATTTTGCTGACGAAGTTGAAACCGTCAACGCACTGGTGCCAGTGTTGAAAAAGCAGGGCGTGACCGTGATCGTGGTGTTGATCCATCAGGGAGGCCAAACGATGGCCAAAACCGTCCAGGACAAATCCTGCCCCGGCTTCAGTGGCGAGATCGTTGACCTGAGTGATCACTTTGACAAGGCTGTCGATGTGGTGGTCAGCGGCCACACCCATCAGGAATATGTGTGTTTTCGCCCCGATGGCAAACTGGTGACGCAAACAGGTGCCTATGGCCGCCTGGTCACCCGAATTGACCTGATCATCGACAGGCAAACCAAAAAAGTTATTTCGAAGGATGCCAACAACCAGCTCGTGGTGAATGACTTGCCTCTCAAAGACCGGGCTGGCAATGCGATTGCCCTGCCTGCGGGCTACGCCAGCTTGACCCGTGACCCGATGATGGAACAACTGGTGAGTCGCTATGGCGATCTGACGGCCACCATTGCCGACGCCTTGATTGGCCGTCTGGCAGCACCACTGGACCGCAAGCAAAGCCCCGCCGGTGAAAGCACCCTGGGTGATGTGATTGCCGATGCCTTCCTGGTCGCCTCATCCGATACCAGCTACGGCAGCACGCCGGCGCAAATTGCCTTTACCAATCCGGGCGGCATTCGCAGCGACCTCACCAGCAGCCTGACGGTGACTTTCGGGCAGTTGTACAGCGTGCTGCCGTTCAACAACAACATTGTCACCATGGACCTGACGGGTCAGCAGCTGCTGCGCCTGCTGGAGCAGCAATGGGAAAGCCCGCAACCCAAGGGAGGGCGCATCATGTCCGTGTCCAATGGCTTTAGCTACGCATGGGATGCCAGCACGCCAGAAGGCGCTGCTGCCGGAACTGGCCAACGCGTGGTGCCGGGTTCGATGAAGCTGAACGGCGAACCGATCGACATGAACGCCGTTTACCGAGTGACGGTCAACAACTTCATGGCCAGCGGAGGCGATGGCTATGCGGTGCTTCGCCAGGGCAGCAACCGTCAGGATGGTGATATTGATTCGGCGATTGCCAGACTCTATTTCCGGGTCAAAGGCATCGTTCGGCCACCAGCACTTGACCGAATCACGATGGTGGCGGTTCCGTCGGTGCCATAAAGGCTGTTGGCGCCATGGACTGCGGCTGCAAAACATGACTCCAAAGTCTTTTCAACAAAATTATTCTTGCTCAGTCTGAGCTAAGTCTGCACTCCTATTCTCCAAACCACGCAAACATCTGCGTGCAACCAAATGGAGAAATACCATGTCTACCTTCACAAAATCTGCTCTCATCGCCACTGTCCTCGCCACCGCCAGCATCATGGCCAGCGCAGCCATTAGCCCCACCACACGCATTGGCCCGCAGGGTGAGCAACTCGTCGCCCTGCAAGGTGGCGGCACACTGCACATCTACAAAAACGGCACCATGGCAGAGGAAAACGCCTATGGCCGCCCGACCGTTATGGCCAATGGTCAAACACTGCATGAGCAAAACGGCACCACCATCGCCATGAACGGCGACGAAGTGGCCCGCTTGTCTATGGAGCAATATCAACAATACCGGCGCTAAGTCAGCATGCTGACCACCCCGACAGTTGCGCCAAAACGGCCAGACGTGCGCACACCGCGTCACGCCGCCCAGTGCCCCAGCGTGAAAGCCTCTTCAAAGATCGAGTAACCCGCCCAGTCGCTGTGGGCGAAGCTCAGGCCCTCGTGGATGAGCGTTGGTTTGTACTGTTTTGATAGCTGGTAGCCATTGCTGTATAAGGGCTGCAGGCCGATTTTACCATTATTTCTCGGCACAGGAATAGCCATCGCGTGGCCATAGCGGGTGATGTCGATACGGGTGACTTTGGCGGCCAGATCGGGGTGCGGCACGGACAGCTCGGCCAGAATGGCATCGCGCCACCTGGCCCAGGGCGTGGCCAACAACATGCGTCGGCCTGGCAAGCCCAGGTCGCCCAGCGCTCGGTAATAGGTCAGCACCGTGGCCGCGGGCACGGTTTGCAGACGCTGGTGGCTGGCATCCACGTAGCCCAGACTGGGCGCAGTCGCCGAGTTGCCATACAGCACGTTGTCCCAGCTCGGCGGCGCGCCGGGGCGGTCGTCCAGCGCGGCGCTGATGTGGATATTGGCCACCAGCCAGGGTGCGTAAGCCGTTTGCGCCGCCGCTGCGCGCAGCCAGTCTGGCGGGTTTTGCACCACGCGAGCGGCTACAAAGATCGGCAGCGCGACGATGGCGCGACTGGCCTGCCAGCGCTCCACGGTGTGGGTGGCGGTGTTGAAGGCGTCCACTTCCACACCATGTTTGACGTTGGCGATGCGCAGCACCACTCGGCCGGTGTGCAGGCGATCCTGCAGCGGCGCGGCCAGGCGGCGGGTGAGCCAGGCATTGCCTTCGGGCCAGGTGAGCAGCCCCTCAGACTCGCCGGTTTCCCTGCCCGGCGCTGAGAAACCGTGGCGGCTGGCAAAGTAGTGGATGCCTGCCCAGGCTGACACGGTGGCGATGCCCGCGCCGTAATCGTCGCGGCAGCAGTAGTCCAGATACCAGCGCAGATGCGGATCGGTCAGGCCTTGTTCGGTCAAGTAAGCATCAAATGTCATAGCTGCCAGCGCTTGCCGGATAAGGGCTGGAGGCCGATTTCTTACAGGAATGGTCCAGTGTGCCTGTTGCTGTAACTGCGCCACCAGAGTCGAGAACTTCTGATATTGCGCCAGCGTTGCCGCGCCCACGCCATGCAGCGGCAGCAGGCCTTCCTGCCAGCTGCCGTTGACATACAAGCGCTCTTGCGGGCTATGACACAGGTGGCGCTCGTCATAGACCCAGCGCCCCGACACGCGCTGGCGCAGGCCAAATTCTTCCAGCACATCCTGCACCTCGGGCGCGTCGTCGCTGGGCACCGGCAAATAGTGCGCGCCCAGCGGGCAAAGCAGGCCGCCCACGACGCAACCACGCGCGTTGCCGCCAGCCTCGTCCTCCAGCTCCAGCAGGGCAAAGTCTTCCACGCCTTTGAGCCGCAGTGCGCGCGCCGCCGCCAGGCCCGCCACGCCACCACCAGCGATCAGCACGTCGGTACGGCGGGTGACGGTGGGCACTGGCCAGTGTGTGGCGCTGGCGGGTTTGGCCGGCGGCTGCAGCAGGTGGCCGCGCTTGAAGTCCACGCCATTGAAGCCGCAAGTGATGTGGGCCATGCCGTCCGTGGGCTGGCAAGCGGCCAAAGGCAGCGCCGCGCCGACCCCGGACAGCAGAAAGTGACGACGCTCAGTCGGGGGCAAGGCCATGGTTGAGCGCTAGGTTTCGGCAGGCTCCGGGTAACGCACCTGCAGCACCTCGATCTCGTCCACCCGGTCCGGCATCACCAGCTTGAGCACGTCGCCTTCAAAAGCCTTGAGCAAGGTGCGGGCGATGGGGGAAATCCAGCTCACCTCACCGGCAGCGCTGTTGGCTTCGTCAATGCCGACGATTTTCACGGTGCGCTGCACGCCTTCTTCGTCCACATAGGTCACGGTCGCGCCGAAGAAAATCTGTCTGTTGCCATGATGAAGCGTCGGGTCGGCCACCACGGCGATCTCGAGGCGCTTGATCAGGAAGCGGATGCGCCGGTCAATCTCGCGCAGGCGCTTTTTACCGTAGTGGTAGTCGCCATTTTCGGAGCGGTCGCCGTTGCTGGCGGCCCAGTGGACGACCTCGACGATTTTCGGCCGCTCCACCTCCACCAGCTCTTTGAGCTCGGCACGAAGCGTTGCAAAGCCTTGCGGGGTGATGTAGTTTTTGCCCCCGGCGGGCAGCGGCGGCAGACTCAGCTCGTCGTCATCGTCGTTGTCAGTCTCTTTGGTGAATGCCTTGCTCATGGTGTGCTGTCGCGCCGCCCTCGTTCGGAAAATGCATGGGGCCATGCACCGATCGCGCATGGTCTGCTTTTTCCCTACTGTAGCGCGAGCGCGCCAAGAGCTCAGAGGCCGTCAAGCAAGCCGAGTTCCTGGCCGAGCATCACCCGCGTCACCAGGGTTACTCCGGCGGGCGTGACATGAAAACGCCGGGCATCTTCTTGCGGATCAAGGCCGACGCAGGTTCCGTCTGGAATGGTGCAATTCTTGTCAACAATGCATTTTTTGAGGATGCAATCCCTGCCGATCCGGACCCCGGAGAGCACCACGCAGTCCTGCACCAGGGAATGGCTATGCACCCACACGTCCGGGAAGAGCAATGAACGCCGGACAGTGGCCCCGCTGACGATGCAACCGCCCGCCACCAGGGAGTCCAGCGCCACGCCGACCCGCTCGCCATCGTTGTGGACAAACTTGGCCGGTGGGCTTTGCGGCTGCCAGGTCCAGATCGGCCACTGGTCGTCATACACATTGAGGTGCGGGTCCACCTGCACCAGATCCATATTGGCTTCCCAGTAGGCATCGAGCGAGCTGACATCACGCCAGTAAGCCGGTTTGTCGGGCTCGCCAATGTGGCTCTCTTCAAAAGGATGCGCGCTGACCCGCCCCTGCGCCAGGCAGCGCGGAATCACATCCCTGGCGAAATCGTGGCTGGAGGCGGGGTCATCGGCATCCTGCAGCAGTTGCGCCAACAGAAAATCGGTATTGAACACATAGATGCCCATATGGGCCAGCGCGGTCCCGGAGTCGCCAGCCGGTGGCTGCGCGGCGACATGGTGCTTCTGTAAGTGCAGCACGCGGCGCTGGGCGCTCACCGTCATCACGCCGCAGCGGCTGGCCTGCATCAACGGCAGTTCGATGCAGGCCATGGTGAGGTCGGCCTCGCAAGCCGCATGCCCGGCCAGCATGCGCCCGTAATCCATGCGATAGATATGGTCGCCCGAGAGAATCAGCACATGGTCAGGTGCCGCGCGGCGCACTTCACGCCAGTTCTGGAACACGGCATCGGCGGTGCCGCGGTACCACTGCGACTCGTTGACCTGCTGCTGCGCGGGCATGATCTCGATGAACTCGCCCAGCCGACCGTCGAGAAAACTCCAGCCCAGTTGCAAATGCCGGATCAGGCTCTGCGCCCGGTACTGCGTGGCGACACCCACACGCCGGATGCCCGAGTTCACACAGTTCGACAACGCAAAGTCAATCAGCCGGAATTTGCCGCCGAATGACACCGCCGGTTTGGAGCGCCAGTCGGTCAGTTCGTGCAGCCCCTGGCTGTGCACGCCTTCCAGCACCATGGCAAAACTGTTGCGGGTGAGTTGGCTGACAAAACGCGGTTGTCTGACCGTCGGGGCGGCTGGGTCGGGCCTGGTGTCCACTGCCATCGAAGAACCCTCTCAATTGGAGACATTTCAACCAGTTACCCAACAGCACCGGTGGGCATAGGCACGAAGGCTAAGACAGGGGTATGTCAAGACGATGACAGGGCGCCAGATGGACTGGCGGATTGGATGCCGCCGAGTTGCCGCATCTCTGGGAAAGCGCTCAGCGCCGCCGGGCCAAGTCTGTCGAAATGATCAGCGCCGCGTCCAGGGTGAACGCATTGGCTTGCAGCTGTGCCGCCAATTGGACCCGATTCAGCAAGGCAAATTGCGCTACTTCGCCGTCCTGGTTAGCGGGCGTGATGCCGTCCGGAATGAGGCCCACAAACCAGTCGATCTGCTCCACCACATAGCCCGCGCCCTTGTCTCTGGCGTTGGGCCGGGACACCCGCAAGCGGCCACCCGCATGCAAACGCCTGACCTGCAGCAGTTCCAGGCCCGCCTCTTCCCGCGTTTCTCGCTGCAGTGCCGTGGTCAGGTTGTCGCTGGCCGACACCATGCCGCCGACCAGCGTGTCCCACAAACCCGGGTCAATGGCTTTGCCGAGCGCGCGTTGCTGCACCCAGACACTGCCGTCCGCGGTGTAGCCCAACAAATGCACGGCGCGCGTGGTCAGGCCCAACAGACGCGCCACGCCGCGTTCGACGGTAGCGACCTGCTGCTGTGCTTCATTGAACACGGTCAGCAGCTCGCCACGCCACTGGGCACGCACACAGCCGATATCAGCATCGTGCAAGGCCTGCGCGATGTGCGCCAGCGCCTGAGTCCCCTGACCGGAAATATGCCAACTGCCATCGGCCAGCACCCGCTCCAGCGTGAATGCCCCGCTGCGCAGGCTGATGCCGTTGGGAACAACAGGCAGCAGGCTCTCAGGCTCCACCGAGCCAATCCTGTCGCTGTTAAGCCATAAGTCCTGCCGTGCGCGTCTGGGTGGCTGGTTGACACTGGCTTGGAGCGCGGTCAGCCATTGGGGGTTGAGAACTGTTGGTGTCATGGCATCTTTCTGTTCGCGCCTCAAGCGCGATGCGCTGTCTGCATGCAAGTCTAGCCATTTCGAGGCTTGTCATGTTGCAACGCAACAAAATAGCCTGACGGCCATGAATTTGTCACAAATTCTTCACCTCTGTGATGAATACTTGTCGCGCGGCGTGTTGCCGTGACGATTCAACCCAAGTGAGGTAACCATGACCCAGGAAGCTGACAAAGTTCTCGAAGCTGGTGACGCATCTTTCGACCTGCCGGAAGACGACGCGTTTGAATCTGTGGGTGACCATCACCGCGCAGCGGCCCATCACTTTGCAGCAGCGGCACGCCATCATCTGGCCGCAGCAGCTGCCGACGATGAGGGCGACGAAGAAACGGCTGACCGTCATTCGTTCCTGGCTTACCGCCACCGTCTGAATGGCGTGCAATACGCTGAAATCGCCGTGATGGACAGCGAAAGCCTCGAAGATGTTCTGGAGAGCGAGGTCTGAAAATTGCCGCCCAAGACATCAATTCTTGCTGACGGCTTTCCTGGCACCACCTTTTGCGGCCAAAGCCGCCGCTTGTTCGGTACCACCCCAGGCCTGCAGCGCCCGTAGCAGCGGTCTTTTCTTGGCCTGGTGGCCACTCATGCGCTGCAGGATGTCATTGAGAGTGCGGATCGCGCTGGTGATGTACGGGCCTTTGTTGAGCATCACACACTCAGCGCGCACACCCAAGCCGGCATCCGAGATTTCAGCGCGCGATGGCAAGCCGGTTTTGGCCAGCGACTCCAGCACCTGCGTGGCCCAGATCACCGGCATGTGGGCAGCCTCGGCGCACCACAGGATTTCTTCCTGAACTTCAGCCAAACGCTCGTACCCACACTCCACCGCCAGGTCACCGCGGGCGATCATGATGCCCGCACTCGGGGTAGCCATCGCCGCCAGCATCAGCTCGGGCAGGTTCTCGAACCCCTGCAGCGTCTCGATCTTCAGCACCAGACCCATGTCTTCGCGGCCCAGCGCCAGCAAATGTTCACGCAATAGCGCCACATCCGCAGGTTTTTGCACGAATGACAAGCCCACCATATCGGCCAGTTTGGCCACAGCGGCCAGGTCTTGCACATCCTTCTCGCTCAACGCGGGCAGGTGCAACTGGCTGTCGGGCAGGTTGATGCCCTTGTCGCCCGTGAGTTTTTGCCCACCATCTCGTGCATGCAGGATTTCCACCAGCAGATGGTCGTGGAACTGCTGGCGAATCACACCGCCGATGCGGCCATCGTCAAACCAGATGCGTTCACCCGCGCGCACCTGGTCGATCACCTGCGGCAGGGTGCAGGATATGCGCGCGATATCGCCCCGGCCTTCTGCTGTCTCGTCTTCATCGTCAGCGGGTGGCGCATAGCCTCCTTTGGTGAGCAGCAGGAAGTCGCCACTTTTCAGATGAAGCGCGCCCGGCGTGCCCTCGATCTGGCACACCAGGGTGGTGCGTTTTTTCTTGCCACTGGCACTGCCAGCGGTCAGTACGGTCTCAGGGGTCAGGTAGGCGGTTTGCAGACTCTCCGCAATCGCGCCCTGCTCGTCGCGCTGGACCACCAGCAGGTGCCGCTTGGCACCGCGCGCGTCGCAAAATTCAATCGTGGCACCAACTTTCAAGCGCTCCAGCCAGGTTTCCCAGACACCGATGCAGGCATCCACATCCGGCAGCATGGCGGTACTGCCAATGGGGCGCAAATGCAGACGCGCTGCCCTGAAAGCGCGACCCATTTCATCCTTGGCGGGCTTGAGTTTCAGGACAGGTGGCCGCGCTGGCAGCGCACTGGTGCGGATTTTTGGGCCGCCCAGGTCCATGAGAATCTTAATCGGGCGCTTGGCCCTTTGTGCCGCGTGACGGACGTTGGCCGCCATCGCCTGCCAGGCATCAGCGTCGTCGTGTGCGCAGTTGATACGGGCAATGTCCATGCCAGCAGTCACCAGATCAACCGCCACCTGCGGGTCGGTGGCAGCCTCGCCGGGCAGGGTCACCATGATGCGAACCGCGCGGTTCGTCGGCGCTGGCCCCAGCAAATTCAGGCTGTTCTGGTTGATCAGGGCCTGGCTGCTCACCATGCCCGACGGCTCTTCAGACGACAGGTCCTGCCAAGGCTGCCCGGTCAGCCGGTGCAGGATGCCCAGCACCTTGTCAAGATTCGCCAACACATGCAATTCGGACCGACCCAGCGACGACAATCCCAGCCAGGTGAGCTGGTTTTGCAGCGGGCGCAAATCCACACTGCGAAGCCCGAGGTAATGCACCAGGTTGCGCGCGCTGTCGCGATGCAAGGGCACTACTTCAGCCAGTTCTGATGCCAGCTCTTCTTCTCGTGCCAGCATCGAGCGTCGCAACGACCACAGCTGCTCAATGAGATTCAGGCAGATGCCGGTGTCCCAAGGTGAGCTGGATGCAGGAGATGTGGGCGCCAAACCGGCTGGTTGGTGGTGTGAATCATGTTGAGCAGTCATCCGGATCTTGTACGTCAAATGGATGAAAGCCGGATGACAAAGTGCTTTGACCACCTTCACTGCCCAGGCTGACAGCGCCAGTTACCGTCAAATGTCTCGACAAGGGTGACTGGGCCGTGGCCAACCAACACATGGCCCCGAAAAGGGGCCTCAAAGGACCGGCGCGCGGCTCAATCTGCCGAAGGACGCCCGGTCTTGATGGCGGGAACGGCCTTGAGTGCCTTCAGAAAATCAGTGTCTGACATGGCGGCCAGCGCCTTGATGCCCGCGCGAATCAGCTCGGTTTTCTTGGCCGGAC
Organism: uncultured beta proteobacterium; assembly: GCA_903905735.1. Classification (GTDB taxonomy): domain Bacteria; phylum Pseudomonadota; class Gammaproteobacteria; order Burkholderiales; family Burkholderiaceae_C; genus Rhodoferax. The sequence continues at coordinate 9,228 of CAIVHU010000164.1, forward strand.
TGGCGAGCTTGCCTGCACGCAGCTTCAGTTCGTCAAGCACCAGGTATTCGGGCTTGGGAATGGTGAAACTGTCGCGCACGAGTTTGGGCTTGCGGGCTTTAGGCGGCTTTTCCGCCTTGGGTTTGACGACCGGTTTGGCCGGTGCAGGCGCTGCTTTGGTGGTTTTCGCTGCAACCTTGGAGGCTGCCTTGGGTGCGCCTTTGGTTGCGACCTTGGGTACGGCTTTGACCACAGTTTTGGCGGCAGCGTCAGCAACTGGCTTGACTGCAGGCTTGGTTGCCGGTTTGGCCGCCGGTTTGGCCGCCGGTTTCACCACTTTCTTGGCCGCTGCCATCTCAGGTTTCTTTTCGACAGCAGGTGACTGCGTGGTTGTCATGATGAACTCTCCTTGGATCAATGGGGGTAAACAGTTTATATCGTTTTCGGCCCGGATCTCCATATTTTTGCCGACGCGGCCCGTGCCGGGATCACTTGACCAAGTTCGCCAGCAACTGCGGCACCTCAAACACCGCACGGTTTTGAACCTTGCTGACATTGTTTTTCCAGCTGGGCAAGTCGTCAACCACCTTGTCGACGGCGCTGCGCACGTTGCAAAAGCTGCGCAGCGTCACGCCCAACCGGTTGCTGCGCACCCACTCGGTGTTCCAGCGTTCCTGCGGCATGGTCCAGGCATTGCGGGTGATGATGACCGGCAAGCCCATGTGCACCGCCTCGCTCAGACTGGCCGGGCCGGGCTTGCCGATGAAGAAATCAGCCAGTTGCATCCAGTAGGCCATGTCATCGGTGAATTCAACCACCACATGCACCGCCCGGCTGGGCATGGTGCGCAGGGTCTCGGCCAGCGCTGCGTTTCTGCCGCAGATCAGGATCAGCGGCGTGTCGCTCAAGGAAACAGCAATGCGCTTCATCACCCTGGCACCGTAGCCGCCAAACATCACGAGCCCGACGACCTGACGCTGATCGAACCCGTGCTTGCGACGCTCTGCCATGCGATCCATGGGGGCGATGTCATAAAACCGGGGCGACAGGATCATGCCCGAGGTGGGGTGAATGCGTTCAGGCGCGCAGCCCGCCAACAACGCCTGCTGCACCGCATGGGCCGTGCCGCAGACCACATGCTGCGGCTGATCGGGCTCGACCCAAAAGTTCGGCGGGTAATCAGCCATGTCGGTGATCACCGTCACATAGGGTGTTTGCGGCCGGGCCAGTTTGAGGCTTTCACACAAGGCGCGGTTGAAATTGGGAATGACGGAGACCACCAGATCCGGCTGGCTGTCCAGCCAATAACGGTGCATCCGGCTGACCAAGGCCTTTTGGCCAAGCCGGATGGCTCTTTGCAGCAGCTTCAACTCCTGCGACATGCCCAAGGTGATGCCGCGCGCAAGCAGCTTGTTGTAAAAGTCTTCTGGATGAACACCCAGGGTGTTGAAGAACACGCTGTTGGGATCAAGAATGCTGAACAGGTTGACCAGGCGCACCTGCCATGGCCCGCCCTGCATCGCCTGCTGCAATGCCTGGGCCGCAGCCCGGTGGCCGCCGCCCGCGTTAAAGTAAATCAGATCAACGCGGTTCATGCATGGCCCGGCGTCGGCCTCAACGCCCACCCGGCAACAGGTGGATGCCAACGAAGGTGATGCCGCCGCCCCAGCAAGCGGGCTACCCAACCGAAGTGCAGATTTCCTGATCCGCGTGCGTAAATCTGCCAAACATATGGAATCAACGATGGCACTTTAGTTGAAAATATTGATTACGACGGCTTTACGGATTTCAGCCGTAATTACATCGAGAAAGTTGCCGTGTTCAAACAAAC
>CAIVHU010000165.1 GCA_903905735.1 uncultured beta proteobacterium
GTTTGTGCATGCCGACCTTTCCGATGAAATTCTGGCGCAAACTTTACTCCGAATTCATATGGAGTTTTTTAACATTAGTGCCATTTATATTCCTGAGATTAACAGGGGCTCACCCAGTGCGGATCAGGATGTCTGAACTTGAGCTTTTGAGGCAGGTGTTTGCGCAAGTGCTGGTCACCGAAGAAGTGTTTGCCGAATGCACCTGCCGTTCGGATTTTGCCGAGGCCAAGCCCATCCTGGAGGCCGCTCACAACCTGTTGATCCACCGCTGCACCACACCCGCTTCGCAATTTGAGCTGGCTTTGCACGTGGATTCCGCGGAGGCCAGCGCCATTGCAGCCGCAGCCGAGTGGGCATGTGGCGTGCTGATGGACGACAAAGCAGCACGGCGCATGGCCAAAAACTTTGGCGTTGCCAGCATCGGCACCGTGGGCGTGCTGGTGCTGGCCAAGCAGAAGAAGTTGCTCCCAAGCATCAAACCTTTGCTGGACCAACTCACCCAATCAGGCTATTTCCTGGGCGACAAGCTGATGGACAGCGCCCTGGCAGCAGTTGGGGAACATCAGGCAGCGTAACCGATGGCTATGATGCCTGTCCTTTCCAGCACCTGCCAACCCATGCCACCCCGCCCCCGCCCCCGCCCCCGCCACATCGTCCACCTGGTTTACCGCTTTGCCGCAGGCGGTCTGGAAAACGTGGTGGTGCAGCTGATCAACCATCTGCCGTACGACGAGTTTCAACATTCCGTTGTGGCCATTGCCGGGTTTGACGAGGTTTTTGCGGCGCGCATTGAGCGGCCAGATGTGCAGGTGTTCAGCCTGGACAAGGGGCCGGGACAGCCGTTCAAGTTGTACCCCAGGATGTTCAAGCTGTTTCGCCTCTTGCGCCCGGATGTGCTGCACAGCTGCAACCTGGCGGCGATGGAGTTTGTGCCGATGGCGGCGCTGGCTGGCGTGCCGCGGCGGGTACATGTGGAGCATGGCTGGGATGTGGGCGACCTGGGCGGTGGCAACGCGCATTACAACTTGCTGCGCAAGATCTACAAGCCGTTTGTGCATGAATTTGTGGCGGTGGCTGAGCCACTGCACGCGTACCTGCTGGACAAGATTGGCGTGCCACCTGAGCACCTGCAGCTGATTCCCAATGGCGTGGACACGCGCCAGTTCAGGCCCTGGCAGGCGGGTGATGCGCTGCCTGCGGGGTGGCCTTTTGAACGCGGAGTGGATTGGGTGGTGGGCTACGTGGGCCGCCTGGTGGAGGTGAAAAACCCGCTGCTGCTGGTGGATGCCTTTGTGGCGCTGGCGCAGTGTGGCGCGCCGGGCACCGAGCGCATGCGCCTGGCGATGATCGGTGCCGGGCCGCTGGATGCGGCGGTGCGCCAGCGCATGCAGGACGCAGGCTTGATCGACAGGCTGTGGCTGCCCGGGGTGCGCAGTGACGTGGCAGAGATATTCCGGGCGCTGGATTGTTTTGTGCTGCCGTCGCTGTTTGAGGCCACCTCATGCACGCTGCAGGAGGCCATGGCCACCGGGCTGAAGATGGTGGCTACCAATGTGGGCGGCAACGCAGCGCTGCTGCAAGGCGGCCGCTGTGGCACGCTGGTGCCCAGCGAAGACGCTGCAGCGCTGGCAGCGGCAATTTTGACGCACTACGCCAGCGCTGCAGCCAACCCGCATGCTGCCAGCAAGCCGCCAGCAGCGCACAACCAACCCACCGCCGCCATGGAAGTCATTGCGCGGCAATATGGCCTGGATGCGGTCGTAGCGCGGTATCGCCGACTGTTTTTGGCGTGAAGTTTGCTACTTTTAATGAGCTGTTTGCGGTTTTAAAAAGGGCTGGAAGGCTTGTTGCTACATAAAGGCATGAATCCCGCGTGATGACAACTAAACAGCCCGGATGCCCAATGGCCGTCTTGGCGGACGCGATTCACAATCCAAGTATCAGAAGACCGATACGCCGCCCGTGTGATCAAAACTATCTGATGCGCTAGCATCATGATGTGATTACATCTACCGGAGAAACTGATGAGAACCACTCTGGATATTGACGACGATGTGCTGGCAGTGGCCAAAGAGATGGCCAGTCGGCAGCACCTGTCAGCTGGCCAGGTGGTGTCGAGATTGTTGCGCCAAGCCATGTCCGGCCTTGACAGCGCAGGCGTTGGGGCTGGAAGTGCAGCGCGCGCCGTGGCGGGATTTCAACCTTTTGCGTCGCAGGGTGTCCTGATCACGGATGCCCAGATTGATGCCCTGCGCGATACGGAAGGCGTTTGATGCGCTCGCTGCTGGATGTCAATGTGTTAATTGCGCTATTGGACAGCGGTCACGCCATGCACTCCCGCGCCATGGCCTGGCTTGAGCGTGAGTCCCACCTAGGGTGGGCCTCTTGCCCTCTCACACAAAATGGTGTGGTACGTATCATGTCGCAACCCGCCTATCCCACGCCCAGGCCAGCGGCACAGGTAGCCCAGCGCCTGGCCTTGGCTTGCAGTGCGCCTGAGCACGCCTTCTGGGCGGCTGATGTCAGCGTGCTTGAGACGGGCCTGATTGACTGGCAAAGGCTGCTGGGGCACCGCCAAGTCACGGACGCTTACCTGCTGGCCTTGGCCGTGCGCAACCAGGGGAGGTTGGCGACTTTTGACTTGCGGATTTCCCCAGAAGTGGTCCTTGGCGCAACAGCAGGGCACCTCGAACTCATTAAACAGCGTGGCCGCAAATAGCCACCGCTGATTATTAGCCCGGCGAATGATGCTCTGAAAAGAATAATCCTTGTTTCTTTACCCGGCGGTTTGCCACACACTTCGCGCTTCCCCAACCCACGGAGAGTTTTCATGCTGATCGGACTACCCAAAGAAATCAAAAACCACGAATACCGCGTGGGCCTGACACCTGCCAGTGTGCGCGAGCTCACCAGCCACGGCCACCAGGTGCTGGTGCAAACCGGCGCCGGTGCCGCCATCGGCCTGACCGATGCCCAATACCAAGCCGCCGGTGCCACGCTGGCCGCCACCGCCGCCGAGGTGTTTGCCGCTGCAGACATGATCGTGAAGGTGAAAGAGCCCCAGCCCGCCGAGTGCGCCATGCTGCGGCCCGGGCAGATTCTGTACACCTATTTGCACCTGGCCCCGGACCCGGACCAGACCGCTGCGCTGGTGAAGTCTGGCGCGGTGTGCATTGCCTATGAAACCATCACCGGCCCGGGCGGCGGCTTGCCATTGCTGGCTCCGATGAGCGAGGTGGCAGGTCGCATGGCGGTGCAAGCGGGTGCCGCGCATCTGGAAAAGAGCAAGGGCGGCATGGGCATTTTGCTGGGTGGCGTGCCGGGCGTGCCAGCGGCAAGCGTGGTGATTCTGGGTGCCGGTGTGGTCGGCACGCACGCGCTGCAGATGGCCGTGGGCATGGGTGCCCGCGTGACCGTGCTGGACAAAAATGTGGACCGCCTGCGCGCGCTGGACCTGATTTTTGGCAACCGCATCCACACCGTTTACTCCAACGCGCAAAGCGTGGAAGACGCGGTGCTGGACGCTGATCTGGTGGTGGGCGGTGTGCTGATCCCCGGCGCGGCAGCACCCAAGCTGGTGACGCGCGACATGATCAGCCGCATGAAGAAAGGCGCGGTGGTGGTCGATGTGGCGATTGACCAGGGCGGCTGCTTTGAGACCAGCCACGCCACAACCCACGCCGACCCCACCTACATGGTCGATGGCGTGGTGCACTACTGCGTAGCCAACATGCCCGGCGCGGTGGCCCGCACCAGCACCTTTGCGCTGAACAACGCAACTATCGCCCACGCCGTGGCGCTGGCCGACAAAGGCTGGAAGCATGCGCTAAAAGACAACGCGCACCTGAAGGCGGGCCTGAATGTGTGTGAAGGCAAGGTCACCTATGAAGCCGTGGCGCGGGACCTGGGGTATGACTACGTGAGTGCGGATACATTGCTATAAACGACAGAGCCAGATGTGTCATTGCGGACTGCGACCCGCAATCCATGGCCCCAGGATGTGTCATTGCGGACTCAATCCGCAATCCATGGCCCCGAATTCATGGATCCCGGGTCAAGCCCGGGATGACACGATGTGGCGGTGATGACACGAGGGGGCAGCGATGGCAGACAAAGTTCCGGGGGACGCAAAGAGGTTGTCATTGCGGGCACCGACCCGCAATCCATGGCCCCGGTGCCTCACAGCAAGCTGTCATACAAGTCCAGCCACCCTGGGTTGGCTTGTTCGATCAGCGCCAGTTTCCAGTCACGCTTCCAATTTTTGATTTGTTTTTCACGCTGAACGGCTGTGGCGATGTCGTCGGTGGCCTCAAACCACACCAGTCGGTGCACGCCGTATTGGCGGGTAAATCAGGCGCTCGAGCTGCGTGCGGCTGGTGCCCATGCGACGGGCCATTTCGCTTTTAGAGACGTGGCGCCCTTGCATCGATTGCGGATCGCGCCGACCCCGGACACCGATCCGGGCTGCGCAACGACAACGCCAGGCCCCGCAGTACTGGATACCGGGTTTGGTCCTCTTTAGAATCACGAGAAATTAAGGCGCGTGATCTGCGCATGAAGGAGATATGGCAATGTGTAACCGACTTGAACTACTCGAGATCGAAGCACTTAAGCTGTCGGCTGGCGAGCGAGCCGCTTTTGCACGCGTGCTGTTGTCGAGCTTGGACGAAGACAATGAGATCGATGAGGCCTGGGCTGATGAGATGGAGAGTCGGATCGCGCAGGTTGAAACGGGCGATGCAGTTTGCATACCAGTCGAGGCTGCCATCAGCGAGCTGCGAGCAAGCATGCAGTGAAGTCCGTTATCGTTCCTTTGGCCTTGGCAGAATTGAGTGAAGCTGCGGCTTTCTATTCAGGCCGAGCGGGGGTCGGCTTGGGCATGGCTTTTGTGACTGAATTTGAAAGAGTTCTAAAGATCATTCGCGAAAACCCATTGGCGGGTACTGCCTTGCGAACAAACCGCCTGACGTAGCCGTTTCGAAGATTTCCGTACAGCGTCATGTACTACCTTGGGCAAGATGACGAGCTGAGGATTATTGCTGTGGCTAATCAACGGCGTCGCCCCAATTATTGGGCGAAGCGGTCTTGATTCAACTGAGCCCTGCCCGGATCGGCGTCCGGGGCAGGCCCGACCCGCAATCCATGGCATCTGGATGTGTCATTGCGGGCACCGACCCGCAATCCATGGCCCCGGTGCCTCACAGCAAGCTGTCATACAAGTCCAGCCACCCTGGGTTGGCTTGTTCGATCAGCGCCAGTTTCCAGTCACGCTTCCAATTTTTGAGTTGTTTTTCACGCTGAATGGCTGTGGCGATGTCGTCGGTGGCCTCAAACCACACCAGTCGGTGCACGCCGTATTGGCGGGTAAAGCCGTCGATGGCGTTGGTGCGATGTTCATTAACGCGGCGTACCAGGTTGTTGGTCACGCCGATGTACAAAGTGCCGTTTTTGCCGCTGGCCATGATGTAGATGTAGTAGGGCATGCGGCTGGATGATGAGGTGCACTGGATGCCGGATCGAGTCCGGCATGACAGCCGGGGCGCAGGATGACATCAAGGTGCCCAGTATGACAGACAAGGGTCCGCGAGACGCAAAACGGCTGTCATTGCGGGCCCCTCCGGGGCAGGTCCGACCCGCAATCCACACACCCTCACCGCCCCTCCCGCCATATCACTTTACTGTGATATTTGTTCATTATTATCTTTAGGTGATAAACTGACAATATTACTTAAAGGTGGTATTTGGCCATGGACTATCTCATCTCCATCGCGGACCAGTTGGCGCCGCAACTGCGGTCCCTGCGCAAAGTGCGCCGACTTAGCCAGGCGGACTTGGCCGTCAAGCTGGGCTTGTCGCAGTCACGCATCGCGGCGATCGAGCGCAATCCTGCAGCGGTCAGTGCCGGGCAACTGCTGAATTTGCTGAAGGTTTTGGGGGTCGATCTGGTCTTGCGCGATACGCAACCACCCGCCACCGGCCCTGCAGGTGAGTGGTGATGGGCGCACTTTGCATCTGGATGAATGGTGAATGGGTCGGCACCTGGAGCGTCGGGCGTACCGGTAGCCACCGATTGGACTATGCGCCGTCGTGGCGTGCATCTGCGCGTAGCCGTGCGCTTTCTCTGTCGCTGCCCTTTACGGCAAGCAACCGGCTGGAAGGCGACGCGGTACGCAATTACTTTGACAACCTGCTGCCAGATAGCGAGGGCATTCGCAAGCGCATCTGCACCCGGTTCCGGACCAAAGGCACGGACGCGTTTGCGCTGTTACAAGCCGTTGGCCGGGACTGCGTGGGTGCAGTGCAACTGCTGCCACCCGGGGTGAGGCCTGAGGGCTTTGATCAGCTCAGGTATGAGGCTCTTGGTCCCGAACAGCTTGAGAAACTTTTGGCTACGCTGGGCTCCGAAGCAGGTCTGGGTGCGCAAGACGATGAAGAAGACTTGCGATTGTCTATCGCAGGGGCGCAAGAAAAAACGGCGCTGCTCCAGGTGAACGGCCAATGGTGCCGACCCTTGGGAGCCACACCCACAACGCACATTCTCAAGCCACCCATCGGAATCACCCCGGGGCGCAACCTGGACCTGCGGTTGTCTGTTGAGAATGAATGGCTTTGCAACCAGATTGTGCAGGAGCTTGGCTTGCCGGTGGCTGAGTGCCGGATTCAAGATGTGGGTGCACGCAGGGTACTGGTCGTCAAACGCTTTGATCGTCGCTGGCAACCGGATGGCTGGATTGCCCGGTTGCCCCAGGAGGACTTTTGCCAGGCAAAGGGCGTTTCCGTTGACCAAAAGTATGAGCAGAGGGGCGGGCCCGGTATCGAGGCATGCCTGGAGGTGCTCAAGGGCGGCGAAGCCTTCCAGGAAGATGGGCGCAATTTTTTGTGCGCCCAACTGCTGTTTTGGTTTCTGGCCGCCATTGACGGCCATGCCAAGAACTTTTCGCTGTTTGTGTTGCCTGGTGGCCGCTATCGGATGACGCCCTTGTACGACGTGCTTTCGGCATGGCCACTGATCGGGACAGGTCCACACGCCCTGCAGAACAAAAAGACAAAGCTGGCCATGGCTGTGCGTGGCAAGACCGCACATTACGAACTGTCAGAGATTCAACGCCGTCACTGGGAAGCGCTGGCCAAACGCAGCGGTGTGGAAGGTGCCTGGGATGCCATGCAGGACATGACGCAACGCCTGGATGGGGCGCTGGCCGCAGTTGAGCAGCGATTGCCAGTCGGCTTCTCGGAGGAGTTGGCTATCACTGTTTTCCAGGGTGTGCGGCGACACTTGGCGCAGTTTAATCAAAAGCCCGCCCGATCTTGATTCTTATATTCTCAGGCGGCACGTTTGAGAATGATTTTTTTGGGGCATCCGGATTTTCCGGTAGATTTCAGGATTTGACCGGTTCAAACTTTCCTGCGTCCAAATCAGCCTCCAGGGTGGATAGGTCAGCACCCAAGTTGACCTGCCTGGACTGAATCCTGATTTCGAAGTCGTCTTCGGCCATCACTGACAGCATGCAATAAAGGCGCTCCATGTGGATCTCGTCAAACCGGGGTTTCTTGCGTACCTTGACCTTCTCTTGTACCGTGAACGTCTGATTACAAAGTTTGCATCGCAAGCGAGGCACATTCAGGTGAATGGCAACACTCTTGCCATGGGATGGCATGTCCCGAATGAACAAGGACTTTTGCGCATGCTTGACGGTTTCATTGGATCGCCCACAGCCGTGATGGATTGCGGTAGGGACGCTCATTACTGATCGCCCCCCGCTCAGATCTCAAACCGGCCGAACTGGAATTGGCCTTGGCAGCTCTGGCTAACCTTGAGCAACGCGATCAGGCCATCATGCGACAGTGGCAAATGCGCATTGAGCGTGCCCAATACGACTGCGACCTGGCCCAACGCCGATACGAGGA
>CAIVHU010000166.1 GCA_903905735.1 uncultured beta proteobacterium
GAGACACCACTTCACAACATCGACAAAACTATGTCCAGATAAATCGAACCCACTCATGGCTGCAGCCACGTAAATATGCCATTTGGGCCGGAGAAAAACCGTCAACTGTGCATAGTTTCAAACTGTGCATAGGCAGCGCAATGTACATCTCTACATTGCGCTGCGAACCGGGTCTACGATTTTCTCCGAACTTGACGTTGAGTTTTGAAGATCAGCTTCCGGCGGTTGTGGCTGGGTCCACTAGACCCACAAACGACATTTGGGTAGCCAAACTGCTCGCTCCAAACCAGTCAATGGCAGCCATGGCCCGCGTTGACGCGGCCTTCTTTGCAACAATTGATAAGAAACCGCGAATTGGCACCTGTGCCGCAAGCACAGGGAGCCTGATTTCACGCAATGCTGGTTTCATTTCCCGTAGCATAGTGACACACAGATGCGAACTAGGCGTGCCTGCCTGCAACATCGAAGAGGGAGCATATGGACAAGCCTTGGCTCAGTCAATACCCAGCGGGTGTGCCGGCTGAGATCGACATTCACCAATACTCCTCACTGGCTGACATGCTGGCCATCAGCTGTAAGTGCTTTGCCGATCTTCCGGCCTACCGCTCAATGGGCGCGTCGATGAGCTTTAGCGAGATCGACGACACCAGCCGCGCGTTCGTCGGTTGGCTGCAGAAAGCCACCAACCTTCGGCGTGGCGACCGGGTCGCCTTGATGATGCCAAACCTGCTGCAGTACCCGGTGGCGTTGTTTGGCGTACTGCGCGCCGGTATGGTGGTGGTCAACGTAAATCCACTCTACACGCCGCGCGAGCTCGAGCAACAGCTCAACGATGCCGATGTCCGGGCCATCGTGGTTTTGGAGAACTTTGCACATACCCTGGAGCAGGTGGTCGAGGCTACCCAGGTGAGCACTGTGGTCACGACCCAGGTTGGTGACTTGCTGCCGCCGTTGCAGCGGTTGCTGACGAATGGCGTGGTTAAGCATGTAAAGAAGCTGGTGCCAGCCTGGCAGCTGCCGGGCGCAGTAAGCTTCAGACATGCCTTATCAGTGGGACGATCTCAGACGCTCGATGAGGTCGCACTCAGCCACGACGACTTGGCCTTTCTTCAATACACCGGAGGAACCACAGGCGTAGCCAAAGGTGCGATGCTCAGCCATGGCAACATGGTGGCCAACGTGCTCCAGGTTGGCGCTTGGGTGTCACCCAACCTGAACGACGGCGAGGAGACCCTGATCTTGCCGCTACCGATGTACCACGTGTTCGCACTCACTGGGGCGCTGTCTTTCTTCAACAAGGGCGCTCAAGCCGTGCTGATTGCCAACCCCCGCGACATGCCGGCGTTTCTCAAAGTGCTTGTGGGCACGCGTTTCACCGCGATCATCGGCGTCAACACGCTGTTTCGGTCGTTGCTGGACGCACCGGGGTTTGCTGCGGTCGACCTGCGCCCGTTGAAGCTGGCGGTGGCCGGTGGGATGGCGGTGCAGCAAGTGGTGGCGCACCGCTGGAAGGAGCGTGCCGGCGTGCCACTGGTCGAAGGGTACGGCCTGACGGAAAGCGCGCCCGTGGCCATCGCTAACCCGGTCACCGTTCAGGAATGGAGCGGCCAGATCGGCGTTCCCCTGCCGAGCACGGAAGCGGTCATTCTCGATGACAACGGCTCCCCTGTCACACCGGGACAGGTCGGAGAGATCTGCTTGCGCGGCCCGCAAGTCATGAAGGGCTATTGGAATCAGCCAGAGGAGAGTGCCAATGTGTTGATGCCTGCCGGTTGGCTGCGCACCGGGGACATGGGCATGATGGATGAGCAGGGAAACTTCCGCATCACCGATCGCAAGAAGGACATGATTGTGGTCTCTGGGTTCAAGGTGTTTCCCAATGAGATTGAGGACGTTTTGACGATGCACCCGGATGTGCTCGAGGCTGCGGCGATCGGTATGAGCGATGAGCACTCCGGTGAGGTGGTCAAGGTAGTGATCGTGCCGAACACGCCAACGCTGACCGAAGCCGATGTACTTGCGCACTGCAAGCGCCATTTAACCGGGTACAAGATGCCGCGCGTGATTGAGTTTCGCAGTGAGCCATTGCCGAAGAGCGACATCGGCAAGGTTCTGCGCCGTGAACTGCGTGATGGCGATGCGGTAAGCCCAGTCGGGCCGTGAGCGTACCCTTGTGGTCGCCCCGGTGGTTGGCCCTACGGCGCTGAAATGTGCTCTGGAGCAGCTGGCTTCTATGAATGAATTTGTAATAAGGAAATGATTATTCAGTAGTTCCGGTTTGAACGGATGTCTCCCAGAATCGGTTTCGTTGCACCTAAGCAATTCATTCTGAGGACATAACTATGAAGCCGACGCACCGCATTTCCCGCCGAGTTTTTAGTCTCGCCACCGCAGCTGTACTGGCTGCCAGCAGTCTGGCTGCCCAGGCCCAGCCTGCCGTGACACTGCTCAACGTCTCTTACGACCCGACCCGTGAACTCTATGCAGAGTTCAACACAGCCTTCGTCAAACACTGGAAAGCCAAGACCGGCCAGGACGTCATCATCAAGCAGTCGCACGGCGGGTCGGGCAAACAAGCCCATAGCGTCATTGACGGCCTCGATGCCGACGTGGTGACACTGGCGCTGGCGGGCGACATCGACGCTATACACAATAACGGAGACTGGATCGTGGCCGACTGGCAAAAACGTCTGCCGCACAACTCCTCGCCTTACACATCAACCATCGTGCTGGTGGTACGCCAGGGTAACCCCAAAGGGATCAAGGATTGGGACGACCTGATCAAGCCGGGTGTCAGCGTCATCACCCCCAACCCCAAAACCTCGGGTGGTGCGCGCTGGAACTATTTGGCGGCCTGGGAATTTGCCAAACGCAAACTCGGCAGCGACGCCAAAGCCAAAGACTTTGTGCAGGCGCTGTACAAGAACGTACCGGTGCTTGACAGCGGTGCACGTGGCTCATCCATCACCTTTGCGCAGCGAAACCAGGGCGATGTCTTCATCAGTTGGGAAAACGAAGCTCATCTGCTGGAGAAGGAGTTTGGTGGCAAGGTGGACATCGTTTACCCGTCCTTGAGCATTCTGGCCGAGCCGCCCGTGACTGTGGTGGACAAAAACGTGGACAAGAAGGGCACTCGTGCTGTGGCGACCGCGTATCTGGAATACCTCTATTCGGAAGAAGGTCAGGACATTGCCGGTAAGAACTTCTATCGCCCCATATCGGAAAAGTTCCAGACCAAATACGTCAAACAGTTGCCCAAGATCACGCTGTTCACCATCGACGAAGCCTTTGGTGGCTGGACCAAGGCAGCCAAGGAGCACTTTGTCGATGGCGGTTACTTTGACCAGATTTACACGAACAAATAGGTCGGTGCCTTGGCACTCTCGTGCTGTCACACATCTGAAGGGGCAAAAAATGAGCATGTCGAATCACTCAATTAGGGTGCCGAACCCTGCGCTGGCACGTTTGCTGGCTGTCACCGCCAAAGCCTGGGGTTTGCCAGAGCTGCGCTCTGCACATCTCGGCCTTGGTCCACATGGCGCCAACAGCCAGTTTCAGCCCGCCTTCAAGTGGCAGTGGGCCATAGCATCTGCCCATAAAGGAAACATGCTTTTCTGCATCTAGCCCATATGCATCAATCCGTTAGAAACTAAATAAACAATAGCATTTGCCATCAGGAACACACCATGTCCACAGCCTGGAAATTTGAAACCCAATCTGTTCACGCGGGTTACAGCCCCGACCCCACCACCAAGGCGGTAGCGGTGCCGATCTACCAGACCGCCGCCTACGCCTTTGACAGCGCCCAGCACGGCGCCGACCTGTTCGACCTGAAAGTGCCGGGCAACATCTACAGCCGCATCATGAACCCGACCAACGACGTGCTGGAGCAACGCCTGGCCGCACTCGAAGGCGGCATCGCCGCGCTGGCGCTGGCCTCGGGGCAGGCGGCGGTGACTTAGTCGCTCCAGACCATTGCCGAAGCAGGTGACAAGATCTTCGCCAGCACGGCTTTGTACGGCGGCACCTACAACCTGTTTGCACACACCTTGCCGCTGTCAGGCATCACCACCCGTTTTGCCGACCCGCGCAATCTGGCCAGTTTCGAAGCCCTGTTTGACGACAAGACCCAGGCGGTGTTCATCGAATCGCTGAGCAACCCGCAAGGCACAGTGACCGACATTGCCGCGATTGCGGACATGGCCCACCACCACGGGGTGCCGCTGATTGTGGACAACACGGTGGCCACCCCCTACCTGCTGCGCCCGTTTGAGCATGGCGCTGACATCGTGCTGCATTCACTGACCAAATACCTCGGTGGCCACGGCACCAGCATTGGCGGTGCCATTGTGGACTCGGGCAAGTTCCCGTGGGCTGAACACAAGGCCCGCTTCAAGCGCCTGAACGAGCCCGATGCCAGCTACCACGGTGTGGTCTACACCGAGGCGCTGGGCGCTGCCGCCTACATTGGTCGCGCCCGCGTGGTGCCGCTGCGCAACACTGGTGCTGCGCTGTCACCGTTCAATGCTTTTCTGATCCTGCAAGGTATCGAGACCCTGGCGCTGCGAATGGACCGCATCAATGACAACACGCTGGCTGTCGCCCAATTCCTGCAGAAGCAGGAAAAGGTGTCGTGGGTCAACTACGTCGGTCTGAGTGATCACCCTGACCATGCGCTGGCACAGAAGTATCTGGGCGGCAAGGGCTCGGGGCTGCTGACCTTTGGCGTCAAGTCAGCAACCGGTGGTGAAGGCCGCCAGGCGGGCGCGGCTTTTCTGGATGCATTGAAACTGTTCACGCGACTGGTCAACATTGGGGACGCCAAGTCACTGGCCACGCACCCGGCGTCGACGACGCATCGTCAGCTGTCGCCTCAAGAGCTGATCAAGGCCGGGGTGCCTGAAGACGCCGTGCGCCTGTCCATTGGCATTGAACATATCGATGATTTGCTCGCGGATCTGTCGCAGGCATTGGCCCATCCATGAACTTTCAGCAACTGCGGTACATCCGCGAGGCCGTGCGCTGCGGCTTCAACCTGACCGAGGTGGCAGACGCGCTGCACACCTCGCAGCCAGGCGTCAGCCGCCAGGTGCGCGAGCTCGAAGACGAACTCGGTGTTGAAATTTTCGTGCGCGCCGGCAAACGCCTGACAGGTCTGACACCGCCTGGCGCAGCGCTGCTGCCGTATGTCGAGCGCTTGCTCCATGAAGCTGAAAACATCAAGCGCGCCAGTCACGAATTGCAAGGCCGGGAAGACGGGCGACTGTCGATTGCCGCCACCCACTCGCAGGCCCGTTATGCCCTGCCGCATGTGGTGAAGGATTTTCGGCAGCGTTATCCACGTGTTGCACTGCACTTGCACCAGGGATCTCCCAAGCAGGTGGCAGCCATGCTGTTGTCCGGTGAGGCGGACATCGGTGTGGCCACGGAGGCGCTCGCCGGTTTCGAGCAAATTGTCACCTTGCCCTGCTACCACTGGACGCACAGCATCGTGGTACCGCCGGATCACCCCTTGCTTGACCTGAGGCAGCCAGTGACATTGCAGGACCTTGCCCGTTATCCCTTGATCACCTATGAACTGGGTTATACCGGTCGTGCCCACATTGACGAGGCATTCACTGCAGCAGGCCTGAGCTGCGAGGTGGTGCTGACGGCCATGGACGCCGATGTGATCAAGACCTACGTCGAACTGGAGATGGGTGTGGGCATTGTGGCCTCCATTGCGCTGGATCCAGAGCGCGACAGGCAGTTGCGCATGCTCGATGCGGGTCACTTGTTTCAGGTCAACGTGACGCGTCTGGGCATCCGCAAGGGCCAGTGGCTGGCCAAGTACGCCTACGCATTCATCGAGATGTTTGTGCCGACCTTGACCCAGCAGGTCGTGGCACAGGCGCTGGACAGCTAAACAGCCCCTTGCAAACTGTCTGGCAACGCGTCAGGCCCCAGCTTTTTCGGGGCCGGCTTTGCCGTTGCCACCACGCCGTGTAAATGACAAAGGCCGTTAGACGATTTTGATATTTACAACGAAAAAATCCGTCGTTTGAGTTTGATAAAGCCATCTTTAAAGTCGCGTCAGTTGCGTCTCAAAGATGGTTCCGTCCCAACACTCAATGGAAAGAAGGGCATCAACAATGAACACCGCCATAGACACCCACAGCCATGCCGACGCGCTGGCTTCCATCCGCTCGGTGGCGCTGGCCACCGGCCTGAGCTATGCAGGAGGCGTGCCACCCCAGCTAGCCTGGGAGCTGTTTTCCACCGGCCAGGCGGCGCTGGTCGACGTGCGCACCACCGAAGAGCGCAAGTTTGTAGGCCACGTGCCCGGCAGCCTGCATGTGGCTTGGGCCAGCGGCACGGCCATGACGCGTAACCCGCGTTTTGTTCGCGAGCTCGAAGCCAAGACGACCAAAGACGCCACTGTCTTGCTGCTGTGCCGCAGCGGCAAGCGCTCAGATCTCGCAGCCGAAGCTGCTGCCAAGGCCGGGTTCACCCGCGTCTTCAACGTGCTCGAAGGTTTTGAAGGCGAGATCGACGAACAACGGCACCGGGGTAATCTGGGCGGCTGGCGCGCCCACAACCTGCCCTGGGTCCAGGATTAACCAACCCACCACGAAGGACAAACCATGACCAACTTCTACGCAGACAACTCGCTGTCGATCGGCCGCACCCCGCTGATCCAGCTCAACCGCGTCACCGACGGTGCTGGTGCCACCGTGCTGGCCAAGATCGAAGGTCGCAACCCGGCCTATTCGGTCAAATGCCGCATCGGCGCCGCGCTGGTGTGGGACGCCGAAAAACGTGGTCTGCTCGGCCCCGGCAAAGAAATTGTGGAGCCCACCAGCGGCAATACCGGCATCGCGCTGGCGTTTGTGGCTGCAGCGCGTGGCATCCCGATCACCCTGACCATGCCCGACACCATGAGCATCGAGCGGCGCAAGCTGCTGCTGGCTTATGGTGCCAAACTGGTACTGACCGAAGGCGCCAAGGGCATGAAGGGGGCGATTGCCAAAGCCGAAGAAATTGCCGCCAGTGACTCCAAGTACGTGTTGCTGCAGCAATTCAAGAACCCGGCCAACCCGGCGATCCACGAAGCCACCACCGGCCCGGAAATCTGGCAGGACACCGACGGACAGATCGACATCCTGGTCTCTGGCGTGGGCACCGGCGGCACCATCACCGGCATCTCGCGCTACATCAAGAACACCCAGGGCAAGGCCATCACCTCGGTGGCGGTGGAGCCGGTGGCCAGCCCGGTGATCAGCCAAACCCTCGCCGGTGAAGAAGTCAAACCCGGCCCGCACAAGATCCAGGGCATTGGTGCCGGTTTTGTGCCAGATGTGCTGGACTTGTCGCTGCTTGATGCCGTCGAACAGGTCAGCAACGAAGACGCGGTGCTGTTTGCCCGGCGCCTGGCGTGTGAAGAAGGCATTCTGTCGGGTATCTCTTGCGGCGCAGCCACTGCGGTGGCGGTGCGGCTGGCCCATCGCCCGGAGAACGCTGGCAAAACCATTGTGGTCATTCTGCCCGACTCTGGCGAGCGCTATCTGAGTTCCGTCCTGTTTGAGGGCCTGTTTGACGCAGCAGGTCTGGCAGTGGAGCCCGCACCAGCGGTTGCAGCATGAGCGTGATTGCCCTGCGACCTGGCGAGTTTCGACCGCCGGTGTTTGACCTCAAACAAGTCGTTGAAGAACTGGCCGGTGTGCGCCAACGCTGGCGGGCCTCGCAAAAACGTTCCACCGAACCTGGTGGCCGCGAGTTGCCCTCACGCGAGGCGCTGGCGCAAATCATTGACGGCTTGCGTGGCGTGTTGTTTCCGATGCGCCTAGGCCCGACCGATTTGCGCCAGGAAAGTGAAGATTTCTACGTTGGCCACACTCTCGACAGCGTGTTGCACGCACTGCTGGTGCAGGTGCGTCTGGAACTGCACTACGCGGTGCGGCACCAACCTTATCAGGACGCGCTGGGCATGGAGACCGATGCGGTGAAGCTGGTGCAGGATTTCTCGCTGGCCCTGCCGAAGATCCGTAGTCTGCTCGATGCGGATGTGCTGGCTGCGTATGACGGCGATCCGGCAGCACGCAGTGTCGATGAGGTGCTGCTGTGTTATCCAGGCATTCTGGCCATGATTCATCACCGGCTGGCGCATCAGCTTTACGTGCTGGGTGTGCCGCTGCTGGCGCGCATCGTGGCCGAATTGGCGCACGGGCAGACCGGTATCGACATCCACCCGGGAGCCAGCATTGGCGCCGGTTTGTTCATCGATCACGGCACCGGCGTCGTGATTGGTGAATCCGCCATCATTGGTGAGCGGGTGCGGATTTACCAGGCGGTCACGCTGGGGGCCAAGAGCTTTCCGACAGATGCCAACGGCAAACCCCTCAAAGGCCAGCCACGCCACCCAATCGTCGAAGACGAAGTTGTCATTTACGCCGGTGCCACGGTACTGGGACGCGTCACGATCGGACGCGGGGCCAGTATTGGCGGCAACGTCTGGGTGACCCACGACGTACCGGCGGGTACCGTGATCACGCAGGCACGCGCGCAGCACGATTCGGTGGGAGGCTAAGTCCAACCCGACCTGTTCGCCATCCAACTTCTCAACAGTTTTTGATACCCGTCCAGGCTGCTCAATCAGCAGGGCTTGGCTACCGCATTTGTTTCCTTTTTTTAACCTGTCCCGGAGTCCTACATGACCAAACACACAACCCACACCACGCTGGGCGACAACGCCGCACGCCAACTGGCCAACGCCACCAAAACCACGGCGCAACTCTCCACCATTTCGCCACGCTGGCTGACGCATTTGTTGCAATGGGTGCCTGTGGAAGCCGGTATCTTCCGCCTCAACACCGTCAAGGACCCCGAGTCGATCAAGGTCACCTGCACCGCGCGCCAGACCGAGAACCAGTTGCCCCGCACCTTTGTCAACTACGACGAGAAGCCGCGCGAATACTTCCTCAACGCCGTCAGCACCATCCTGGATGTACACACCCGCATTTCCGACTTGTACAGCAGCCCGCATGACCAAATCAAGGAACAGTTGCGCCTGACGATTGAGACCATCAAGGAAAACCAGGAAAGCGAACTCATCAACAACCCGGACTACGGCCTGCTGTCGCAAGTGACCGATGAGCAACGTATCTTCCCACTGACTGGCGCGCCAACCCCGGACGACCTCGACGAACTGCTGACCAAGGTCTGGAAAGAGCCGGCTTTTTTCCTGACCCACCCGCAAGCGATTGCTGCTTTTGCCCGCGAAGCCACCCGCCGTGGCACACCGCCGCCCACGGTAAGCCTGTTTGGTTCTCAGTTCATCACCTGGCGCGGCATTCCGCTGATCCCATCCAACAAAATTCCGGTGGCTGACGGCAAGAGCAAGATTCTGCTGCTGCGTGTGGGTGACAAGCGTCAGGGTGTCATTGGCCTGTTCCAGCCCGGTCTGTCGGGTGAACAAAGCCCCGGCCTGTCGGTACGTTTCATGGGCATCAACGATCAGGCGATCTCGAGTTACCTGATTTCCCTGTATTGCTCACTGGCCGTGCTGACCCCGGATGCGCTGGCGGTGCTGGACGACGTGGAAGTTGGCAAGTACCACGACTACGCTGACACCTACAAATAAGCGGCCATCATGACTACCGCTTTAACCCCTTCCACGGGGGCGCAGGCGCCATCGCAGGCCGGCTTGTCGTCACTGTTCGACCCAAACGTGATCGCCAGCATGGCCTCCGCCCTCTTTGGCGCGTTGCCGGGCGAGCAATCCAGGACGGCGGGCGTACAAGCGCCGGCCAACCTGGCCCCTGCCGGTTCCCCCCTGAGCAGCCCTGCTGGCTTTGGCCCTGTTGTGCCTGGCACACCTGTTCCACAAGGTGTGTTGCCCGGCACCAACCTGATTCCGGCTTCACCGACACCGGTGCTGTCTTTGGCCCATCGCGTGCCTTCGCTGTTACCTCATGCGCAAGCGGGCAATGGTCTGCCAGACACCTTGGTCACGCAACTGCCTGCATATGAACCGCGTTTTGGTAGTGGTGTATTGGGTGTGCCTGAAGCCTCGGGCGCCTCGGCGTCTGAAGCCAACCATTCACCACTTGCCAATGCCTCGCCGTATTACTTCCTGAACGATGGGTTTGGTCACCCTTCGGCAGGTGGGTTCTCATCCACTTCGGCCATCCAGGACGGGTTTTCCAACATTGACTTTGCGCAACCGGTGTATGAGTCGCCAGCAATTGACGCCCAGCGGTCTTACGCCAGGCCACAGGCAGCGCAGCCCGCGCTGGACGTGCCCGCTGGATTTGCCGCGCCAGCGACGCCCCAGTCAGCACCGGCGTATGCCTCTGCTGCACCGGAACGTCCCGATGCAGCAGCACCAAGCGCTTCGGCTGAACCGGTGCCCGCAGGCGTGATCACCACCGAGCCCAAATACTATTTTGTGGACGCGGTTGTATTGCCCAGCGGCCATATCACCCCCGCCAAAGCTGCACCCGGCGCTACCGTTCCTGTAGTGGGTTCGGACCAGCACCCACCGTTTGACGTGAACGCCATCCGGCGCGATTTCCCGATCCTGCAGGAACGCGTGAATGGCCGCCAGATCGTCTGGTTTGACAACGCCGCCACGACACAAAAGCCGCAGTCGGTGATTGACCGTCTGTCTTACTTCTACGCCCACGAAAACTCCAACATCCACCGCGCCGCGCATGAGCTGGCGGCACGCGCCACGGATGCCTATGAGTCAGCACGCGAGAAGGTGCGCGCCTTCATCAACGCGCCCGATGTGAACGAGGTGATTTTTGTGCGCGGCACCACCGAAGCCATCAACCTGGTGGCCAAAAGCTGGGGCGGGCAACATGTGAGTGAGGGTGACGAGATCATCGTCAGCCACCTGGAGCACCACGCCAACATCGTGCCGTGGCAACAACTGGCATCCGCCAAGGGTGCCCGGCTGCGGGTGATCCCGGTAGATGACTCCGGTCAAGTGCTGCTCGACGAATACGCCAAGCTGCTCAATGACCGCACCAAGGTCGTGTCGGTCACGCAGGTCTCCAACGCGCTCGGGACCGTCGTGCCGGTGAAGCAGATTGTCGAAATGGCACAGCGCTCCGGGGCCATCGCGCTGGTGGACGGCGCGCAGTCGGTGTCGCACATGCAAGTGGATGTGCAGGACATCGGAGCGGACTTCTTTGTCTTCTCCGGCCACAAGGTATTTGGCCCGACCGGCATCGGCGCACTTTGGGGCAAGCGCACGCTGTTTGAGGACATGCCGCCCTGGCAGGGTGGTGGCAACATGATCGCCGATGTGACGTTTGAGAAAACCGTGTTCCAGCCGATTCCCAACAAGTTTGAGGCTGGCACCGGCAACATTGCCGATGCGGTGGGCTTGGGTGCGGCAATCGACTACGTGCAGATTTCCTGATCCGCGTGCGTAAATCTGCCAAACATATGGAATCAACGATGGCACTTTAGTTGAAAATATTGATTACGACGGCTTTACGGATTTCAGCCGTAATTACATCGAGAAAGTTGCCGTGTTCAAACAAAC
>CAIVHU010000167.1 GCA_903905735.1 uncultured beta proteobacterium
CGCCGGCGCATGACAAAGCCTTGAGCCTCTTGTTGTCAGACCTGACAGCCGAGGAATTCTGTCACCCCGAAACCGGCGCGAAAATGATGTTCCGCCTCGTCTGATGTGCCAACCATCGTGCCTAGCGGATCAGGATGTCTGAAGTTAGAAGAACCAAGGGTAAACCCTATATGCCTAAATTTTAGGCATAACTATTTTTGAAAAATGAGGGTTTCCGGTCAAGCACTAGTTATTGATGCCGATGCAAAGTGCTTTCTTGGCCATGAGAGCTCTCCTTGTCAGAGGTTGGAAAGGGGCGTGTGAATCTCCGGGTCAACAATTCGGGTCACCGAAACACCATTCCAACGAGGGGAGCTGGCAGGTGCGCTTCTCGCGTGGCATCTGCCGGGGTCGCTTGAGCGACCTGTCATTTTTGAGTGGCGAAATTCTAGCGACTGACGCGCTTTTGTTGGGAATTATTTGGATTTGCATCGAAGCGGCGGACCAATCCAGCGAAGTGAACACACATCCCTTTGACAGGCGCAACGCCATCCGCGGCTTGTCGGGCAAGGGCCTGCTGACGACTGCGCATCGCCTGCTTGTCGGCCCACCGGCTCAGGCTGGTTTTATATAGAAAAATAGCCTGTAGCCCTTATCCATAAACGCAAGCAGCTATCGTTCATGTAGCAAAATATCTCAAAGATACGGCTGCATCAGCGCGCGCACATTCACCCGCGCCTTCAGGCGTGAGGCCAGCATGTACACGCCGCCAAACTTGCGCTGCAAAAACAGCGTGTCCATCGGCGGGATGTGCCAGAAGGTACGCTCCTGGCCAATCGCCATGCCGCCGTCACGCAGGCGCACGGCGATGTCGGTGCTGCCAAAGTCAAACGGTGCATCGTCGCGCAGCGGGTCCAGCGACAGCTCAAACATATCCACCACCGCAGCCTGGTAGTGCGCCGGGGTGGCTTCGGTGAAGAAGCTGATGTCGATCATGGCCCGGCGCGCGCCTTCGCGGTCACCGGCCAGGCCCGCGTTCATCAGGCGGCGGTAGTCCTGCGGCATTTCGGGCGGGAACTCGCGCGTGGCACCAAAGTCCAGCAGCACCAGTTGCTTGGTGGTGGTGTTGTAGCGGTAGTTGGCAAAGTTGGGGTCGGTCTGCATGAGCCGGAACTCGAACAGCTCGCGGAACAACAGGCCCACCAGCAGCGTCATGAGCCGATCGCGCTGCTCCTGCGGTGCGTCGGTGAGCGATTCGACCGGCACACCTTCCACATAGTCCATGGCCAGCACGCTCAGCGTGGTCAAGTCGGGATGCAGCTTGGGCACCAGAAACTCCGGCGAGTCGGCCAGCAGCCCGGCAAAGCGGTGCAGGTACTCGCCCTCGCGTTTGTAATCCGCCTCCTGGTGCAGCTGGCGCTTGGCCTCGGCCAACATGGGAGCGATGTTCAGCGTTTTGGGCAACACGCCTGACAGGCGCATGAGCGAAGCCACGTTGTTCACGTCGCTGTCAATGCTGTGGCGCACGCCGGGGTACTGGATCTTGATGGCCAGGTCGCGCCCGTCCAGCGTTTTGGCGCGGTGCACCTGGCCGATCGAGGCGGCGGCCATCGGCTTGAACGAAAACTCGGCAAACTTCTTCTGCCAGCCCACGCCCCAGTGCGCGTTGAGCGCGGCCTGCAGTTGGCTTTGCGGCATGTGCTGTGCGTCCGAGCGCAGGCGGCCCAAAATCTCGGCCATTTCGGGCGGCAGCATGTCGCCCGCATCCATCGACATGAGCTGCCCGACTTTCATCGCCGCGCCGCGCAGTTGGGCCAGCTGGGCCGTCACCTTGAGGGCGTTGGCGGTGGTCAGCAGCAGGTCGCTCACGCTGGGCCGCTTGCCTTGGGCAAACTGTTTGGCACCGTCGAGCAACATGCCCCCGGCAATGCCACCGGCCATACCGCCAAAACGCGCCAGGCGCGAGAGTCGGCCGCTGGGAACAGCGACACCTTTGGATTCAAATTTACGATGCGGCATCTTGGGCGGTCTTTCTGGGGGTGAGGGTAGTTTTTTTGGCAGCCGTTGGAGGTGCTTGGGTGACTTTGGTTCGGCTGCGTTTGCTGCGCGCCCTGGCTGCCAGCGCCAGCTCGCGAACCTGGGCGATGTCGTCGTCGCTGAACGGGCCGTTCACGCCGCTGATGGCGGCCAGCTGCATGCCGTGTTTCAGGCCGAGCTTGTAAATCTCGCGCACCTTTTCCCACTCGATGGCGCGGCCCACGGTGAAGTTTTCAAACCGCCCTTCCAGCGCCAGCACGATGGTTTCGGCGAGGCAGGCGTAGGCCACACCTTTGGGCAGGCCGATGTTTTTCATCTGGATGTGTTCGCCGGGCAGCTGGATCTCGCCAGACTCGATCACCAGCACATCCGGGCGCTTGGCCACCTCGCTGGCGGGCAGGTCCAGCGGACGCGCCACGTCGGTGATGACGCAGCCGGGCTTGACCTGCATGATGTCGAGCACCTTTTTGCCCGCGCCCGAGGTGGCGGTGACGATCATGTCCATGTCGGCAATGTCCTTGTCGGCGCGGGCTGACAGATACAGCTTGGCATCGGGCGTTTCTTTAAGGATGGAGGCTTTCAGGGCCAGCAGCTTGGCGGTTTCGGGTGACACCAGATACACCTCGGTGGCCACCTTGGCGATAAGGCGTGCACACACCGAGCCAATCGCCCCGGTGGCACCCACCACCATCGCCTTGAATTTGACGCGCTCCTTGCCTTTGGGTGCCGGTAGCAGTTTCAGCCGGAAAAGCGCGTCATGCGCCGCCCACAGCGCGCCCGAGGCGCTGTAACTGTTGCCGGTGGTAATAGGCAGCGGCGAGCGCTTGGCCACGGTCACTCCCGCATCCCCCACCACCTTGGTGAACGCGCCCAGCCCCATGATCTGCGCGCCCATGCGTTTGGCCATGTCGGCCGCATCCAGCAGGCGGCGGTAGGTGAACTCCGGGCTGTGGCGCATGATCTCCTTGGGCGTACCACCCACCGAGATCAGCCAGCCTTCGGCCTCCACGCCGGTGGGCGACTGGATGCCGGTGATGTGTGAATACACAAACGGCGGCGCGTAGGCCATGATTTTTTCCAGGGAATTCATCAGCACCGGCGGCGACACTTGCGAGAGCAGGTCAATCGGCTTGACCTTCTTGAAATACTCTTGAGAGAGTGGGTGGATCACAAACGCAAAGCGGTTCACCCGCTTGAAACCGTTCGGGTAAACGATGCGCGGCTGCAGTTGCAGCTCGGTGATGATCTCCAGGTAGTCGTCCTCCAGAATCTCTTCGGGTGCCTTGCCGGTGGCGGCGCAGATCATCGCGTCAAACAAATCCGGGCCCAGCGTGTGGCCTTCTATGATCGGCGCGCCGTCGATCACCAGATGCACGCCCTTGGCGGCAAAACCTGCCATACGCTCGTCGCTCACCGTGGAGGTGAGGATGGTTTTGCCTGCCAGTTCTTCGAGACCACATTCGTCGAACTCGTGCACCGGTGCCACGATGACATTGGCTTTTTGCACCGCTTTGCGCAGCAAGAAGCGCGTCCATTCCTTCACCGGGCCGCTGGACAGCGCGGCCGGCAGCGACCAGTCCTTGACGTAATGTGCGCCGCTGGCATAGAACTGCAGGGCCTGCAGGCTGGTCAGCAGTTTCGGCACCCCTAGCTGCAGCGGGTCGGCAAAGCGCAGGTTGTCGGTGTATTCGGCCATGCTCATGGCCAGTTTGTAGTTTTTCAGCCCCGAGAAGAACAGCACCCGGGCGTTGTTGAAGTAGTGGCCCAGCGCCACTTGGGCGTGGCGCAGCGCCCATTCCTGCAAAATGTCACCCAGCGGACCACCCATGGTGATCGGGGCTTTGGCCGCGATCGATTTGAGTTTGGAGCTGTCTTTGTCGATGAACCGGTGGCTGCCCGCCTTGTAGCTGTCTTTGAGCACGCCCAGCCCGATGGCGGCGGCGCGCTTGTCCCAGGTCTTGATCAGCTTGGTGGCTTTGGCCAGGCTGCCGTCGGTGCCCAGGCGCTTGACGTGCAACGGCTCACCCAGAAACGTGGTGTTGAACTCAAAATTCTGGGCGCTGGACCCCAAGCTGATACCAATCACTGTTTTCATCGGGCACCTTGAACGGGTTTTGGTTTGGAGTGGCGCAACTACACGGATGCTCGCACGCGGTGCATCATGGCAGTTTGCGATGGGTTAAGTCGGTACCCAATTTTAAAAATAAGGACGTTCATCATGGTGACTAATTTGTTCAATGGTGCCACGCGTGCGGCGGGTTTGTCTGTGCTGATGCGCACAGTGGGTGTGGCCACGCGCTTGCTGCCCATCCCGCAACCCACGATGCTAGTCGGCCCCGGGGCCAGCGCGCGCCTCGGGCAGGCCATCTGTGACTTTGATCACACCCGCGTTCTGGTGGTGACCGACCCGGTAGTGGCCAAGCTGGGTCTGATGGCACCGATGGTGGCGGCCCTGAAGGCTGGTGGCACGGCCTATGTGGTGTTTAACAAGATGCTGCCTGACGCGCCGGTGGCGCTGATCGAAAAAGGCGTGGCGCTGTTCAAGAGCAAGGGCTGCGATGCCATCGTGGCGTTTGGCGGCGGCTCGGCCATGGATGCCGCCAAAGCCATTGCCCTGGCCGCGGCCAACAACAAACATCCGGCGCAACTGGCGGGCTACTTCAAGGGCCTGCGCGCACCGGTGCCGATCTACGCCGTGCCGACCACCGCCGGCACGGGCTCCGAGGTGACCGTGGCCGCAGTCATTTCAGACCCCGAAAAGCACCGCAAGCTGGTGATCGCCGACACCCGCATCGTGCCGCGCATGGCCGCACTCGACCCGACCCTGATGGTGGGCCTGCCACCCGACATCACCGCCGCCACCGGCATGGACGCGCTCACCCACGCCATCGAAGCCTACATTGGCCATTGGCGCACAAGCTTTACTGACCGCATGGCGCTGTCGGCAGTCAGCATGATTTTTGAGGCCTTACCCGTGGTTTATGCCAACGGCCAGAACCTGGCGGCCCGCGAGAAGATGGCGCTGGCGGCCAACTACGCGGGGCAAGCCTTTACCCGAGCCAATGTCGGCTATGTGCATGCGATCGCACACCAGTTGGGTGGCCGCTACCACACGCCGCATGGCCTGGCCAACGCCATGCTGCTGGCGCATGTGCTGCGTTTCATGAGCCCCGCCATCCAGCCACAACTGGCTGCGCTGGCGCTGCGCGCCAAGGTGGGCAAAAAGCCCGAGCCCGTGGCCGCACTTGCCGCCAGGTTTGTGGATGCCGTCGAGGCCCTGGCCAAGCGCCTGGGCATCCCGGCCACGCTTTCAACGCTGCGCGAGGAGGACATCCCGACCCTGGCCCGCGCTGCCTGCCGTGAGGCCGAAGGCAACTACCCGGTGCCGGTGTACCTGTCGCAGATGGAGTGCGAGGGGCTGATCCGGCTGCTGCTACCAGAGCATGCGCCAGCGAAGGCCGTTGCGCGTCGGCGGGCACCGGCAAAGAGGGCTCGGGCTGCGGCTTGAGTTATATGCTTTTTTGACCTCCTGCCCTTTTTTAATAAGCGCTGGAAGCTATAGATTATGTAGTAATTTTTCTGTGGATGTGGCGGCGCCAGGCGGGCGGCGGGGTTGCCGTTCACCGGCTTGCTCGCGGGTGACGGCGTGGGTTTTCTGCCGCTCAGGTGCCGCCATTGGCCTTGGTGCGCCGCCCGCAACGCCACGCGAATGAGGCCTGCGCCCGGCAACCCCACCACCCGCCTTCAACATGCTTTGACGCGAAATTTGGGGGTTCGGTTCAGGCTGACCACCGTCACACAACTTTCCGATCTGCCCGCTCCAGAGCAGTCGTTCGGCGATACCGAGGAATTGGCAGCAATGTAGCGAAAATTTCATCGCCTTGAGTGCCAGTCCAACACCCGTTCCCGACATTGGCCTTACTGAACCGCCTCCAAACTGACATTGGCATAAGCAGTCCCGCAGTCGGCAATGTAGCGATGATTTGATCAATCTGATCAGCCGCCATAGCAGTCCATGACAGGTCGATTCAGACACCACGACTGATAGAACTAACTGCTCGCCTGTTCAGCTCACACACTGTTACAAATTGGGAATTGCTGTTTTCCGTCAATTTACGGGAAACTATCCCTAATTTCAAGATGGTTATTGATTGGC
>CAIVHU010000168.1 GCA_903905735.1 uncultured beta proteobacterium
CAGTTTCGTGTTGTCCGTGAGGTTGCGAATGCTCATGTCTTCAAGCATCCTCTGGCGTAGCGGTGTCATGGCAATACTCCTTTGCAGTTGAACGGGATGAAGTGCTGCGAACAGCAAATTCATCGTCCTGCAAATGGAGCTTGATGGGAAATGACCGGGAAATTGAGAGCGCTGGCACACCAGCTACCGCGTCAGCGGTTTAGTGCAAGCAGCGCAATGTAGAGATGTACATTGCGCTGCACAGCCGGTAATGAGGCGGTAACCAACAGTGTGACGATTGACCCAACTTTTCAATCCGCAGGCGTCATCCCAAGCGTCAGGTCAATTAAGTGCACCTGACCAAGCCAGCATAGTTGATCGGCTGTGCCCCATGGGTTGTCACCATTTCAATGCCAATTCACCTTGGCCCCTTCAGCGAATTGGCGTTTGGGCGCTTTGCGTGTTGCTGGTCGCCGCTGGTGTGACCATGGTGGAGTTGATTGGTAGGTTGTTTGGCTTGTGCTCAAGGCTGAACGACATCACTTGCAGAGGGCCTGCTGGTCCGGCTTGGCCAGCAACCACGTCACTCAGAGCAACTGCCTTATCCGCGCTGCCCTGGATCAGCGGCATCACCTGCGGGGCCAGCACCTTTAGCAATTGCACCGGCAGACCACTGGTGAAGTCATAGCCAGCCGCTTGCGCGCCAGGCACAAAGGCAATGAGGGTGCCGAAAAAACGCTCGTCGATGTTGAACACGAATGTCGCCGAGCGATTCACTACGCGCGAGCTGACCAGGCGCCCGCCCGCCGCAAAAGTGTCAAAGCGCTGATCGCCGGTGCCGGTTTTGCCGCCCACCGAGACAAAGCTGCCGTCAGGGCGCACAAAAGCGTGCTTCACGCGCTGGGCCGTGCCCTCCTCCACCACCCGCCGGATGGCACCAAGCACTGCTTGGGCCACTTCGGGTGCCAGCACCTGTTCCCCCTGGCCAGGCTTGTAGTGCAGTACCGTTTCATACGGTGTGTCCGCGGCGAAATGCAGTGACTCGATGAGCATATTGGGCTTACGCACGCCGTCGTTGACCAGAATGCCCATCAGCTCGGCCAGTGCGGCGGGCCGGTCGGCCGAGGCGCCCAGCGCCGTGGCATACGACGGCACCAGCGAGGCAAAGGGGTAACCCATCTGCGCCCATTGGCGGTGGATTTCCAGAAACCCTTCGCCTTCGAGCAGAGCCAGAATGCGCTTGTCCTGCGCATGTTTGCGGTGGGTCGAAAACAGCCAGGCATAGACCGCCTGACGCTCGGCCATGCTGGCCTGCATGACCTGCGCCTGGCTGGCACCCGGGTGGTTTTTCAGGTAGCCCACCAGCCACAACTCCAGTGGATGCACCCCGGCCAAGTAGCCGCGATCGGCCAGCGACATCTGCGTTGGGGCGTACTCCTCAAATAGCCGGTCCAGCCGGGACTCGGCCGGATTGATGCCATCGGGCAGGTTGTCCTTCACCATCGCCGTGAACTGCGCCAGCGTCGCCTGCGGGTAAAGCGTGCGGAAGATGGCAGCCAGGCGCAAAGTGGTGGGCCGTACAGTGCCCAGCAACAAATCTTGTGCTTCTTCGGCGGTTTTTCCCTGGTACTTGACCAGAAAGCGGCGCATGAAGACCTGCCCTTCGCGGTCGGCAAAGCGCGCCAGGTAGTCGGCACGCCGCGGATCGTCAGCATCCTTGAGCAGTTTGGCCGAGGAGCCAGGCGTCAGGAACATGTAGTGGTGCACGACGTCGCGCATCAGCCGGATGAACACCAGATTGACCGAGTTGCGCAGCGCGTCACGGACCGACATCACCCGGCCATCGTCCTCGTGCTTGAAGTTGTTGAAGTGGTGCAGTCCGCCACCTGTCATGAAGCCTTCGCCCGGGCTGGCCGAGTAGGACCGCTCCAGTGCGGCATCAAGCATCGTGCGCAAGCTTGTGTCTTTGGCACTGGCCAGGTAATCGACGGCCCAGCGTGTCAGCACGTCTTGCCGATCAACCTCCAGTGCACGCAATTGGGGGGGCTCCAGCATGGCCAGCCGCTGGTGCAGCTTGGCCATGATGTCGAGGTAGGTCACCAGCGTGCGCAGCTTGGCGGTCGACCCGAGGTCGAGTTTGCTACCTTCGTTGATGTTGAGCGGCTGGTCAAAATTGTCGGTCTGCACCCGCAGGTAGTTGGCCTGCGTGCCGCGCTCGTAGAGCGTGAAGCTGTACACCACCTTGGCAGGATCGCCCCGTGCCAGCAACTGCTTGGCTGACAGACCGACCGCCTGGACCTTGGCCGGCTCGCGCAACTCGCGCAACAAGGTGGTCACCGCCATCTGCACCGGCGCATCCAGCGTGCTGACTACGCTCAGGTCCAGGCGATCCAAATCATACAAACTGCTGCCACCGATCAAGCTGGCCAGTTGCAGGCGCACCGCATTGGCCGCCTTTTGCGACACGAAGGACACGGCGGCAAGCGGCACCTTGTCGGAGCGCCGGTGTAGCTTGATCTGCAGTGCCGCATCGCGCAGCGCGGGCGAGATCACTCCGGCACTGCCCAGCAGACGCAGATGGCTGTCGGTGAGTTGCTCCAGTTCGGTCTCGTTGGCATCAAAATAATACGAGGGGCGGCGCTGGGACACCATCAGGCTCAGGGCCTGTTTATAGATTTTGGCCTGCTCATTGAGCTCAATCGAGGTCACCGCCACTTTCTTCAGCAGACGGTTGGCCTCCTGAATATCTTGCCCGTACCAGACCCACATGCCATCGCCCAGGCCATGCACCTCGCCAAAGCCGGCCTTGGCGGACAAGGGCATGGTATTGAGGTAGGTGCGCACAATCTGGCGCCGCGCCTCGCTGGTGTCTTCGCCCTGCTGATAGGCGCGCAACGAGGCCGACACCATTTGTTGCAGCTTGTCCCCAACCGAGGAGGTACGCCCGTCGGAGGAATGGCGGTATTTTTCGATCTGGGTCGCCAGCGTACTGCCGCCCGGCGTTCGGGCCGCGCCGGTGACGGCGTTTTTAGTCTTGATCAGCACCGCGTTGGCCAGTCGGTCCCATTCCACAGCCGGGTTGCGCTTGGGGTGCTGCGAATCAAGCAACTCTCTGTTTTCGATGAACAGCAGGGTCTGCACCAGGATTGGCGCGATGTCATCAAAGCGCTCGAAGATGCGTTTCGGATAGCTCTCTTGAAACATCGGGGCATGGTGACTGTCAAGAATGCGCAGACCAGCCTGGGTTTTTTCTGGATAGGGGGCGAAATAGCCGTTGTCGACGATGGCGGCCATGCCCTGCGAGATGCGCGCCTGTTTGACGATCTCGAAGTCCCTGGTCTTGAGCTTGTCCAGCAACACCGGCAACTGCGCGTAACCGAGCCGGTCGTCATATGGCGCACTCTGAGGAAAGCGGATGGAGGGACTGGGCCCAGCACCCACCGTGTAAGTAGCCTTGCGGGCCAGTTCTGCAAAAAAATGGGCCTGGTAGGCGAAAGTGCTCATTTCCTGAGCCACCAGAAGACACGAAATACCCAACACCAACACCAACAAAACCAACACCGTCAATTTAACCCGCATATACATCATCCTGAATCATTCGGCAGTTTACCCTTCCCTTTTGGGTCGTCTCAGGAGAGCACTACACGACCCAATCTCTCGGGCTGGCCCATTGCCGATGAATAGCGAGCGCTGTCGGTGGTCATGAATTGCGCTGTCAGCTTGACCATCTTTTCCCCGATGAATTGTCCTGCTCAGTCGATCGTCGGCATTATTGACATCAGATGTCCAAAATCCGATCGGCGCAGACATACTCGCCGTCAAGTTGAAGCAGTGGCGCTTAGACGCCCATAATTCGTGAGCTGGATGTTATCCAGCAGATCGGCCATCATGTGGCAAATCAGCACTCATTGGACTTCCCCAAAGCAGCCTTTGGTGGTGGGCAGGTACCGCTGCCTATGCACAGTTTGAAACTATGCACAGTTGGTAGACTGGTCGGAGTCGATTCACCAGTTGCAAGGGCCTGGCAAGCCGGTGCAATGCCTTTTCATAGTTTTTGGGTTTTTGAGGCAGTCTCAACGCCGCGTCCG
>CAIVHU010000169.1 GCA_903905735.1 uncultured beta proteobacterium
AGGAAATCCGGCTTGAACGAGCCACCGCCGGGCTGGTTGATGCGCGCGTCGGCGGGCACGCCATGGAGGTATTTGTCGGACAGCAGGCCTTGTGCCAGCGCGCTGAAGGCGATACAACCCATGCCCAGTTCACCGAGCGCATCGAGCAGGTCTTCTTCGATCCAGCGGTTGAGCAGGCTGTAAGACGGCTGGTGAATCAGCGCGCGCACGCCCATGCTTTTCAAAATGGCATGTGCCTCGCGGGTTTTGGCGGCCGAGTAACTGCTGACACCCACATACAGCGCCTTGCCCTGCTGCACGGCAGTGGCCAGCGCACCCATGGTTTCTTCCAGCGGGGTATGTGGATCGAAACGATGGCTGTAAAAGATATCGACATAGTCGAGCCCCATGCGTTTGAGGCTCTGGTCCAGGCTGGCCAGCACATATTTGCGCGAGCCGCCGCCCTGGCCGTAGGGCCCTGGCCACATGTCGTAACCGGCCTTGCTGGAGATGATCAACTCATCCCGGTAAGGCCGGAAGTCGCGGCGCAGGTGCTCGCCAAAATTGGTTTCGGCGCTGCCGTAGGGCGGGCCGTAGTTGTTCGCCAGGTCGAAATGGGTGATGCCAGCATCAAAGGCGGTGCGCAGCATGTCGCGCTGGGTCTGGAAGGGTGTGGCGTCGCCAAAGTTGTGCCACAGACCCAGCGTGATGGCGGGCAACTTGAGGCCACTTTGTCCGCAAGTGCGGTAAGCCATGCTGTCATAGCGGTTGGACGCGGCTGTGTAGCTCATGGTGTTAGTCTCAAATCTATGTATAAAAAACGATTCTAGCCCTTATCTAACAAGGGCGATAAGCTATCAATACAATAGTATTCAAGGCAATGCAGCCATGGGCTGGCCGGGCCTGCGGGTCGCCGTGCCGGTGGATGCGACCGGGTTGGCAGCGTGACGCGCAGTGGCGGTACGCTACGGTGAGGTGCTCAGTTGAGCAGGTAGTCGTCCTGTGCGTCGAGGTCTTGCGCATCGATCATGGCATCAAACGCATCGCGCGCTGCCAGCGCGGCGGAGGTCAACGGTATCAGTGGTTTGTCCAGCGGACGCAGTTTGTGGCGGCGCAAGGACCGCAGCTGCTGCGAATGCGCCATGGTTTGCAGCACGCGCTCGGGTTCCATCATCAGGCTGAACGGGTTCAAGGCTTCAGTGGCGGTGGTCATGGTGTGCTCCTGCTTCAGTCAATCACGTTTTGCGAATTGCAAATCGTTGAATTGAACTGTATCCCTGCCGCACCAAAACCTAAAGTCGGGGGTTATCCCGATCGGGTGTCAGAAGTTGCCTGACACGCTGTCAGGGCCGTGTCACAGCAAACGCACCTTCACGCTCTTGCCTTTGACCTTGCCCGCGTTGAGCTTTTGCATCGCCTCTTGTGCAATGTCACGGTTGACCGCACAGAAAGTGGTGAACTCGGTGACGGTGATTTTGCCGATCTGCTCCCGGCTGTAACCGGCATCGGCCGTGAGCGCACCGAGCACATCGCCCGGGCGGATCTTTTCCTTGCGACCACCTAGAATTTGTAGCGTGACCATGGGTGGCAGCAAGGGCCCGGAGCCTTTTGGGGTGAGTTCTTCGAGCTTGTGCCAGACGGACGGTTGCTTCTGGTACTGCTCGATCTTGCCAACCGCGCCCATCTCGTACATGGCGGCCAGGCTCAGCGCCAGCCCGGTAACACCTGCGCGCCCGGTGCGGCCAATGCGGTGGACGTGCACTTCGGGGTCGGGGGTGATGTCCACATTGATCACGGCTTCCAACTCCTTGATATCGATGCCACGGGAAGCCACATCAGTGGCCACCAGGATGGAGGTGCTGCGGTTGGCAAACTGCGCCAGCACCTGATCGCGTTCACGCTGCTCCAGTTCGCCATAGAGCGCCAGTGCGTTGAAGCCTTGCTGCTGCAGATACATCACCAAGTCTTTGCATTGTTGTTTAGTGTTGCAAAACGCCAGCGTGCTCACAGGGCGGAAGTGATTCAGCAGCTTGGCCACGACCTCAA
The DNA here is from genome assembly GCA_903905735.1 of uncultured beta proteobacterium. Classification (GTDB taxonomy): domain Bacteria; phylum Pseudomonadota; class Gammaproteobacteria; order Burkholderiales; family Burkholderiaceae_C; genus Rhodoferax. Next base: position 2,026 of record CAIVHU010000169.1, read on the forward strand.
AGCGGATGGGGCGGGTCACCTCATAAAAACGCTGTTCGATCAGGCTCTTTGACGCTGGCGGAGCGACGGTTATCCGCTCAGGCGAACGCATGAACTGCTTGGCCAGTTTGTCGATGCCTTCGGGGTAGGTGGCAGAAAACAACAGGGTCTGCCGCTCGGGCGGGCATTGTTTGGTGACGGTGGCGATGTCCTCGAAAAAGCCCATGTCGAGCATGCGGTCGGCCTCATCGAGCACCAATGTGTTGAGCGCCTCCAGCGACAAATAGCCGCGCTCTAGGTGGTCCATGACCCGCCCGGGTGTGCCAACGATGATGTGCGCGCCGTTCTCAAGAGACGCGCGCTGGCCGCGCAGCGCCACACCACCGCACAGAGTGACGACCTTGATGTTGTCCATAGCGCGCGCCAGTCGGCGGATTTCCACCGTGACCTGATCGGCCAGCTCGCGCGTCGGGCACAACACCAGAGACTGCACGGCGAAGCGGCGCGGGTTCAGCCGCTCCAGCAAGGCCAGGCCAAAGGCAGCAGTCTTGCCACTGCCGGTTTGCGCCTGGGCAATCAAGTCTTTGCCAACCAGCGCGGCGGGCAGGCTGGCGGCCTGGATCGGGGTCATGCTCAGGTAGCCGAGCTGCGCCAGGTTATCCAGTGTCGCCGGGTTCAGGGGCAGGGCATTGAACAGAGAGGTATCGGTGTGTGTCATGGGTCGATTATCGGTAAGCCTTTAAAAATCAGTCCCGAGACCGCATCGCCGCGCTACGGCGAGTCCAGCACGCACAGGGGGTGAGCCGTGACTGCAATGTGGTTCACCGTGCCGGTCATCAGTTGGCAAGGTTGATTTCTTGCCACTGACATGCCGTCAAAAATTGAGCGACAGGTGTCATATCTATGACAAAACCCGGTTCTAGAATCCGCAACATGGCCGTGTTATGTCGGCCTTACCTGCCAAGGATCGCCATGACACACCCCAAAGACACCGTGAGCTCAGTACCGCAAGAATTGTCCGTAGATGAGCCCAAACCGGAGTTGAGTCGCCGGTTTTTTCTGGGTGGTCTTGCCAGTCTGGGCGTCGGCGCGTCGCTGACCGGTTGTGCCACTGAACCGTTGACCCCGGCGATGTCGTTGGATGACGCCGTGCTCAACAGGGAACTCCGAAAAAATGTCAAAACGGTGGTGGTGATCTACGCGGAAAACCGAAGTTTCAACAACCTTTTTGCCAACTTTCCGGGTTTGGAGAAGCCGTTATCAGCGCTGCAGCCAGCCGACTATCAGCAACGTGACCGCAACGGCAAACCATTGACCCAGTTGCCGCCCATTTGGGGCGGGCTTGTGCAACTGGGCCCGCAAAGCATTGAAGGGGTGACTTACGAGGCTGGCCAGCAGGTTCAGTCCGGCCTGCCCAATGCGCCATTTGCCCTGAAAGGGCCACAAGGTGAGGCCCTGCCATTGGGTCTGGTGACACGTGATCTGTGGCATGTTTTTTACCAGAACCAGATGCAGATCAACGGTGGCAAAAATGACGGTTTTGCCGCCTGGGCGGATTCGGGTGGCCTGACCATGGGGCACTATGCCGACACCCAATATCGTCTGCGCTTGTGGGACATTGCCCGCGAATTCGTGCTGTGCGACAACTTTTTCCAAGGGGCTTTTGGTGGCTCGTTCCTGAATCATCAATACCTTGTGGCTGCCGCCGCGCCGTTTTATCCGGATGTGAGCACCTCTGTGGCGCATTTCCAGGTTGCCAAGCTGGTCAGCGACGACCCGCTGGACCACCGCCTGGCCACGGCAGATGGCAGCCCGGCCAGTGCCATGGACGGCCCGCCGAAATTCGGTCCGAGCGCGCTGACGCCAGATGGCTATGCGGTCAACACCATGGCGCCACCCTATTGGCCCACCTGGTTGCGCGACGCAGCACGCCCTGACTACGCCGAGCCCAACCAGCCGAGTGTGCTGGTGCCGCAAACCCATGAACATATTGGTGACAAGCTTGACAAAAAAGGCGTGGACTGGGCCTGGTACGCTGGTGCCTGGCAGGCCACGCTGGATGAATTCAAAAATTCCACCGGCATTCCCAAGATTCCCAATTTCCAGTATCACCACCAACCTTTCAATTACTTCAAAAATCTGGGTCCTGAAAATCCGCAGGCGCGCCAACGGCGTTTGCGCGATGGTGGTTTAGGGGATGAAAGCCGTACCAACCGGTTTTTTGCCGATATCGACTCGGGTCGCTTGCCTGCGGTCACCTTCTACAAGCCGCAGGGAAATCTCAACATGCATGCGGGCTACGCCGATGTGGCCTCGGGCGATCGGCACATTGCCCATGCCATCAAGCTGCTGCAGCAAAGTCCGCAGTGGAAGAACATGGTGGTGGTCATCACTTTTGACGAAAACGGCGGCTGGTGGGATCACGTGGCCCCGCCTGTAGGTGACCGTTGGGGTCCGGGCACCCGTGTTCCGGCTGTTGTGGTGTCACCGTTCGCCCGTAAGGGCACGGTGGACCATACGGTGTATGACACCGCGTCGATCCTTCGACTGGTCACGCGAGTGTTTGGTCTGGAAAAGCTCGATGGCTTGACGCAGCGTGATGTCGCCATGCAGGCGCGTGGCCAGCAACCGATGGGTGACTTGACGAACACGCTTCAATTTACGGCGTGACAGACCCGGTGGGCCAGGGCGCAGCATGTGGCCAACA
>CAIVHU010000170.1 GCA_903905735.1 uncultured beta proteobacterium
CTGCTCAGCCGCTCCAACTCTTTGCGATCCTGATCGCTACACGTTACGCTCGCCGCGACTCGCGCCATGACCACCTCCGGCTTGTATTGAACAAGCAGGATGATAATTACATATGTATATTAATGCAATTAAACACTAGTTCCCACATGGCCATGATCTTCTCAATAGCGGGGCCGTAGATGTCTGCAAAACCGACGGTACCCACCAACAGGCCGAGCAGAAAAACAATGGCATCCATTCGGCCGGAGAACGCGCCGACCACCGAGGTACCCGGGCAATAACCGCCAATGGCAAAACCAGCACCCACAAAAGCGCCGCCCAGCGCGGCAGCCATCAGCAGAGAAGGCGGCACAAAGACGGCGTCGGCGTTCAGGAAACCAGCCACCCGCAGACCATACAAACCTAATGCGGCCACCACAATCGCGGTAAACATGACCTTGAACACCGACCAGTCATGCAGCCTGAACTGAGCAGTCAGCTTGTGCGGGCTGCCAAAACCAGAGTTCTCCAGCACATAGCCAAACAAAACGCCGCAAAACACACCTGAGATGGCGCCGCCATCATTGAAGGGCATCAACATGTCAAACCCCTCTGACGAGCCGGCTGGTGATCAGCCCAGTCGCAAAAAACAGGCCGAGAAACAAAAAGGCCGACACGCCCAGGGTGGCAGCGCCCGACAAACCAAGGCCGCTGGTGCACCCGGCGGAAACCCGAGCGCCGAAACCCGCCAGCATGCCACCTGCCAATGCGGTCAGGATGCGTCGCGGCGTACCGACGCTGAGCGAGCCGTCAAACTGGAAACGGAACCTGCCGCCCAGAAATGCCGCCAGCAAGGCCCCGATAGCGACACCAATGACCTGCCAGGTGATCCATGACGACATGGGGTTGCCGTTGGCTGTCATGGGACCCAGGTAGGCGTTGGCGTGGGTGGCTTGTGGTGCCACTTCCATGCCCAGCCAAGCAGTTGCGCGGGTGGTGGCACCGGTGGCACCCAGACCGTGACCGGTCAAGACAAAAGTGAGCAACAGAACCAGGCCCAACGCAATGCCCGCCCAGACAGGCGACCAGAAAGGTTTGATTCGTTTTTCAAGTGCGGGGATGGGGCTGGTCATAGGTTCTAAATATAAGCATTGATTAATATCAAGCTAGATGTTAGAGCTAATAACCGACCAATCAACTAGGACTTACCCCAATGGAACCGAACTCAGTCAAGCGCAAGCCTGTCTGCGTGAATGACCCGGTAGATCCGGCCTTGCTTGTCCAGTTGCTCGATCGCCTCTTCGCGCACCAGGCGGCTGATTTCGCGGCTGACCGTCTCCAGCTTCAGGTCCAACATGGCCCCCATGTCTTCGCGCGAAAAAAGCATGGAGATTTCGCCGTTCTCGGCGCTGCGCATCTTCAGCACCAGATTGCCGACACGCCGCCGGGCGGTGCCAAAGTTCATGTCGGCCAGCCAGTCATCCGAATCCTTGAGCGCATGCTGCCACTTCTTCATGAGTTGGGCGTGCAGCCTGGGGCTGTTGGATGACAATTTTTGAATCACCTCAAGAGGAATCCGGCAAACCGACACTGGCGACAAGGCCACCGCGTCGCAGTCGTACTGGGCACTGGCCAGCGCCTCCAGGCCCACCACATCGCCCGCCCGCAAGACCCGCACAATGCGTGGCCGCCCATCGAGGGTGCTGCGAACCAGTTTCACCATGCCATGGCGCAGTGTGAACACGCCTTTGGCTGCGCCACCCTCATTGAACAGGCTGGCACCCGCCGCGTAGTCCAAATCGTCGATCGGGGCATGAATCAGCTTGAAATCATGCTCATTGAGGTCGGCAAACAACACCAGATCGCGAATACCACAAGCCTTGCAGTCAGCCGTACCACGCCATGCTGACTCCGTTTTCATTGGGATCATGTTCACCTTTCAAGCTCTCACGGCGGAACGTGCAACCCGCACCCGCTCGTCCAGATAAGAACCATAAAAATCAGGCAGGTAACCACCCACCAGGCGCTCAGCCACTTCAAGGCCGCCACGCCCAAAAAACAACACTGTGGGGGCCAACTTGATGCCCCACAGGCGACTCAGGTTTTCTTGCGACTGTCCCGGGCCGCTAAACCCTTGCACCAGTTGGCGACTTCGCATGTCAATTTGTACGATCGACAAGCCCTGCTCACGCCGCAACGGGATCAGGTAATTTTCAGTGGCGATTCTGCAAAATGGACAGCCCCGCAGGGTCACCAGGACCAGCAAGGGGCTGTTTTGTGCCAGGGCGCGTGCCAGTTCGTCAGCCAGCGATACCGGCACCGGCAAATCAGCGGCCGCAGCTGATCTCGCAGCCGCACCGGCGCCCTGTACCAGCAAGGCGGTCTTCAACCAACGCCGCCGGGACGCGGAAGCAGTCATACGTCGCACCGGCGGCCTTGCTTGCCAGACATATGAGGCTGCGCAAGATCGGAAAACACTCTGAACAGTGGTGGCGTGTGCATCAAGAATCATCTCCAGACGTTAAGGTTTCTCAAGGCTCTCGTTAAGGTTTCTCATGGCTCTCGCGGTGTAATATAAGCGAATTACAAACAGATGGATGACTATGGACATCGCTGCGCTGGTTGAAAGTTATGGTGAGAAAGCCGTTCTGGCAGCCGGCGGGATGGTGATCGGCGCGCTGTTCGGTTTTTTTGCCGAACGTTCCAAGTTCTGCCTGAGAGCGGCAACGCTGGAGTTCTGGCACCACACTTATGGCGAAAAGATTTCTGTCTGGTTGCTGACTTTTTCTTCGGCCGTGATTGGCGTCCAGATTTTGATTCTGACGCACCACATGGACATCAATTCTGCGCGGCAGATTTCAGCCACCGGCAGTTTGTCTGGCGCTTTGATCGGCGGCCTGCTTTTCGGTGCCGGCATGATCCTGACACGGGGCTGTGCCAGTCGCCTGCTTATTTTGTCGGCCAACGGCAATTTGCGTGCCCTTCTCTCAGGTTTGATCTTTGCCGTCACTGCACAAGCATCCTTGGGCGGGGCGCTGTCACCTTGGCGGGAGACCATCAGCGGCTGGTGGACGGTTGACGGGGGAAATGCGCGCAACCTGCTTGCCTTGACGGGTGTCGGCCCCTGGGGTGGGCTGTTTTTTGGCCTGATCTGGCTGATTGCCGCACTTTATTTTTCTGTACGCAGCGGCTGGGGCTTGTGGAAATGGGTCGGCGGTATTGGTTCCGGTGTGGCAGTGGCACTGGCCTGGGGTTTCAATTACCTGGTGTCCACCAATTCGTTTGAGGTGGTGCCGGTGCAAGGCCTGACCTTCAGCGGCCCCTCTGCCGAGTGGTTGATGCGCGTGGTGTCCACCACAAATCCTGCGATTGGTTTCAGCTTCGGCATGCTGCCCGGTGTGTTCCTGGGCTCCTTCGTCGGTGCGTGGGTGGGCAAGGACTTCAAACTCGAGGGTTTCAGCGACGGATATGGCATGCGTCGCTACATTTTTGGTGCCATGTTCATGGGTTTTGGTGCCATGCTGGCGGGAGGCTGTGCCGTGGGTGCAGGCATCACCGGTGGGTCCATCTTCGCTACCACGGCCTGGCTGGCTCTGGTGGGTATGTGGGCTGGTGCCGGGCTGATGGACCGACTGATTGACAGCCCCAAAATCGTGGTGAGTTCGGTCGAAGCCGCCAACAGTGCACGCATCGCGCCCTGAAAACTATTTACCGCTGGTGTCTTCAGCCAATGTGGATATCTCCAGCAATGGACGGCGCGCGCATGGATTTATGACTCGGGCAGACCTTTCGAGGCAATGTCGTGGCAGACAGCTTCGCAGATGGAGACGATGCGCTGGTCGGCAATGCGGTAAAAAATCTGCACCCCTTCCCGGCGCTTGGCCAGTATGCCCGCCTGGTACAAGGTGTTCAGGTGCTGCGACATGTTGGGTTGCGTGGTGTTGACGCGGGTGAGCAGGTAACTCACATTTTTTTCACCGTCGCACAGGCAATTGATGATCTTGAGACGCATGGGTGCAGACATGACCCTGAACATGTCCGCCGCAGACTCAAAAGTCTCATCGGTTTTGATCACTTCAGACTTGCCATTCTCTTGCAATTGAGTCGCCATGCGAATAAACCTTCGTTAAACCGTGCGGGATGGTGTGTCAGGGCTAGAAACGCGTCACAGCGCTGGCCTGTAAGAAATCATTGTAGTCCTGCACCTCCACAAATCAATTGCGGAGAAGCAACATGTCATGCCACTTGCGCTGCCGGCAATCGACGTTCACACGGCTTGGTAGACCAGATGCCCGCCGATCACGGTGCAATGCACCCGCCCCGGCAACTCGTAACCCGAAAACGGCGTGTGTTTGCCCTGGCTCACCAGCGCATCAGCCTGCACCGTCCAGTTGGCTTGCGGATCGAACACACACACATCGCCCAAGCCCCCCACCGCCAGATGGCCGGTGCGACCCTGGCGCGATCCTAGCGCCTTGCCCAGCAGTTGAGCTGGACCGTCCGTCACCACCGACAGTGCCCGGTGCAACGGTGTGCCGCTGTCCAGATGCCACTTGTAGGCCAGGCTCAGCAGCAGTTCCAACCCGGTGGCACCGGGCTCGCTTTCGGCAAAAGGCAGCATCTTGGCATCGTCATCCACCGGCGTGTGGTCAGACACCAGCGCATCGATGGTGCCGTCTGCCAGCCCGACGCGCAGCGCGTCGCGGTCACGCTGCTGGCGCAGCGGCGGATTCAGGCGCGCACGGCTGTCAAAGTAACCCATGTCGGTGTCGGTCAGGTGCAGCGAGTTGATGCTGACATCACAGGTGAGCAGCAAGCCCTGCGCCTTGGCCTGGCGCACCAATTCCACACCGGCGGCGCTGCTGATGCGACACAGATGCACCCGCGCGCCAGTGGCGCGCATCAGCTCAAAAGTGGTGTGCATGGCAATGGTTTCAGCCATCACCGGCACGCCGCTGAGACCCATGCGGGTGGCCAGCGGGCCACTGGCAGCCACGCCCTGGCCCAGAAACGCATCCTGCGGGCGCAGCCAGACCGCGTAACCAAACGTGCTGGCGTACTGAAAAGCGCGTTGCAACACCTGGGTGTTGGACAGCGCGACTTCGGCCTGGCTGAAGGCCACGCAACCTGCATCGGTGAGTTCGACCATCTCGGTCAGTGTGGTGCCCTGCAGGTTGCGCGTCAGCGCGCCCAGCGGATACACTCGGGCCTGCTCCAGCTTTTCAGCGCGAAAGCGCAGCATTTCCACCAGACCGGATTCGTCAAGCACCGGATCGGTGTCGGGCTGGCAAACCAGGCTGGTGACGCCGCCCGCCACCGCCGCCGACATTTCAGACTCCAGCATGCGGGCGTGTTCGTAACCGGGCTCGCGCAGGCGCACCGCCAGATCGACCAGGCCAGGCAGTACCAGGCAACCGGTGGCATCGATGGTGAGTTCTGGTTGAAAATCAGGTGCTACATTTCCAATAGCTACCACCGCATTGCCAGCAAGAGCTACATCGACCTTTTGATCGTAACCACTGGCAGGGTCGATGACCCGGCCACCCTGGATCAGCACCGTTTTGGGTTTGTTCATAACAGTCTTTTCAATCAATAAGGGTTCAGGGCTCGTTGCCGGCCACGATGCTCATGACCGCCATGCGCACTGCAATGCCAAAGGTCACCTGCGGCAGAATCACGCTGTGCGCGCCATCGACCACCGCTGAATCGATCTCGACGCCCCGGTTGATCGGACCCGGGTGCATGACGATGGCATCCGGTTTGGCGAGTTGCAGCTTCTCTGGGGTCAGACCAAAGCTCTTGAAAAACTCCTGGCTCGACGGCAGCAGCGCGCCGCTCATGCGCTCATTTTGCAAACGCAGCATGATGACCACGTCGCAGCCCTTGATGCCTTCTTCCAGCGTGTGACAGACGCGCACACCCATCTGCGCCAAGTCGGACGGCACCAACGTTTTGGGGCCGACCACCCGCACCTCGGCACAGCCCAGCGTGGTCAGCGCGTGAATGTCAGAGCGCGCTACGCGCGAATGCAGCACGTCACCGACGATGGCCACGGTCAGGTTGGAAAAATCCTTCTTGTAGTGCCGGATGGTGTACATGTCCAGCAGCCCCTGCGTGGGGTGGGCGTGGCGGCCATCGCCCGCGTTGACCACATGCACATGCGGCGCTACATGCTGGGCGATCAGGTACGGCGCGCCGGACTCGCTGTGGCGCACCACAAAAATGTCGGCGGCCATGGCGCTCAGGTTGGCGATGGTGTCAAGTAGCGACTCGCCCTTGGACGCCGAGGATTTGGCAATGTCGAGGTTGATAACGTCCGCGCTCAGGCGCTTGGCGGCGATCTCGAAGGTGGTGCGGGTGCGTGTGGAGTTCTCGAAAAACAGGTTGAAGACGCTTTTGCCGCGCAACAGTGGCACTTTCTTGACCTCGCGGTCACCCACCGAGACAAAGTTGGTGGCGGTGTCGAGCACCTGGGTCAGGATGCTTTTGGGAAGCCCTTCGGTGGACAACAGGTGGATCAACTCACCGTGTTTGTTGAGCTGCGGGTTGTTTTTGTACAGCATGGTTAGCGCACTTTCACATTAAAACTGAAGCGCCCGGCCTCATCACGCGCCAGGCTGAGCGACTGGTTGGCTGCCAGATGGATGCGTGCGGCGCAGATGTCCGGGGCAATCGGCAGCTCACGCCCACCCCGGTCCACCAGCACCGCCAGTTTGATGCTGGCCGGGCGGCCAAAGTCAAACAGCTCGTTGACGACGGCGCGGATGGTGCGACCGGTGAACAACACGTCGTCGAGCAGCAGGATCTGCGCGCCGTTCACATCAAACGGAATTTTGGTCTGCGCGGCGGCGGTCATGCCCCGGCTGGCGTAGTCGTCGCGGTGCATGGCCGATGAAATCACGCCAATCGGCTCGGTCAGCCCCAGGTCTTGCGCCAGGCGCTGCGCCAGCCAGGCCCCACCCGAGGTGATGCCCATCAGGCGCATGTCGGGTTGAAACACCCGCTTCACGCTGTCCAACAGGTCGCTGTAGAGGGCTTCGGCATCGAGTTCGAGCATGCTCATGGGGGCAGGTTCCTTAAAAATTGTTCCAGGATGATGCAGGCCGCTGCCGCATCGGCATCACGCGCGCCATCGGAGCGCGCCTCGGTGGTGGTGTAGCGCTCATCCACCTCAAACACCGGCAGCTTGAAGCGGCCGTGCAACTGGCGGGCAAAACGCCGGGCGCGGGTCGTGTTCTCATGCGCGGCACCGTCCGGGTGAAATGGCACGCCGACCACCAGCGCGTCAGGCTGCCACTCTTTCAACTGCGCGGCAATTTTGACAAAACGCGCGTCACCTTCGGCAGTGATCGTGCCTTGCGGCTGGGCGGTGCGCATCAAGCGGTTGCCAACGGCAAAGCCGGTGCGCTTGATGCCAAAGTCCAAAGCCAGAAAAGTCTGCAGATGAGGCGCTACAAAGGCAGTAGCTACCGGCGCTTGATCTGTAAAGGCTAGAGCCATATTTGATACTTAATATGTCCAATCCCTTGCCCCTCTGGGGGAAGGCAGAGGTGGCGTCTGGCCCCTGCTTTTTTCACGTCAGGCATGACCCGCTTCACCTGAGAGCATCCAGGGCTCCAGGCCCAGCAGTTGCAGGGCCTGGTTGTAACGCTGGTCCACCGGGGTGTCAAAGATCAGTCGCGCATCGGCCTCGACGGTGAGCCAACTGTTGTCGATCAATTCAGACTCCAACTGGCCCTCACCCCAGGAGGAATACCCCAGCGACACCATGACTTTGCGCGGGCCGGAGCCAGTGGAGATGGCCTCCAACACGTCGCGCGAGGTGGTCATCTCCAGGCCGCCGGGGATGATCATGGTGGAGGAATAGACTGGGTCGGTGGGTTTGTCGGCATCCTTGAAAATGGCCTCGTGCAGCACAAAACCGCGCTCGGTTTGCACCGGGCCACCATAAAACACCGGGTCATCGCTCAAGTCGGGACGCAAGAGCGGCAGTTCCACCTTGTCAAACAGGCCTTTGAGCGAAATGTCGCAAGGTTTGTTGATGACCAGGCCGAGTGCACCGCGCTCACTGTGTTCACACAGGTAAACGACACTGCGCGAAAAAAGCGGATCCTGCAGTCCGGGCATGGCGATCAAAAAATGATTCGTCAGGTTGGTGGAGGCAGAATCAGAGTTCATGAAAACCATTTTAGCGACGAACACCTCCCGAGACATGCCTGACGAATTCGATACCGGATTGATGTGGTTCCGCCGCGATTTGCGCACCACCGACAACGCCACGCTGCGCCAGGCCCTGAGCCGCTGCCGCCAGGTGCACTGCGTTTTTGTGTTCGACACAGCCATTCTGGACAGCCTGCCGCGTGTGGATAGACGGGTTGAATTCATCCGCGAGTCCTTATCAGAGCTGGATGAGACGCTACAAAATTTGAGTAGGCAGTCGCAGGGCGGCCTGATTGTGCGCCACGCAGCCGCCAGCGACGAGATCCCGCGCCTGGCGCGCCAGCTGAACGCGCAGGCGGTATTTGCCGGGCGCGACGACGAGCCACAAGCGCTGGAACGAGATGCGCAAGTAGAAGCAAGTTTGCAAAGTGTGGGCATTACCCTGATCACCTGCAAAGACCATGTGATTTTTGAGCGCCGCGAGATCCTGACCCAAAGCGGCAAGGTCTATGGCGTGTTCACCCCCTATAAAAACAACTGGTTGTCACGCCTGGCACCCGAACACCTGGCCGACCACCCGGTGGAAAAACTGGGCCGACGGCTGGCAGTGCGACCTGCGGAGTTGCAAGGCCCCGTTCCCACACTGGCCGACATCGGTTTTGAGAAAAGCAACCTGAGTCAACTGAAAATTCCGACCGGCATGTCCGGCGGCGCACGGCTATTTGAAGATTTTTTCGAGCGCATGGACAGTTATGACACGACGCGCGATTTCCCCGCCGTCAAGGGGCCGAGTTACCTGGGCGTGCACCTGCGTTTTGGCACGGTGTCGGTGCGCCGCCTGGTGGCCATCGCCTGGCGGCGGCAACTGGCGGGCAGCGCGGGGGCGGCGGTGTGGCTGAGCGAGCTGGTCTGGCGTGACTTTTATATGACCATACTGGCCAACTTTCCACATGTAGCGCACAGTGCCTTCAAGCCGGAATATGACGCGATTGCCTGGGAAAGTGGCCCAGAAGCCCAGTCGCTATTTGCCGCCTGGTGTCAAGGTCGCACCGGCTACCCGCTGGTCGATGCGGCGATGGCGCAGATCAACCAGACCGGCTACATGCACAACCGCCTGCGCATGGTGGCGGGCAGTTTTCTGGTGAAAGACCTGGGGCTGGACTGGCGCTGGGGTGAGTCCTACTTCGCCACGCACCTCAACGACTTTGACCAGAGCGCCAACAACGGCGGCTGGCAGTGGGTGGCCTCCAGCGGCTGCGACGCGCAGCCGTACTTTCGCATCTTCAACCCCATCAGCCAAAGCGAAAAGTTTGACCCCGAAGGCAAATTCATCCGCCGCTACCTGCCGCAACTGGCTGGTTTGTCGAACAAAAGCATCCACGGACCCTGGCTGGCCAAACCCTTGGAGCTGCAAGCTGCGGGCATCACGCTGGGCAGCAATTACCCGCAGCCGGTGGTGCAACATGACGCAGCGCGTGCCAAAACCCTGGCGCGTTACGCGATGGTGAAGAAATCCTGAAACTTGTTGGGCTTGAGCACCACAGGTCTCTCGGACCGGGTGAGGCGCTCAGTGCAATAGATTGCTATTTTTGATAGCTGCCTGCCCTTATTCTATAAGGGCCAGAGGCCTATTTGGCACTTGACTGCGCGTCGCAATAGCCGCGCACCAGCGCGATCAGTTCGTCTTGCGGATACGGTTTGCCCAGATAGTGATCCACGCCCAGCGCACGCGCATACTCGCGATGCTTTTCCGCGATGCGCGAGGTGATCATGATCACCGGCAGGTCTTTGAGATGGTCGTCTGCGCGGATGTTGCGCACCAGATCAAAGCCGTCCATGCGCGGCATCTCAATGTCGGCCAGCACCACGGCGGGTTTTTCAAGCTGCAATTGCTCCAGCGCCTGCAAGCCGTCCGATGCCAGCGCCACCCGGTAGCCTTCGCGCTTGAGCAGCCGCTGCGTGACCCGACGCACGGTGATGGAGTCGTCCACCACCAGCACCAGGGGCACCTGCTGGACCACAGCTGTCACAGGCTGCTCAGTGTCGCCCTGCCCCGCCTGAGACACCACGCCACCGGCATGTGCGGCCATGTAGGCACGCGCCTGCGCACCGTAGGCCGCCGCCAAAGCCACCGCGTTGTAAATCAGCACGACCGCACCCGATGCCAGCGCCGACATACCCGCCAGCCCCGGCAAATGTGACAACTGCGGCCCCAGGTTTTTGACCACCACCTCCTGGTTGCCCAGCACCTCATCGACATGCAGTGCGACAAACTGGCCCGCACTGCGCAGAATAGCCACCGCTGCGGTCTTGACATGGAGCTCGCTGCTCGCCGCCGAGATTTGCAGCAAGGCACCGGCCCAGTAAAACGCCAGCGCTTGCCCGTTGTAGTCAAAATGTCCCGTGTGATAGGCCTCACGCAGCAAGGCCACAGGCACGCGGCGGATCAGTTCAACCTGGTTGGCCGGCACGCCCATCACAACATCACCCAGACGCAGCAGCACCACCTGATTGACCGCAGTGGTCAGCGGCAACACCAGTTTGAACTGGCTGCCCTGGCCGGCCTGGGTGCTGAGTTCCACACGCCCGCCCAGGGCACTGACCTCATTGCGCACCACATCCATGCCAATGCCGCGCCCCGCCATCTCGCTCACCTCGGTGGCGGTGGACAGGCCGGAGGCAAAGATCAGGTTGGCGACCTGGTCATCGGAGAGCTCCTGGCTGCCATCAATCACGCCGCTGGTCAGCGCCTTGGCGCGGATGCGCGCCAGGTTCAGGCCCGCGCCGTCGTCTTGGAAGGTGACGGCCACATCGTTGCTCTGCTGCTCGACCTTGAGAGTGATGACACCGGTCTGGGGCTTGCCAGCCGCCTTGCGAACTGCCGCAGCCTCAATGCCATGACCCACCGCATTGCGCAGAATATGCTCAAACGCGGGTACGGCGCGGTCCAGCACGCCTCGGTCCATTTCCAGCGAACCGCCTTCAATATCGAGCCTGACCGGCTTGTCAAAGTCTTTGCTGGCCTGACGCACCACACCATACAGGCGCTCGGCAATGCTGTCGAACTCGACCATGCGGGTTCGCAGCAAATCACGCTGCAAATCACGCGTCTGGCGCGCCTGGGCGGCCAGGTCGTCTTCGACGCCTTCAACGGTCTGCTGTAGGTTGCGCTGCAAGGTGGCCACGTCGTGCACCGACTCGGCCATCATGCGGGTGAGCTCCTGCACGCGGGTGAAGCGGTCAAATTCGAGCGGATCAAATCCCTGCTCTGCCTCTTTGGTCTGCGCCATACGCGACTGCATTTGCGACTCGGACTGCACCTCGATGTCGCGCAACTGCGAGCGCAGGCGCGACAGGTTGCCAGTCAACTCCTCGAGCGAACCCCGCAACTGCCCCAGCCGCGACTCCAGCCGCGAACGCGAAATCATCACCTCGCCAGCCTGCTCGACCATGCGGTCAATCAACTGCGATTTGACACGGATGCTCTGGCTGGCAGCGCGACGCAGCGGTGGTGCCAGCGTCAAGGGAGCCAGCGCCGCAAGCGCAGGCTCAGGCGCAGCCGCGGCAACTTCTTCAGCAGACGGTTCTGTCTGCTCTGCCAGCTCGACAGGTGTTGCCGTGAGTTCACCCGGAACGGTTTCTGCCTCCTCGGGCAACAATAGCTCCGCCATTGGCGTGGCGCGCAAATGCTCAAAGCAGGCCGTGATGGCATCCAGCCGGGTCAACAGCGGTTCGACCTGACTTGCCTGCGCTGTTTCCGCATCAATCTGCTCGACCGCGGACTCCATGCGGTGCGACATTTCGCCAAGACGCATGGCACCGGTCAGGCGGGCACTGCCTTTGAGCGTGTGCAGGACGCGCAAGGCTTCCTGGCGCGCGCTCAGGTTGTCCGGGCGGGCGCTCCACTGGCGTAAGGCACCGCTGAGTTGGGGCAGCAACTCCAGCGCTTCCTCTTCAAAGATCGGGAACAGATCGACATCCAGCGCGTCAACGGCTTCGATGTCTTCTTCAACCAGCGGCAGGGCTGCTTCCGACAGGGCACCGGCATCCGGCTTGGGCACCTCGTCAATGGACAGATCTGTATCCAAAGCAACAACTTCTGACTCTTGATCCACAAGAGCCTCTGGCACCGCAGGTGGTTCGGCAGCAAGGAGATTGGCCTCGGCGATGTCCGGTGTCTCGTCGGCTGGCACAGCTTCAGGCAGGCTCGCCAGTGGTGCAGCCTCTTCCGGCACGAAGGCATCGCCAAAATCCAGGTCCAGATCCGGCCGCTCTTCATCGAGCCAGGTCGCCTCTGGCAAGACCTGAGCCGAGAGATCGGTTTCCAGCATGGCCTTGAGCGCCACCAGAATCTCGGGGTCGGGGTGCTTGAGGAAACCTGCCGCAAACTGATGTAGCAGGCGCCGGATGTCTTCGGCCGCATCGATAAACAACCGCGCGTGCTCGGGCAGCCCCATCACGCCCAGGCGGGTGTGGTCCAGCGCGTGCTCCAGCGCCCTCGCCAATTCCGACAGGTCCATGAAGCCGACGGTGCCTGAACTGCCGGCCAGCGAGTGCGCCAGGCCAACGGCGGTGTCGGGCACAGGCTTGGAGAGTTCCAGAGACCATTCTGTGAGTTCGGTCAGCAGGCGGCGCGACCATTCGTCTGCCTCGTTCAAGTACACGTTGTACAGCGGGATGCCGATGCGCAACGAGCCAATTACCTTGACCTGCTCGTCTGCTGGCTCAGGTTGTGGTTCGGGTTCTGGCTCTGCCGCCAGTGCCAAAAGGGTTCCCGCAGGCCTGTGTGGTTCGACGGCAAGCGTTGTCGATTCAATGTCTGGCAGCAACAACTCGATGGGTTCTTCGGCTTCGTCCGCGACTTCAGTTGCTTCAGCTGCGTCGATTTTTTGCGCTTCAGCCAAAGCCTGCGGTGGCTCAAATTCAGCCACCAACTCGCCGGATGTCAAGGCATCTTCCGGCATTTCTTCAGCCACCTGGGGTTTTTCGGGTTCAGGCGGCGGTTCGATGGCCGACTCCGCAACCTCTTCAGTTTCAGGCTCAGGTCCTGCCACTGGTTCCGGCTCGAGCAAAGGCGACGAGAAATCACCGAAGTTGCTCATCAGCGTCTCGCTGAAGTCCACCATCTGCGTTTCACGGAAATCGTTGATCTGCGTGGCCATGAAGTCGGCGGGCACAGTCGCTGGCACCGACTCCTCCTTGGCAGGGACCTCTTGCGCGACACCGGGCGGTGCAGACACCGACTGCAACATGTCTTCGATGTCATCGGATACCGGCGGCGGCTCGGGCACTCGCGCTTGAGCCGGAGCATCCGCCAGCCCCAAGTCCAAGGGGACACCGTCCACCCGCAAGCTGTCTGCTGCCCGGCGAAACGGCAACGCGCGCCAGGCTTCATCTTGACGGGCTTCGATGTCTTGAATCCAGCGGCCAAAGCCTTGCAGCGCCTGATCTGCCAGGTGCACCAGCGCTGGGCTGGCTGGCAACTGCTGCGGCAACCAGGCGTTGAGCAGTTGTTCCATGGCCCATGCAGCCTCACCAAACTCGTTCAGCCCCACCATTCTGGAACTGCCCTTGAGCGTGTGAAACGAGCGTCTTAAACTGGCCTGCTGCTCCATTTCGCCGCTATCGGCCTGCAACGCGCTCACCGCATCGAGACCGGTGGCAATCACCTCACGGGCTTCCTCCAGGAAAATGCTGCGCAACTCAGCGTCATCATCCTCTTCATTGGCCGAAGCAACGGCAACCGTGTGGATCGGTGGCGCTTTGGCAGCCACCATTTCCGGAGCTGCCGCTCCAGATGATGCAGCCGCAGACGCAGGCTCGGCTGGGCGCTCGGGCTCAGACGGCGCGCTGACATGCGACGTTAGAACTTCTGCCACGGATTCTTCGGACACAGGCGCGACCTCTGCAGAGGCTTTTTGCCGGCCCATCACCGACCTGAACTCTCCCTCAGCCTCGTCATAGACGAACAGCTTTTTCGCCAGTTCACGCTGATAGCTCAGCATATCAATCAGGAACCCCAGCGTACCCAGGCTGTTACCCAGTTTGTCAAAAACGGCCTTGCGCTCATGCGGTGCATCGGCCCCGCTGATCAAAAAGCGTTCAACGCTGTCGCGCATGCGCAGGGCCGCCAAAGCAGCCTGGTCCAGCCCCAGTACGGAGAACACACCCCGCATTTGCGCCAGCCGGCCAGGCACCTCATGCAAGGGCAATTTTTCCTCTGGTCGGCGGAAAAAAGCATCCAGCGATGCCTCAACCTCACCCAAGGTTGTGCGCAGTTCATCGACCACGCTGCCCATGACCTGACGGTCACTCACGCGCCGGTAGAGATCCTCCATCCAGGCATCCAGTGGCTCGGGCTGGCCTCCCGCTATCACGTGGTCCAGACGCTGGGCCAGCCGGTTGCCGCGCGCTACAGTTTGCGCGCTGTCCGGGTCCATATCGTCGTAGGCAGCTTCCAAATACAGCACGGCGGTGGCCACCTCCATCGCCAGCGAAGTGCCTGGCGCAGTGCCCGACCGTGTGACCGCATCCATGGCGCGTAACAGCGCCGAGGACAGTTGGCTGTTCTCCGGGTGCAACTTGACGATCGAATCAGCTACCAGGCCAAATTGGTCCGCCGCAGCCTTGATGCGGTTGGCATCACCACCGGACAGCGACGACCAGGTTTCTGCGGCTGCCGCGACGCGCTTGCGGGCCTGCGCCAGCGCGGCAGGGTCAAAACGTCCAAATTGCGGCTTCTCGTAATCCACCCGCACAGGCTTCGAAAACCCATATGCCTGGTGCACCGCACGCAGCGCGGGTGTTTGCTGTGCGATCAGGGGCGCTGCCTGTGAGCAGAAGAAAAGCAGATCCCGCACCAGACGCTCGGAGATAGTCGGCTCACCACGCGCGAGGGTGCGGTATTGCAGCAACACATGCGTCGCAGCGCGTTTTTCATACAGGTCGCTGGCGCACAAGCCAAAAGCCACCGCTTCAAAATAGGCAGCACACACCATCCACCAGACGCGGGGATTGAGCTCTTTTTGATTGGCTGCAAAGCCCAGGCTGATGTCGCGCATGGCCAGCGCTGACGGCGCATGCCCGGTCTTGACCACATTCAAAATGAAGCCGTCAATGCGCGAACGCACCGCCGAGTCGTACGGCAGCGGCCGGGCCTGCGGCGGCACCGGCACATCGATCCAGCGCCAGTCGTAGGCCCACAAGTCGGCCGGATGGATGCGGTCATCCCCGGTGAGCGCCAGCACATCACGGTATTGCGGAAACAGCGCCACCGAGGACAGCGTCTTGCCCTTGAGCACCGCTTCCAGGTAGTCGGTCAGGGCAAAGCTGGCGCGCTCGACCTTGAGCGCCGCCTCATCACTGCAAAACTCGGGCCGCTGGACAAATTTGTTCACCAGCGCTTCCATGCCGCGCAACATCCGCGCTGGCACTTCCATGCCCACCATTTCCAGGGCACCCACCGCCTGATGCAGTTGCTGGCGGGCAATGCGCAGATGGCTGGCATCGAGCGCGGCGATGTCCGAGCCGCGAGAGAGTTCTGCGTCGCGAACAAAACGGCGCAGCGCCTGGGTAGCTCCGTCCAGGGACTTGCGCAACTCGTCAAGCACCCAGGCCAGGGGGCCAAGATCAGGCTCAAGAGCCGCGGGTTCGGCAGTCGTTGCAGATTGCATGGGTCAACCAGTCAAATGAAATGGAGTACATCACGTCAGGCGATGCGAAACCGCGCCACCGATTGCCGCAACTCCTCAGCCACCTTGGAAAGCTCGCGCACCTGCGCTGCCGTGGAGCGGGTACCCTCACCCGTTTGCTCAGTCACCGCAAAAATGTGCTGGATATTTTCGGCCACGTCATTGGCCATGTTGGCCTCACGCAAGGTGGCATCGGAAATCTGCTCGATGAGTTCAGCCAACCGTCGCGACACCCGATCGATCTCGGACAATGCGGTACCTGCACCATCGGAAAGCTTGGCCCCTTCCACCACCCCTTGTGTGGAGCGCTCCATCGCGCCCACCGCATCTTGGGTATCGGTTTGAATCGCCTTGACCAGCGCAGAAATCTGCCGGGTGGCATCGGCAGAGCGTTCCGCCAGACGCTGCACCTCTTCCGCCACCACAGAAAAGCCTCGCCCGGCCTCACCGGCGGACGCGGCCTGGATGGCGGCATTGAGAGCCAGCACATTGGTCTGTTCGGTGATGTCCGAAATGAGCTCAGTGATTTCACCGATCTCCTGCGACGACTCACCCAGACGCTTGATGCGCTTGGAGGTGTCCTGAATCTGGTCACGAATCGAATTCATGCCGCCAATGGCGTTTTGCACGGCCTGCAGGCCCGTCGCCGCAGCCTTCAGGGACTGGCGTGCCACATTGGCTGATTCCTGCGCCTGGGCCGACACCTGGTTGATGCGCTGCGCCATGTTCACCACAGACTGACCGGTTTCACGGATTTCATGCAGTTGTTCTGTGGATGCAGCCAACAGTTCGGTGGAAGTCATGTCCACCTCGGCGGTGGTGGTCGCCACCTTGGCAGCAGTGCTTTGCACGTTACCCACCAGCGCGCGCAGTTCCTCCACGGTGTAGTTCACCGAATCGGCGATGGCTCCGGTGATATCCTCCGTCACGGTGGCCTGCTGGGTCAAGTCACCTTCTGCCACCGTCTGCAGTTCATTCATGAGTCGCAAAATGGCCGCCTGGTTGGCATCATTGACGCGCTTGGCATCCTGACCCTGGCGCTGGGCGTCCTGCCGCAGGGCTTCTGCGCCCAACTCGCGCTGACGGCTGTCAAGCAACTGCAGCCGGGCCAGGCCAGCGGCGCTGAGCAAGGCCAACAATAAGGCAAAAACCAGGGTACCCAGCGCAAGCGGACTCAAACCCGACTGGGAAGTCAACGCACCCTGCAGCGATTCAAGGTCTTTGCGCAGCGCCTCACTGTCGGCCAGGATCGAAGCTTGCGCGTCATGGGCAGCCACCAGGCCTTGCAGGTTGCCCATGATCACCTCGGCCTGCGCCCGCGTATCCTCATAGGCCTTGATCAGGGCCGTGAGCCGTTCGCGGGCAGTGGCATCGCTGGCAGCAGACAGGTGAAGTGCAGCACTGCCATCCAGCAAACCCCGCGACAAGTCTCTGAACGTGCTGACATCTTTGCCCAGCGTCACCACTTCGGGATGGATACCTTCCATGCTAAGGAATTCATTGGACGACTTGCCGATACGCTGCGTCAGCATCACCAGTTCACCTGCTGCCGCAACCTCGGCCGATGGCGCGTTTTGCTGCAGTTTCAAAGCCGACACGGCTTGGGCCAAGTCCAGAAGCTCTGAAGACTGGCGGTTGACGGCGTGCGCGGCGGCAGCAACCTGAGTCAGTACTTTTTGCTGCGCCATCACTATGGCAGCATTTTTTTCAGCCCGATCCACCAGGGGAGTTATTTTTCCCAGTTTGTCCTGATAGGTGGCGCCCAGTTCTTTCAGCTTCAGGTCTGCGTCACCCTGAGCCAATCCGTGCACCGCCTGGCTCAGGACGCGAGCGCTCTCGGCAACATCCGGGAAAGCTTGAGCATCCCCCAACAAGGCTTGCGACACCGATTTGGCCAGCCGTTGAGACTGCATCAGTGATTGACTGGTGGCGCTGATTTGCTGATCCACACCTTCAACGTCTTTGAAGGCAAACAACGCCGCGCCCGCCAGCAGGACCAACCCGACCCCGAGAAAAATCGACAGTGACCGTTGGTGCTGCGCCACAGTCTTGCTGCCCAGCCCGGGCAAGACAATCTGTTCTGAATCGACGCTGTTGCTGGCCTGAACGCTCGGGTTGCCATCGTCAAGTGACATTTGCCGGCTGACACCTTGCGCCAGCTCCGAGGGTGCCTGGTAAGTGGATAAATCAGGCATGCCCAAGCTCAAACCCGAGTCCAAATCAGAATCCTGGGGTTTCTTTTTAAACAGGTTCTTCAATTGATCAGCCACAGCCATAAGGTAAACCCAATCAGAAAATCAAGCGCCAATGCTCAGAAAACGGTCCGTTTGCGACAGTGCATACAGATCAATCTCCTGCCAGGGCTGGTCTTGCGCATCCAGAAAACGATGTCCGAACCAGGACGGCGACCCTGCCAAAGCAGTCTCCACGCGCGCAAAGGCCTCCTGACGGCGCAACCCGATCAAGCTGTCCACCACCAGCGCACAGTTGACACCAGCGTCGGCATTCAAGGTCACCAGGCGCGCCTGAGCCCAGGCCTGCTCGATGCGCCCCGGCGCGGCTGACGCATCCATGAAAGTCACAAGGTCAACTACACCCACCAAGCCACCGCGCAAATTAGCCACCCCACAGAACCAGGCCTGGGTGTAAGGCACCCGTGCGATGGGCGGCAAGGGGAAAATTTCACCCGACTGCGACAAGGGCAACAGGTAGCGCGTGCGCCCCAGGACCACCGCCAGCCACGCCACAGACACTGACTGCGCCTGGGCTGACTGAAGCCTGCCAGCCAGACGGGTTTGGAAGTCTCTGAGGGCTTGTTTCTTGGTCATTGACGTGTCGGGAATCAGCCCAGCGCCTTGATTTTTTCCATCAATTCATGGGCGTTGACGGGTTTCGTGATGTAGTCACTGGCACCTTGGCGCAAACCCCAGACGCGGTCGGTCTCCAGGTTTTTGCTGGTGCACATGATGATGGGAATGTCGGCGTAAGCCGGCGTGCGATGGATCGAGCGTGTCAGCTGAAATCCGTTTTGCCCCGGCATCACCACGTCCATCAAAATCAGGTCAGGTTTGGCATCAGCCAGGCGTTTGAGCGCTTCATCGCCGCTCTCAGCGGTGCGCACCGACATGCCGTTGCCATGCAGCAAGTCAGCCAGGTACATCAACTCGGTTTTGGAGTCGTCAACAATCAGCACGTTACGAATCGTCACGCCGCGTCCCCTTGTAGCGCCTCGGCATATTGCGTCACGGTTTTGAGCAACTGGTCTTTGGTAAAGGGTTTGGTCAGATAGTCCTGCGCGCCCACCATGCGCCCGCGCGCCTTGTCAAACACGCCGTCCTTGGACGACAGCATGATCACCGGCACCTTGGCAAATTTGGCATTGCGTTTGATAATGGCGCAGGTCTGGTAGCCGTCCAGGCGAGGCATCAGAATGTCGCAAAAGATCAGGTCGGGATGGTAATCACTGACCTTGGCCAGCGCATCGAACCCGTCCTCGGCCAGCATCACGTCGTGCTGGCCCGCCTTCAGGAAGATTTCGGCACTGCGCCGGATGGTGTTGCTGTCATCAACCACCAGAATTTTCAAATTTGATCCGGTTGTATTCACCCGATTCATCTCCAGAGTTGACGTTTGAAAACTGCTCCCACAGATGTCAGATCTGCACCATCTCAAAATCTTCCTTGCGTGCCCCGCAGTCCGGGCAAGCCCAGTTCAGCGGCACTTTGTCCCACGGCGTGCCCGCCGACACACCGTTGTCCGGGTCACCCAAGGACTCATCATAAATCCAGCCACAGATCAAACACATCCAGGTCGTCGATGAGGTCACGGATTGGGCACCTTTAAAACAGTTAAAAAATGGAGCTGCCGTCCCAGACGGCAAGCCACTTGCACGCTATTCTGCCTCAAGAAATTTCGCAAGAGGTGCTTTTCTCGCTGCTGGATGACTGGCTCAGACCCCAAGACGGGGCGACAATTCAGGCCGGTGTGACTTTATGTGCACAATCTGCCGTCGGCAGCTAACCGTCAGCCCGCTGTTTATTTCGTACTTTCACCCTAGCTCTCTTGCCATGACCACTCAAACTGATCTCAATACCACCTTGTTCGAACGCGCCAAAAAAGTGATCCCTGGTGGCGTCAATTCACCCGTGCGCGCCTTCCGCGCCGTGGGCGGTACGCCGCGCTTCATCAGCCGCGCACAAGGCGCGTATATCTGGGATGCCAACGGCCAGAAATACATCGACTATATCGGCTCCTGGGGCCCGATGATTCTGGGCCACGGCCACCCTGCGGTGGTGGAAGCGGTGCAAAAAGCAGTGCTGGAAGGCTTCTCGTACGGCGCGCCGACCGAGCGCGAGGTGGAACTGGCCGAAGCCATCCTCAAGATCATGCCCAGTATGGACATGGTGCGCCTGGTGAGCTCCGGCACCGAAGCCGGCATGAGCGCCATCCGCCTGGCACGTGGTGCCACCAATCGCAAGACCATCCTCAAGTTTGAAGGCTGCTACCACGGCCACGCCGACGCGCTCCTAGTTAAGGCAGGTTCCGGTCTGGCCACCTTCGGCAACCCCACCAGCGCAGGCGTGCCGCCCGAAGTGGTGCAGCACACCATGGTGCTGGAATACAACGACGTGGCGCAGATCGAAGCCGCCTTTGCCGAGCAAGGCAAAGACATCGCATGCGTGATCATCGAGCCGATCGCTGGCAACATGAACTTTGTGCGCGCCAGCGTGCCTTTCATGAAACGCTGCCGCGAACTGTGCACGCAGTACGGCGCGCTGCTGATCCTGGACGAAGTGATGACCGGTTTCCGCGTGGCGCTGGGCGGCGCGCAAAGCGTCTATGCCAAAGCGATCCCCGGCTTTGAGCCCGACATGACGGTGATGGGCAAGGTGATTGGCGGCGGCATGCCACTGGCGGCCTTTGGTGCCAAACGTGCGGTGATGGAGCACCTGGCCCCGCTGGGTGGGGTCTATCAGGCCGGCACGCTGTCAGGCAACCCGGTGGCCACCGCCTGCGGCCTGGCGACGCTGAAAGAAATCAGCAAACCCGGCTTCTACGAGAAACTGGGCCGCAAGACCCGCTCGCTGATCAGCGGCTTGGGCCAAGCGGCTGCGGCCGAAGGCGTGGCGTTCAGCGGCGACAGCGAGGGCGGCATGATGGGCTTTTTCCTGCTCGACACCCTGCCCCACACCTATAGCCAGGTCATGAAAACCGATGGTGCCAAGTTCAACCAGCTTTTCCACGGTCTGCTGGACCGGGGGGTTTACATCGCCCCGGCGTTGTACGAAGCCGGGTTCGTGAGCGCTGCGCATACCGACGAAGACATTGCAGCCTCTGTGGCTGCGGCGCGCGAGATTTTCAAATTGCTTCCAAAGTAATAGTTATCAGCCCTTGCTTCAAAAGGGCTAGAAGCCTATTTTTTATGTAAAAGCGGCCGATGGCCGCTTTTTTTGTGACTCGACTCGAAGTCGTTTGCTGTTCTTGGCTCCAGGCGCGCGGTGGGTTTGCCGTTCTCCGGCTTGCTCGCGGGTGACGGTTTTGGGCGGTCCTGCGCTCAGGTGTCGCCACTGTACTCGGTGTGCCACCTGCCACGCCACGCGAATGAGGCCTGCGCCCGACAACCCCACCACCCGCCTTCAACATGTTTAGATGCAATGTAGCGGCAGGTTCAGATCCACAACCGACATTGATTTTTTGTTAGTCGGGTGGGATTTCAAGAACCTTTCAACAGTAGACTTGTTGGCGGATTTCGATTTTCTTTTAGACCCTTAAAGCTGTTGACATAGCTTTCTTTCGGTTTGGGGAAAGCGTTCAAATGTATTTCCTTTCCACGGGTGAGATCAAGTCCACGGGCCGCGACAAATCCAAAAACCTCCTGAACAACGGCGGAATCTGTTGCTGAATAGAGATTCATTTCTATTGCTTTCCCGTCCCTACGGTAGATTGGAGCGACGTTGTAACAGTCTTGCGAATTCTTACAAACCCCGACCGAGATGAGATGCTCGGTGAGCGCATCGAACAGTGCGTTTCCCTCAATAGAGAATCCGTTCCCCGCCCACGACATTGGGTTGAAGAGGCAGAGCCAGAAAGCCAGGGTTATTTTCAGCATTTGATTGTCGAGTGAGAGTGCCAAGCGAAATACTTACGGCAATATATGCCAGAAGAATTGCCCAATGCCCAACACTCTCGCTTGCTGAGCGGTCATCTGCAGCACCCTGAATTCCGGTGCCCTCGTTCGCGTTCCGGCGATGCTGATCAGCAGGAGATGGGTTGGGGTGGCGGCCGATTTCTGGGCCTTTGACAGTATGAGGCCGCCGCCCCAATCCATTTCCTGCCGCCCACAGACGCAGGCCTGACCACGTTTCTGCCAACGGGTCAGGCATCAAACACAACTCAGTGCCGGAAATGCCGCACGCCTGAGAACACCATCGCCACACCGCGCTCGTTGGCGGCGTCGATCACTTCCTGGTCACGCATCGAGCCACCGGGCTGGATGATGCAGGTGGCACCTGCATCGACCACCACGTCCAGACCATCGCGGAACGGGAAGAAGGCGTCGCTGGCGACCGCCGTGCCAGCCAGGCTCAGGCCCGCAGCTTGGGCCTTGATAGATACGATGCGGGCCGAGTCCAGGCGGCTCATCTGCCCTGCACCCACACCCATGGTCATGCCGCCCTTGCAAAAGACGATGGCGTTGCTCTTGACGAACTTGCCGATTTTCCAGGCAAACAGCAGGTCTTGTAACTGCTCGGCCGTGGGTTGTACCTTGGTGACGACTTTCAGGTCGGCCAGCGTCAGTTCATGGTTGTCGGCGGTCTGCATCAGTAGGCCGGAGCCAACGCGTTTGATGTCCATGGCGTTGCGGCCATTGGCCCAGTCGGTGGCGCCACCGGGTGGCAACGGGATCTTCAGGATGCGCACGTTGACCTTGGTTTTGAACACCGCCAAGGCTTCCGGCGTGAAGTCCGGGGCCATCAGTACCTCGATGAACTGCTTCGACATCTGTAGCGCAGCAGGCTCATCCAGCGTGCAGTTGATGGCAATGATGCCGCCAAACGCGCTGGTCGGGTCAGTCTGGAACGCCTTGCTGTAGGCCTGCAAGGCATCGGCACCCACAGCCACACCGCAGGGGTTGGCGTGTTTGACGATGACGCAGGCTGCGCCATCTTTCGCAGCGTCAAAACTCTTGACACATTCCCACGCTGCATCGGCATCGCCGATGTTGTTGTAGCTGAGCTCCTTGCCTTGCAACTGCACTGCGGTCACCAGGGAGCCGGGCGCCGGGTACAGGTCGCGGTAAAAAGCAGCGCTTTGGTGCGGGTTTTCGCCGTAACGCAGGTCTTGCAGCTTGATGAAGTTGCTGTTGGCTTGCGCCGGGAACAGGCCCGGCACGGGCGCGCTCACCGATTCGTCAAACGTGATGGCAGACAGATAATTACTGATGGCCGCATCGTATTGGGCCACGCGGTTGAAGGCGGCCACGCTCAGCGCAAACTTGGTGGCCAGCGTGAGCTTGCCGTCAGCCTGCAATTTGGCCAGCACCTGCGGGTATTGGCTGGCATCCGTCAGCACACCCACGTCGCGCCAGTTTTTTGCAGCGCTGCGCACCATAGCCGGGCCGCCAATGTCAATATTTTCGATCGCGTCTTCTAGCGTGCAGCCGGGTTTGGCCACGGTGGCTTCAAACGGGTACAGGTTGATGACAGCCAGGTCGATGGTGTCGATGGCGTAGGCCTTGAGCGCGGCCATGTGCTCGGGCACGTCCCGGCGGGCCAGCAGGCCGCCGTGCACTTTGGGATGCAGGGTTTTGACGCGGCCATCAAGCATTTCCGGGAAACCGGTCGTTTGTGCCACCTCGGTCACCGGCAAACCCTGATCCGCCAGCAACTTGGCAGTGCCGCCGGTGGAGATGAGCTTGATGCCCAGCGCATGCAGGGCCTGGGCGAATTCGACGATGCCGGTTTTGTCGGAGACGGAGATGAGTGCATTCATGGTGTGGCGATGGTTGGAGGAAAGGGGCAGCGGCAATTGAATATATAAGAAAAGTGGCTCTAGCCTTTATAGGTAAAGGGCTAGCAGCTATCAATCAATGAGCTTGTGTTCCAGCAGTTTCTTGCGCAGCGTGTTGCGGTTCAGGCCCAACCACTGCGCCGCTTTGGACTGGTTGTTGTCGGCGCGCTGCATCACCACTTCGAGCAGCGGGCGCTCCACCACACTGATGAGCATGTCATACATGCCATTGGGTTCGCTGGCCCCCAGATCACACAGGTAGCCCTCCACATTGCTGCGCACACATTCTGCGATGTGCAGGGGTTTCATGGTGTTGTCTCCAGATTCAGGGGGTAGTTGTTTTGAAGTTCGGGTACTGGCAAGCGGTCCATACACACATGCAGGGCATCAAAGAAATACGCCACGGCCGCCAGTTGCTCCTGGCAGTCGTCCACCGTATTGATGTGCGCGCGGAAATCTTCACCGCCGGGCAAGGCCCGGACATACCAGCCGATGTGTTTGCGCGCGGTGCGCACGCCAAGATACTCACCATACAGCGCGTAATGGTCTTGCAAATGGTCCAGAAGCAAATGCTTGACCGCAGGCACCAGCGGCTGCGCCAGCAGCGTACCGGTGGCCAGGTAGTGGGCGATCTCACGAAATAGCCAGGGCCGCCCCTGCGCAGCGCGGCCAATCATGACCGCATCAGCCCCCGTGGCCACCAGAACAGCGCGGGCTTTTTGCGGGCTGTCGATGTCGCCATTGGCGACCACCGGCACACGCACGGCGGCTTTGACGGCAGCAATGGTGTCGTATTCAGCCAGCCCTTTGTAACCTTGCTCCCGCGTGCGGCCATGCACGGTGATCATCTGCACGCCAGCGGCCTCGGCGGCCAGGGCGATTTGCACCGCGTTTTTGTGCGTCTGGCTCCAGCCGGTGCGCATCTTCAGGGTGACTGGCACCCCAAGAGGCGCACACGCCTGCACCACCGCTGACACGATGTCGATGGCCAGTCGCTCGTCTTGCATCAGGGCCGAGCCAGCCCACTTGTTGCAGACTTTTTTGGCTGGGCAGCCCATGTTGATATCGATCACCTGCGCGCCCCGGTTGATGTTGAAACGGGCGGCATCGGCCATCATCTGCGGCTCGGTGCCGGCGATTTGCACAGCAATCAGGCCCGACTCACCCGCGTGATCGGCACGGCGTGTGGTTTTGAGTGAGTCCTGCAAGTCCGGGCGGCTGGTGACCATTTCGCTCACCGCATACCCCGCGCCCAAGCGCTTGCACAGTTGGCGAAACGGTCGGTCGGTGACACCTGCCATCGGGGCCACAAAGCAGGCGTTGGGCAACAAATAAGGGCCGATGTTCATGTGAACTGAAGAAAAAAGTCGGTGTAAAACATGCTGGTTGACCGGCTGCACAGCCCGCTCAGCGGGGACGCAAGGGGTGTGGAAAACCGGGATTGTCAGACATTCTAGCTGCCTAAAAAAGCGGCACTGCAGCCACCTGTTGCAGGTGCCGAATCGCGGGCTTCCTCATGCCAGGTGTGGGTTGCTTGGGATTCCTATACTCGGCCACCAATGGATGCCTGGCTTGCCCCCCTTCTGACCTGGCTTGCCCTGCCGCAATACGGCTTGAGCAGCCTGTTTCTGGTGTCCTTTTTGTCAGCCACGTTGCTGCCCCTAGGCTCAGAGCCGGCCGTGTTTGGGTTGGTCAAGCTCAGCCCCGATTTGTTCTGGTCCATCATCGCCGTGGCCACGGTGGGCAACACCCTGGGCGGCGCGGTGACCTGGTGGATGGGGCTGGCTTCGCACAAGGTGGTGGAGCGCCACCAGCATTCAGCCCACCACCTGCGGGCGCTGGGCTGGCTGGAAAAACTCGGCCCCAAGGCCTGCCTGCTGGCCTGGCTGCCAGTGGTGGGCGACCCGCTGTGCGCGGTGGCAGGCTGGCTCAAGCTGCCGTTCTGGCCCTGCGTGATCTATATGGCCATCGGTAAATTTGCCCGTTACCTGACCATGACCGCCGCGCTGGTGGGGGTGTTTGGCGGCTGAGGCGAGGCCCAAGTCACCGCGCCAGTCAGCGGACACAGCCGCCGCAAAACGCTATACAAGTAGTAGCTGCCTGCCCTTTTTGGATAAGGGCTAGTGGCCAATTTGGCTTATAAAACGCTATGAACTGAACAGGAAGTTCATCACGTCGCCATCCTTGACAACGTAGTCTTTGCCTTCGGCGCGCATCTTGCCCGCGTCCTTGGCACCCTGCTCACCCTTGAAGGCGATGAAGTCGTCATACGCGATGGTCTGGGCGCGGATGTAGCCCTTCTCGAAATCGGTGTGGATCACGCCAGCGGCTTGCGGGCCGGTGTCGCCTTTATGGATGGTCCAGGCGCGCACTTCCTTCACCCCGGCGGTGAAATAGGTTTGCAATCCCAGCAGGTCGTAGGCAGCGCGGATCAGGCGGTTCAGGCCCGGCTCGTGCAGGCCGAGTTCTTCCAGGAACATCAGGCGGTCTTCATCACTCATCTCGGCCATTTCGGCCTCCAACTTGGCGCTGATCGCCACCACCGGCGCATTCTGGGCGGTGGCATAGGCGGTCAGGCGGTCCAAAAATGGGTTGTTGTGAAAGCCGTCTTCGGCCACGTTGGCGACAAACATGGCGGGCTTGGCGGTGATCAGAAAAAACTGCTTGAGCAGCGGCAACTCGTCCTTGCTGAAATCCAGCGTGCGCACCGGCTTGGCTTCGTTCAGCGCCACCTGGCACTTCTCCAGAATCGACACCAGTTTGGCAGACTCCTTGTCCCCCGAGCGCGCCAGCTTGGTCACCCGGTGCAGCGCTTTTTCTACCGCCGCCAGGTCGGCCAAGCACAACTCGGTCTGGATGACTTCAATGTCGTCAATCGGGTCGACCTTGCCGGCCACATGGATCACGTTGGTATCCTCAAAGCAGCGCACCACATTGATGATGGCATCGGTTTCACGGATGTGCGCCAGAAACTTGTTGCCCAGGCCTTCACCGGTGCTGGCACCGGCCACCAGACCGGCAATGTCGACAAACTCGACAATGGCGCGCTGGACTTTTTGCGGGTTGACGATGGCGGACAGCGCGTCCAGTCGTGCGTCCGGCACTTCCACAATGCCCACATTGGGTTCGATGGTGCAAAAGGGGTAGTTTTCAGCCGCAATGCCCGCCTTGGTCAGCGCGTTGAACAGGGTCGATTTACCGACGTTGGGCAAGCCCACGATGCCACATTTCATACAAATCCTATCGTTTGGGGAGCGCTTTGGCGCAGAGCCGGCAGGCGCTACGGGTCAGCCTGGCTAAACCCCGGATTATCCATGAGGCCACCGGGGCACTTCTACAATCGCCCCCCATGAAAAATCAATTTGATATCTGCATCCGGGGCGGCGGCATTGTGGGTCATACGCTGGCTATGCTGTTGGCGCGTGAGCGCCTCAGCGTTGGGTTGGTCACCAACCCGCCCGCGCGGTCATCCGCCGCCGGGCCCGATGTACGTGCCTATGCGCTGAACGCCAAATCCAAAGCACTGCTGGAATCGGTGCGCTGCTGGCCCGATGCGCAGCATGCCACAGCGGTGACGCAGATGCGGGTGCTGGGCGATGACGGCGGTGAGGTGAATTTTTGTGCCGAGGATCTGGACGTGGACGCCCTGACCTGGATTGTGGATGTGCCCCTGCTCGAAGCCCGGCTGGCCGAGGCGGTGCGATTTCAGCCGCAGATCGAGGTGATCGACAACCCCAAGCCCGCCAGCCTGACCGTGGTGTGCGAAGGCAAAGGCAGCCGCACGCGCGAGGAGCTGGGTGTGGAGTTTGCAGTGACCCGCTACCCGCAGCGCGCCATTGCCGCGCGCCTGACCACCGAACAGGCCCATGGCCAGACCGCGCGTCAATGGTTTACCCAGGGCGAAATTCTGGCCTTTTTACCGCTGGACGGCGAGCAGGGCCACACCGTGGGCATCGTCTGGTCGGTCAAGGAAAGCCGTGTCGAGAGCCTGATGACCGCCAGCGAAGAAGAGTTTTGTGCCGAACTGGCGCAGGTGAGCGGGCATTGTCTGGGTGACCTGAAGCTGGCCAGTGCGCGCGCTGCCTGGCCGCTGCAAGCCGCGCAGGCCAGCCGCTGGATTGGCACCACGCCTGAGGGCCAGAGCTGGGCGCTGGCCGGTGATGCCGCCCACGCGGTGCATCCGCTGGCCGGACAGGGGCTGAACCTGGGTCTGGGCGATGCCGCCGAACTGGCGCGCATTCTGCAAGGCAAAGCCTCATGGCGCGCGGTGAGCGACCCCAAGCTGCTGCGCCAGTACGAGCGCGCGCGCCGGGCCGAAGTCAGCGCCACGGCGCTGGCCATGGACAGTCTGCAGCAACTGTTCTCCAGGAGCAACCCGGCCTGGCAAGCCCTGCGCAACTGGGGCATGAACGGATTCGAGCGCAGCGGTCTGGCCAAGCAATGGGCCGCGCGTTACGCCATGGGGCTTTGATTTTTTAACAGGATGACGATGAAACCAACCACCACCTCCCTGCTCGCCTGTACTTTGCTGCTGGCTACCAGCACGTTCTCCAGCGCCTTCGCGCAGGACGCGGCCATCCGCAAAAACCTCACCGAACGCATTCCGCAACTCGGCAAAATCGACGAGGTCAGCAAGACACCGGTGCCCGGCCTTTACGAGATCCGCATCAACGGCACCGACATCCTGTACACCGACGCGCAGGGCGACTATCTGATTCAGGGCAACCTGATCGACACCAAGCAACGCCGCAACCTGACCGAGGAGCGCGTGGACAAGCTCACCGCGATCCAGTTCGACACGCTGCCGGTCAAGGACTCGTTCCCCATTGTGCGCGGCAACGGCAAGCGCAAGATGGCGGTGTTTGAAGACCCCAACTGCGGCTATTGCAAGCGCTTTGAGGCCAACCTGCAAAAAGTGGATAACGTCACCGTATACCTGTACCTGTATCCGGTGCTGGGACCAGACTCGGTGGAAAAATCCAAAGCCATCTGGTGTGCCAAGGACAAGGCCAAATCCTTTCAGGACTGGATGGTCAACAGCGTTGAGCCCAGCGGGGCCAAATGTGATACCAGCGCCGTGGATCGAAACCTGCAACTCGGCAAAAAGTACAAGGTGACCGGCACACCGACGCTGGTGTTTGCAGACGGCTCGCGGGTGCCAGGCGCCATTGGTGCCGACCAGGTGGAGCAGCGGCTGGCGCAAGCCTCCGGCAAATGACGGCGACAGCCCGGCTTGCCAGCGCCCGTCCTGCCCTGCACTACCAGGTGCAGGCGCAAAACCTGCACGCCCACCTGTACAGCGTCACACTGACCATCGCGCACCCGGCAGCCCAACAGCAGGTGAGCTTGCCGGTATGGATTGCTGGCAGCTATCTGGTGCGCGAGTTCTCCAAACACCTGCAATGCCTGACCGCGCAACAGGGCCAAGCAGCTGTGGCCGTGACCCAACTCGACAAATGCACCTGGCAGATGGACTGCCAAGTGGGCAAGCCGCTGGTGCTGCGCTATGAGGTGTATGCCTTTGACAACTCCGTGCGCACCGCCTGGCTGGACACGCAGCGCGGCTTTTTCAACGGCACCAGCCTGTGCCTGCGCGTGCATGGCCAGGAAGACCAGCCGCATCGCCTGGCATTGCCCAGCGTGGGGTTACCCAAGGACTGGCAAGTGGCCACCGCGCTGCGGCCCGACAAAGTCAACCCCAAAGGCTTCGGCAGTTATCTGGCCGCGGACTATGGCGAGCTGGTGGATTCGCCAGTGGAAATGGGCAACTTCTGGAGCGGCAGCTTCACCGCCGCAGGCATTGAGCACCGTTTGGTGGTGGCTGGCGCACCCGCCAGCTTTGACGGTGCGCGCCTGCTGGCCGATACGCAAACCATTTGCGAGACAGAAATCGCCTTCTGGCACGGCCAACCACCCAAGGGCAAGGCGGCTCGCGCCAGACAACGCGCCCCGCATGACCGCTACGTGTTCATGCTCAATGCAGTGGACAACAGTTACGGCGGGCTGGAGCACCGCCACAGCACCGCGCTGATCTGCAAACGCGCCGACCTGCCGCGGCTCGGCCAGGACAAGAAGCTCGGCCCCACCGACGGCTACACCACCCTACTGGGCCTGATCAGCCACGAGTACTTCCACACCTGGAACGTCAAACGCCTTCGCCCGGCCGAGTTTTCACGCTACAACTATGAGAGCGAAAACTACACCGAACTGCTTTGGTTTTTTGAAGGCTTCACCAGTTATTACGACGACTTGCTGTTGCGCCGCGCGGGCCTGATCGACAACACCACCTACCTGGCGCTGCTCACCAAAACCATCCATGCCGTTCTGCAAACCCCCGGCCGCCACGTCCAAACCGTGGCGCAGGCCAGCTTTGACGCCTGGGTCAAGTACTACCGGCAAGACGAAAACACCGCCAATGCCACGATCAGCTACTACACCAAGGGCTCGCTGGTGGCGCTGTGCCTGGATTTGAGTCTGCGCCAGGGCGGCAAAACCAGTCTGGATGCGGTCATGCGCGCCTTGTGGCAGCGCTGCGCGGGCGGCCCGATGACCGAGGCAGATTTGCTGACGGTGCTGCAAGAACTCTCAGGTGAATCGTTTGCCGAGCGGCTGGCAGCCTGGGTGCACAGCACAGCTGAGCTACCCCTGCAAACCCTGCTGACGCAGCACGGCGTGAACTACGAGCACACACCGGCTGCTTTAGCGGATCAACTGGGCCTCAAAGTGACCGAGTCCGGCGGCATCCGCATCAAGGCCCTGCTGCGCGACAGTGCCGCTGAAAAAGCTGGTTTTGCGGCGGGTGACGAGTGGATCGGCCTGCAAGCCGATGCCAACCCACACCAGCCAGCCCTGGGTTGGCGGCTGACCAAACTCGACGATTTGCCGCTGTATCTGGGCCAAGCCAAAAGCATGCAAGCCCTGGTGGCGCGCGATCAACGTTTGCTCACGCTGCGCCTGAGCTTGCCGTCTGACGTGAAACAAATCAAACTCTCGGCCCGGGACAGCGCGCGTATCGGCACCTGGCTGGAACCCGAAAATACTTAAATTTAATAGCTGCTCGCGCTTTACCCACAAGGGCTATAGGCCAATTTCTTATAAAAACTTCAGCAACATCCAGGAGCCAACATGAGCTACGAACTGATCACCGTCCGCGTGGAAGCCGCCAAAGTTGGCATCATCACGCTTAACCGTCCCAAGCAGCTCAACGCGCTGAACGACCAGCTGATGACCGAACTGGGCGCTGCGCTGCAAGCCTTTGATGCCAACGAGGCGATCGCCTGCATGATCCTCACCGGTAGCGAAAAAGCCTTTGCCGCTGGGGCCGACATTGGCGGCATGGCGAAATACAGCTTTGCCGATGTGTACAAGGGCGACTTCATCACCCGCAACTGGGAAGCCATCCGCACCATCCGCAAACCGGTGATCGCCGCCGTGAGTGGTTTCGCGCTGGGCGGAGGCTGCGAGCTGGCGATGATGTGCGACTTCATCATCGCCGCTGACAACGCCAAATTCGGCCAACCCGAGATCAAGCTGGGCATCATCCCCGGTGCTGGCGGCACGCAACGCCTGCCACGCGCGGTGGGCAAAGCCAAGGCCATGGACCTGGCTTTGACCGGCCGCATGATGGACGCCGACGAGGCCGAACGCGCCGGGCTGGTCAGCCGCGTGGTGCCGCTGGACAAACTGATGGAAGAAGCCCTGGGCGCCGCATTGATGATTGCCGACTACTCACAAATCGCCGTGATGGCCGCCAAGGAGTCGGTCAACCAGGCGTTTGAAGGCAGTCTGAACGACGGCATCCATTTTGAGCGCCGCCTGTTTCACGCGCTGTTTGCTACCGCCGACCAAAAAGAAGGCATGGACGCGTTTGTCAACAAACGCAAGGCCCAGTTCACCCACCAGTGAGGTGGCTGATCCCGGCCATCGCGGGGGGCTTAGTGCTCTTTCAGGTTGCGCATCATCTTGCCGGCGATGATTTCTGCAGCCTTGATCAGCGGGTAAGCGGCGGGTGATGCCGTCAGGCACGGTTGGGTGCCGATCTGCATCACCAGAAAGTCGTTGACCGTCATGCGGTTTTGAATCGCCAGGCCAATCACGTTGGTGAGTTCACCGGCTTCCAGCCCGCCAATCACCTCGCCGCCAATGATCACGCCCGAGTATTTGGCAGAAATCAGTTTCACCAGTTGCTTGTGGGCGCCGGGCAAGTTGCCAGGGTGGCGGTCCATGCCCTCAAACAGGCCGACCAAGGTCGCAATGCCTTCTTCTGCGGCGCGCTGCTCGGTCAACCCGGCGGTGCCGTAACCGGTTTCTCCAATCGCGGTGGAGTAGATGGCGATGGTGCCGCTGAAGGTTTTGACCACGTTCAGGTTGAACAGGTTCATGCCGGCAATGCGTGCCTCGGCGCAGGCGGTGGAGGCCAGCATGGTCCCAACCCGTTTGCGGGTGACAAAGTCGCGCTTCTGGGCGCAGTCGCCCACCGCAAACACATCGGCCTCGTGGGTGCGCATGAACTCATCCACCGCGATGAAGTTGTCTTCATCCACGTAAATGCCTGAGGCTGCGGCCAATGCCGTGTTGGGCCTATAACCCATGGACAAAATCACCGCATCCATCGGCAGCTGCTGGCCGTCGTCGAGCTCGATGGCCTCGACCTTGTCGGCACCCAGCACCTTGCTGATGCCTTTGCCAGCCACCACATTCACGCCCCGGCTGACCAGCATGTCATGGATTTTGCTGGCCAGTTCCACATCAAACGCCATGTTCAGAATGGCGGGTAGTTTCTCGACCAGGGTCACGTTGTAACCGTGCTTGACCAGTTCGTCCGACATTTCCACGCCAATGAAACCCGCGCCAATCACGGCAATGTTTTTGGCATCACCCAGTTCGGCCTTCATGGCATCCAGATAGGTTTTGTCTTTGGGAATGGTGTACACCCGCTGCAGATCAGCACCGGCCAGCCACTTGGGTTTGAGCGGCTGAGAGCCGGTGGCGATCACCAGCTTCTGGTACTGGATCTGCTCGCCGCTGGCAAAGTTGACCACTTTCTGAGCACTGTCGATGTGCGTGGCCTCGTCCACCACCGAAACAATGTTGTTGTTTTTCAAGGCCGCATCGACCGGCATGACATTCTTGTCACTGGATTCGAGAGTGCCAAAGACGTAGCGAATGTCGCAGGGCACCATCACCTTGCACTCGTTTTAGACCACGGTGACTTCCTTTTCAGGCCAGTGAATCCGCCCCGACATCGCTGTGACCATCCCCGCCGCGCTGCCGCCAAGAATCAAGACATCCGCACTTTTCATGGCAACCTCTACAGATTTGTTAAATCGAATCTCTTGCTCGTACGTATGTTGGACTCACGCGCCAGGTTCGAGCATCCCGACGACCGACTTTTATTAAAAAATCCTTACAAAGTTTACCACTCAGCGCCGCAAACACCCACGACATGGGTCAATCCATGGATGCGCGACGAAAATTGTGGCTTGCCGGGTTTGGACCGCGCAAGCCGCTATAATTTCGCCTCGCTGGTGATATAGCTCAGCTGGTTAGAGCGCAGCATTCATAATGCTGATGTCGGTGGTTCAAATCCACCTATCACCACCAGAATTCGGTATCAGACTGCCTCAAAACCTATCAAAGCCCGCCTCTTTCACTGGAGAGCGGGCTTTTTGTTGTCTCAAATTGGCTCACTGGTTATCATGGCATACCGCCACTCTGGCGGTATCTCTGGCGGTACTTTCAAAAAAATACTAAATTTGGCTAAAAAATACCGCCAAAAAGGGGCAAAAATGCCACTGAATGACACATTCATAAAAAATAGCACAAAGCACAGTGGCAAGCCCACTGGTGACAAGCACACGGACGGTGCTGGGATGTACTTATTGGTCACAGCTTCTGGCAAGTACTGGCGAATGAATTACCGCTTTGCTGACAAGCGTAAGACACTGGCGCTGGGCACCTATCCTGAAGTATCGCTGGCGAAGGCCAGAGCCAAGCGTGAAAAGGCTAGAGAGTTGCTTGCGGAAGGCATAGACCCTAGCGCAGCCAAACGCATCGAAAAGGCGGCGAATCTCGCCACCTCGGCAAACACGTTTAAGGCAATTGCTCTTGAATGGCATGGCACCAAAGTTAGCGGCTGGTCAACCACCCATGCAGAGACGACCATGGAACGTATGGAGAAAAACATCTTCCCATGGCTTGGTACACGCCCCCTCACCGAAATTGAAGCACCCGAAATACTGATGACTCTACGTAGGATCGAAAGCCGTGGTGCCATTGACACCACTCACCGGGTTAAATCCATCGTCAGCACGGTCTTCAGATACGCGATTGCGACTGGTCGGGCTGTGCGGAATCCAGCCGCAGATGTTGGTGTCGCACTAAAAACCACAGTTAAAGGTCACCATCCCGCAATAGTTGAGCCTAAACGCTTTGCACAAATGCTGCGGGACATTTACGCCTATTCAGGTAGCACTATCACCCGCGCCGCATTACAAATCCATGCACTCACCTTCCAACGGCCAAACGAAATTCGAGATGCTCAATGGTCTGAAATCGACCTTGTTGCAGGTACATGGATCATCCCGCCTGCTCGTATGAAAAACATTCTTGAGCGGAAAGCCAATGGCGAAGCACACACGGTACCGCTGTGCAAACAGGCCATTGCCGTTCTAGAGGATTTGCGCCCACTTACTGGGCATGGAAAAAAGGTGTTCCCCTCTGAACGCGGCGAAGGCAGATCGATCAGTGAAAACACTGCGCGTCAAGCACTGCGAAGTATGGGGTATACCGACCACGTACCTCATGGGTTTAGGGCTTCCGCTCGAACCTTACTGAGGGAAGCACTTCACTGGGATAAAGATGTTATTGAACGGCAGCTATCTCATGGAAGTGACGAAGAATTGGGGGGGGCCTATGACCGTACTCAGTTTTTGAAAGAACGCACAAAAATGATGCAGAACTGGGCTGATTACCTTGACAAGATTAGGGTTGGTGCAGAAGTAATTCCCATTCGCTCGGCCCGGTAAGAACTCTGCGTCACATCACGCCAGCCATCGGTAACACAATCTTTTGCCCCAAATTTTCGTCTGGCACATTTGAAATTACTGCTTGAACGCTACTTCTACCTGCAACTTTTCCGCCAACGATGTTGATAGTATTCCCGCTGCAACCCAAATAAAACAAACCAATATATGGCGAAAAGCAACCAAGCGGGCAAGTTGACAAAGCGTCCAAATAAGCAGTACTACGGCTTGGATGAGGCTGAAAAGCTGCTGGAAATGTCCACTGGCACATTGATCCATATGGGTGCGCGTCAAGACCTACCACTGTATGTCATGGCCCAAAATTGGGCGGTTAGATACAGGTCAAGAACCATCGTCCATGGTGAGCAAATTGACCCCCCAAATGATGAAAGCTGGCCCCAAGGCCAACCAGCATTGACGGATCGTCTGATCACACCCGTCAGACTCTACCAAGAAGCACTGGCCCGGTACGAATTCGACAACACCGCAACAACCCGTAATTTCTTTGTTGACAACAAATATCAGCCGTTCTTTCAACCGGAGACTGGGAAACACGTCTATAGCTGGAATGGTGTATCTAACGATTCGAATCCATCACAGCAGACAGCAGTCTCTGAGGATGCTGCTGGGGCTGATCACATCAAAGAGCAGTTGACTCCCGAAACAGAAATCAGTCGCCAGATTTATGAATTCGAGATACCCCTAAGTTCCTTACCTCCGGGCACAAGTGGAATCGCAATAGCGTCCTGCGCGATGGTGATCATGGCAAAAGACCTGCCCCAAATGCCCGTTGAAGCGGCACCAACACCCACCACGGCTGCAAGTGCAACAGAAAAAGAGGCACCAACCAGCAAAGCCCCCAATTTGTTTATCAGTTCGCTTATCCAACTACTTGTTGAAATAAGCAGGAGAGCAGCATCTGCGGAGCCTCCAAGACCATTCAGCACCGAAGAAATGCCGGGTGTAAAGGCCGATCTGAGAGAGCTTGCCGACAAGTTCGACATGGAACTAAAACATCCAGAAAGCACGTTTCATACCTACATAAAAGGGCTGATCAAGTTTAAGCCGGGCGCTCAGCCGACTGATTTCTACAAGCAACTGTTTCCGGAAAACTTCAAATAAGCACCCTGATAACTGCTGAGTTTTCATCGTCGAGTCGCTAGAGGCTACTCGACCACAGTAGTATTTTCCCCAGTTACTTCCCCACTTCTCCAATTCACAACGCTGAATTGGTGGGTTTTAATCGCGTCATCCAAACGAATCAGGACGACGCGACATGTATCACAAAGAATCTAACGTCAAATCACAGCAGTTAAAGCTTACTGTGGTTGCAGATACGTGCGCGGTCAAATCCGCCGCACAAGCTGAGCTTAGCTACATATCAGGAACACTTCCGGCATTCGGATATGTCCGACTTACCCAACTGGTTCTTGACCCAAAGAAACCAGATCGACCACCAGTAGTACCAATCAGCCGCGCAACACTTTGGCGATGGGTCAAAGCAGGGAATTTTCCGAGTCCGATAAAACTATCCAATAGGGTAACTGCTTGGCGCGTGGATGATATTAAAGCATGGCTTTTAGATCGCGGCACGTAAACACACTTAACACACAAACAAACTCTAACAAGCGGGATTAACTTTCGGTTCCCGTCGCTAAACAATGCCTTTTAGATAGGAAAAATATTATGGCTAAGAAAGTAATTGAAAAAATGGGTACAGAAACGTCTGACCTGAAAATTAGAAATAGAACCCTCACTAGGAGGCTCAATGAAGCAATTAGTGAGAAGAATCACGAGGTCGAACAACGGCAAAAGATTCAAAATAGGTACTTTAAGACTCAAGCCGCAGTTTGTGATCAAAAGGCTCAAGAAATGTGTTCGGCTGTTTCGTTCTATGCAGCACACGAAAAATCTGTGGTTTGGGATAGCGTTGATTCAGATGATGTACAGAAATACATGAAAACTGTAGAGTTTGAATGCTACCCAGTGCTTCAAAAGAATCACTATGCATTTTTACCACCCGGTGTTGATATTTGTGTAACTGTTAGAGACAATGCTGTTTTCCAAGACATACAGCACGTACTCCGGCAAATCGCCGAAGCTATTCATATTGATAATGATATTGCCTACTTTAGAGAAGATGATGACTCGTTTGAATATCAGGTAGAGGTTGTCAATGGCATTTTTCTGGCTGAATAGAGAAGGAGTATTCAGGAGCAATCTAAAATCAAGGATAACCTTGATCCGAAACACGTCATAGACAAGCGGGACATATGTTGAGGTTCCCGCTCCCACCAATAATAGGAAACAAAATGGATACACAAATTGAAAATTTGCCTCTTTCTCGGAGCGCACGCGCTGCACGTAAAAAGAAGCAAGAGCATGAAAAACTTCAAGCTCAATATCGTGAACTAGAAGCGAGTAATAGGGCGCTTGCGATGCACGTAGAAGCATTTAATATGCTGCAACACTCTGAGGTAACCGAGGCAGTAGTACTTACCTCAGTTCATAACGAAAGTGCAAGTTGGACAAACCTCAGCGAAGATAAAAAGGCTGAAATTAAATATGCAATGCAGCTTCCGCAACA
Organism: uncultured beta proteobacterium; assembly: GCA_903905735.1. Classification (GTDB taxonomy): domain Bacteria; phylum Pseudomonadota; class Gammaproteobacteria; order Burkholderiales; family Burkholderiaceae_C; genus Rhodoferax. The sequence continues at coordinate 37,452 of CAIVHU010000170.1, forward strand.
AAAAATCTTCTACCGTCAGGAAGTGAAAGAGTTTCTTCCATGCGGGGTCGATATTAAGGTTACGGTTAGGTCCGGTGCAACGCCTGAGACAATTTTGGACAATTTGCACCAAATAATTCAATCTATACATCGAAATAAACGGCTTGTCACATTCCAAAGCAGAGATTCATCATATGTGATATTTAATCCAAACGATGGTGACAGCTTCTACGACTATGGCGCTAACGTTAGAGAAATAGAGGCGTAGCAAGTAATTTCACCAATAGAAACCCTGCGGATCAGGCAGGGTTTCATATAGATCAACTTTATCTGCCTTAGAAAAGGTAGTTTCTATGTCCATATTTTGGAGAATTGATAATGAACAAAAATAAACAGAATATCTGTCAAACCTGCATTTATTGCGAATCCTGTGATAGTACGGGAGGACAGTGTAGGTATAACCCACCAACACTCGCTAAACATCTCATTCTCAAGGGTGATAAAGATGGCGTTGTTGACTTCATCCAGCGCATGAATGCAAGCCTATTTCCTGTTGTCATGGTAAATGATATTGCTTGCAGTAAATACCAAGAGAACAGTCGAATGAAAGAACTGTGTTCTGAGTAAATGAATAACCCTGCGGTTCAGGCAGGGTTATTTTAGCGAACTAAATGAAACTAACTACGGTGCAATTATATGTCTATTGTTGAAAATCCACAAGGTGAAATATCTAATGAATGGCTTAAGAAGGTCGGCGGTATGGAGCAAGCCTTTTTTACAAAGCTACTATCATGTACGGTGCAAGAATATGCCGCACTAGGGTTAAACGAGACCTTCTTTGTTACCGATGGCGATAAAGCTATATTTAATTTCGTTGACAAACACATACGGCAATACCTTGTTATTCCAAGCAAGGAAACGATTTGCAATGAGAAATTAGCAGCAGTCGGTCACTTTGATTCAGATATTAGTGAGCCGATGGCTTTCTATTTCGACAAGCTATTGCTGCGTCAGACTCACAAGGTATACAACTCTATGCTTAAAGAGTGTGCAGACCTCAACAAGGAGAAGAAGTATGACGAGCTTTCAAAACGAATTCGTTCAGCACTGATTGACGCATCGAAGTTGGATCGCAACAACCATAAACACGTTACCAGCGCAGACTTCAAGAGCGTCTACGCTAAGAAGGCGGTGAAGAAGTTTATTCAGTCTGGTGTACTCACTGGATACAGCCATATTGATCAAGGCAACGTCGCTCTCAACCCCGGTGACGTTGGAGTAGTGGGGGGTAGACCCAACACTGGCAAGACTTACATAGCCATCTATAAAGCCTGTCATGCCAGCGTCAAGCAGCATAAGAAAGTATTGCTCTACAGCATGGAGATGAGTACTGAACAATTGACGCTGCGGTATGCCGCAATTCGTAATAGTTACCCCGTCCATGAAATTAACAGGAGCGAAGTAGCCACTGTACAGTTGAAGAAGATGATTGCAGTAATGGAGTCTGATCCAGAACCAGTAATATTCATTGGTAATGAAAAACCACATACTCTGCAATCAATCACTGATACCGTAACAGTGCATAGCCCTGATTATCTAATATTAGACGCAGCATATTTGATTCAGATTGAGTCTAAACGTCACCTTTCCAGTTATGAAAAGATAGTTGAAACCATTAAAGGTGTTAAACGTTTAGCCACGGAATTGCAGATTCCAATTCTTTGCACTTATCAACTTAATCGTGAATCAAAGAAGATTAAAAAGGAGAATGATGGTGTCATCGACCTGAGTGCTATCGCTGGCGCTGATGATATTGGGCAGCTAGCATCTATTGCCGTATTTGTTGATGAGGATGACGGTGGCGGGGAGCGTCTACTTCATCTAGCCAAGCATAGAGACGGTCAGAAATGCGCGTTCAGAATTAACTGGGATTTTGAGAAAATGGATTTCTCAGAAATATTTACTACTGGTGAAGAAACTATCGATGAGTCATATAAGGATGCAGTATGACTTCGCATCCGGTTCAGACTGCACTTGTGTTGGCATTTGAAGCAAAGGCTTCTAGTAAGCCATACAGAAAGCAGATCAATAAAGATGATGGTTTTGAAATGAATGTGCAAAAACAGGCAGAGTCCATTATTAGCAAACCATTTCCTGCCTCCATTTATAACGCTGATATATGTGAAATTCGGTATCGCATTGCAAAGACACACCCTTATTTGAAGGCTGATTCAGTTCGCCTACTGAGTGACTTGATGCAAATATTTAGGGTGAAGCACAGAACCGAATTTAAAGACTATGTAAATCCATGTGATAGTAATATTGGAAAGGCTTCACTTATCGAGAAATTTGCCATGAGTAGCAATTACACATTTGCCGGTGCATTTGAATCAATCGGGACAACTTACCCGTCGTGGACACAGTATTGGGATTATGAAGGGGACAAGTTTCAAGGTAAGTGGTTTCTAAGGATCAATGGCAAGGGCGGCAGAGACAGCGTATTTAGGGTGAACCCCGCATTGGCGGTAGCTTTGGCTGATTCGATTAAGGTACGTCCTCATTTAGGATCGAAAAAGACGGTGCTGACTGGGAAAGTAGTGGAATCCTCTATCTCATAGTTTGAGTAAATCAATCTATGAGCTAATTCATAGTTGAAGAATATGAACCTAAGGAAGTCTCTATAGATGGAATAATTCAATCTACTTAATACATCTAAGGGATAAATACAAGGGATTTAATACATAGGGGATTTTCCCTTAGGATCAATAGAAGGAGAAGATTAAATGGCAATACGGACAAAGAAGACTTACGCAAAGGTCGTGGATGTTCTTTCTTCTGCTAATGTGCAGAGTGTGAGTACTTCCTCTAAAAAACACATCTTTGCGGACTCGGTTAATGAACCTACCGTTACCAGATTCTGGTCTGGCTATAGCCGTTCCTTTAAGGAACTAGACGGTTCCGCTGCACCTCCGCGTTATTATGACAAGGAGGCTACGCTTTCAAAGCGTCTGGAATTCTTTCTAGCAAAAGATAAGATTGACGCTGAAGATTTTGCATACTCTGTCACCAAGCACTGGATGGCTGTCAGAGAATACCTTGATGACGAAACGGATGGTGCTACTCCAATTCGGAGTGTGCCTAACCTGCATACCTTTAATGATCACCTATCGCTCTTAGCAGTCTGGTATCTAGATTTATTCATAGCCAACGGCAGAACCCTGCTCTACAGAATTGGCATGAAGGCGCTCCCGACCTATGTTCATAAGCCCAGCCTATCCCTAGAGTCTGAACGCCCTACAGAAGATGAGTTGCTGCGTATGGTGCTTGAGTCAACTTGATGAACGGTATCCCGGACGCCTTGAATACGGTTTAAACAAGTGTTTTTTACATTCCATGAACAAGGGCGTTTCATTTACTGTCTATAGCGGCGGCACTGATGCATTTACTCCCCGGCAGTCCAGTAAAAAATTGATTTACCTCTTTTGATTGCTGGAGTTTATAAATTACTCTTTACAAGAAATTGAGCACATAGTAAATTTTCCAGAGAATGCTATTTTTGAGTGACATTCCAGCGTTTTTCAATAAATTTGACGTTAATTGCAAATTTTGCGATGTCGGCGGACATGTCAAATACCGGAATTGCGGTATCAGTCAGAAAAGACTGTCCGTTGGGGTATGCCCTAGCAGACTAGCCAAAGTGCTTCAAAATTGTGTCCGTTAGGATTGACTTTGGTTTGTGGACACGGTATTATAAGGACATAACCTATACGGACACTATACTATGACTACAAGGACAATCCTGTATTCGCGGGTAAGCACATCTGATCAAAACATCGAACTTCAACGCAAACAAGCGGAAGCCGCTGGGTACCATTTTGACGAAGTGATTGTGGATAACGGAATTTCTGGGGTTTCTACTAAACTTAAGGATCGGGCTGGTGGTAAGCGACTTTTTGACTTGCTTAGGAATGGTGACACGCTTGTCGTTAGGTGGCTAGATCGCTTGGGCCGTAATTATTCCGACGTTTGCGAGGCACTGCGGGAATTTATGCAGCGCGGTGTCATTGTTAAAACACTAATCAACGGAATGGTGTTTGATGGCTCCACGACTGACCCTATGCAACAAGCCGTTCGGGATGCCTTAATTGGTTTTTTGGCGGCGATGGCACAGGCTTCTAATGAAGCCACGAAAGAGGCTCAAAAGGTCGGAATTGCTCACGCCAAACAAGCGGGGGAGTATTTGGGTCGAAAACCGACCTTCAACAGGGAACAGGCAGAACTTGCACTGTCTATGAAGGCGGAAGGTAAGGCGGTCACCACTATCGCCAAATCTCTCCAACTTTCACGCCAAACCGTGTACCGTATTTGCGACCACCCCGCCGAAGCCATGAGGATTGCCTCCCAATGGCAAGCAGCCTGAAGTCGGTAAACCTGTCGTTAAATAAAGATTCCAGAATCTTTATCGGTCTTCAAAATCTCTATAGCCACTTTATTTGGTTCACTTGCTTGCAGGTAATTGCACGGCTTAGATCAGATCGCACCGCAACAGGATCAGGTCAACACCAAGTCGGCAAGCTGTTTGCAATGAAATTTTGAGTAGATCGTTGCGCGTTTCCGCATGACCCTCAAAGCCAGCACAGCCGCAGCTTCTTGAACCGCACTATTGGCAAGTAATGCTTTCATGGTTGCCAGATCATGAGCATGTAGCGACAACTGGTGCTGTCCAGCATCGCGGTAGTCACGCCTGATCAGTTCAACATCGGGAAACTCTTTCAGAATCGCTTTGTCATTCTTGAAAGTCTTTGACAGCACATCTGACGCAACGGTCACGAAGCCCCAGAGTTCCTTGGGGTCGTTCTTCTGGTACCCCATGACCAACAACTCCATCACGCCAGCACTGACACAGACTAAACGGGGCCAAGTGTTCTTGTTGGTCGATGGGCAGCAACTTACCACCCAGAAGGAATATTCCGTGCGCTTTGGTGCTGGAACACAATTCACCAAGTAGCTTTTCAGAATTTGTGAAGTTGCCTTGTTGAGCGGCTGCGTCTGATATTTTCGGTATGCCTCTGCAAAACGCTCCTGCTGGGCGACTGGCAGCACTATTGATTCTGACTTATCAGCCCTATTGAACTTCCCAGCGGCACCCTGCCACTTTTCTTGTTCGACAGGTGAAACCACCATGTCAAGATCAGAGTCACCAACGACATTGGTTGCGTGGACAGTATTGAGAAGTACCAGACCCAGCCGTTCCGCCTTTCTAATTAACTCTCGTTCAACATCATCAAGTTGTGGACGTTTGACTGGGATAAATGAGAAGCCGACTATTTCATCGTAGTTCTTGCGGTGCTGCCCGAAGCGGCGAACCGCGTCCACTGCCTGACCCACATAGAACCTATTCTTTGAGAACTCCAATAGGTAAATACCGCAGCGGGTCTTACTCGTCCCATACAAGTGTGCGACAGACCGCAACGTTGCTACTGGTGAAATCTCAGTAAAACCCAGCGTTGAGCATAGTTTGTGGAGCGGGTCAGTCGGCATGATGTGTTAACTGTGCAGGTAGCCGGTCAGCCTCAGGCCGCTAGTCGTTCCCTGAAATCATCTCGATGCGACCACAATAGCGGAGTGATATCGTAGCTTTTTAACGCATCCACTACACCGTCTGAAACGCTTCTTTCTTTGTCATTCAAAACAGCATAGGCAATTGAATTGCTAGGACGTGTTTCCCTTGTGTCAACCCATGACAGGATAACTGCACTGGCCTGATCTTTTGCGGGGTTGTTGACCACCCGAAGTATCCGTTCAGGCTCACGTTTTGATTTTGGAACGACAAAATCGAACATGTGGTCGTAGCCAGTTCGACCCGAAAACTTAACTCGTTGGGTGTAGCGGATATCACCATCATCCATCCACAAGGCAACGTCCTCGAAAAAGAAGCTTTCTACACTTGCACGGGCAAGATAGAACAAATCATTGACCGCGAGAATGGCCTGAATCAAATTGTGCTTACGCATGGCAAAACTCTCTTGCTTTGCCTTAACGGTAATCGCCCCCTCGGAAAGATGCATACCGAAACCGTTCAGCGTTGTGTGCAGCAAGGATTTTCGGCGTGGGGTATCTAGTTCACAACCAGACTGTACTAAGTCTGTGAGAGTTTCACCGTCATCCGTTAACTCCAATTCATTCCCAACTTGCCGAAGATATATCTGAATGTAGTCATTGTGACGATCAAGGTACGGCGTTGTAATTTCCGTCCATCCATTGATTTCGCGCCAAGTTGTTTTCGACTTCAGCCAACTGTAATACTGGTCAACCAAATTTTCGGTAATCATGAGAACAGCCCCCGCGTAATTATTGGCGGCTCCACAATGCTGCAATAGGTCATAAAGTCGAGCAGGACTTGCCATGAGTCATCAGGATTTGTCAACATGTCTGCTGGAACCTCATATGCCCACTTATCACCGTATCCTTCACGGTATAGATGCAAATGCGGCACACCTACTTCAGTTTCGTCTGGGTTTCGATGTGGTGAATTGAAGTCAAGTCGAGCCAGTACCAATGACTGCCTTGCCCGACCTTGGTACTTGGTTGTCAAAGCAATTCGTCTACGACTGATATCAAGTGAAAAGGACTCGCGCTGATTTTCTGACTGCAACGAAATCTGTATTTGTCCTCCAAGGTCTGGAAAAGCATAAGCCGTGCTGTCAACGCGAAACTTCTCCAAGCACAGCAGTGCATCAGCGTCTGATTGAGTCAAGTCAGTTTGCATTCGATCTACTCCCTATTGCATCCACGATAGGTAACAACTCAAAGGTTGCCAACCAATTTCAATGCATCCCCCACTACCAATGCATCTTCAATCGGATTGCCCTCGAAAACCATCATGTAGTGGTAACGGTAGCCAGTATTGTGTGAAAGTTGGTTGGCTTGGTTTGCCCACATGCGCCCAAGTTTCAGCTTGTCCACTGAATCTGAGTTATCACGGTCATCGCCCTTGGTTTCAATTACTACGATGGTATTGTTGGCGGTCAAGACGATGAAGTCAGGGTAGTGATTGATAAAACCATTGATCACAAACCCTTTGCCACGTTCCAAGTTGCGGTGCCACCAAGTCACATTTTCCAACTCAGCCACACCACGAATTACCTTGGACTCCAAGTTGTTCACACCTCCCTCGGTCACATACAGACTTTTGGTGATGGCGGGACCGTTTTCGCTGGGAGTTATGCTGGACTGCAACCGAAAACTGGGTTGCAACTTGACCTTCTGAATCGCTAGCCAAGTGGTGAATTCTTTGGCAGCAAATTCGTTTGCCAGCCCTTGAATTTTGTCTTTAATCACCTTCACATAGGCATAGTCGCGCTCCAAACAGTCAGCCCGTTGTTCTGGACTCATGGCCTGAACAATGCGTGAGAGATACTGCTTTATGTCGTTATCTTCAATGGGGTAGAACGCATTTTTCCCTACTAGACTGAACAAACGAGCCACGATGGATGTGACCTGTCCCGATGGCGGCTGGCTCTTAATAATACGATTGAGAATTTCTTTCTCTGCCTTCTTCACTGGCTTGAACGCAATTGAACTTTCACCTTTGCCGATTTCTTCAGCATCCACAGAATAAACATCGGAGTCAATGGTGGTGAAGTTCACCCTTGCATCCAGATTCGCCAAAACGAAGTCGGACAGCAGATTTTCCTTTGCCAGCTTATGCCAGTTTTCGTTATTCGGGTCAGTTGACTCAAAAAATCCACCTTCGGTTGGAAGCTTCAAAAAGAATTGTGGCAGCAGCACGGCAGCGGCGGAGTCCTCGAAGATAGGCTTCATCTTGTGTTCGTTCATGTGTGCCTTCAATTCTTCGGGGCAATCCTGTGAATCAGCTTGTTCAGCTTGGGTTTCAAACTCTTGGGCTTGACGCAGTGCTTGCGCTTTGATGCTGTCAACGTCACTGGCGCTGGTTGTGCCCACATCTTTCACATCTACATCGTCGGCTTGTTCTGCTTGCTGAACCGCCTGTGCCTCCCAATTCGCATCCAACTTGGTTTTATCTATAGTCAGATCATCACTGATGCCTACCTCATCGGCTTTGTCTGATTCTTCTTCATGGGCAAATAGGTCGTCTGTCAGTGGTGCGGTTTGGGCAGTGCTGTCCTGCGGTGCTGGCAATCCTGATAAATCGACCTCACGGTAATCACGATTGGAAAAGCCAGCCTTGTTCAGCGCAGCCACCACCTGACTCAAGGTGGCCTGAAACTGACTGGACGCTGTAAACACATAACTCAGGTTCAATAATTCGGCACTGTGCTTACGGGTGTAAGGCATACGCAACACGCGCCCCAAAATCTGCGTAACGTCTATTACGGATGATTTGTTGGCAAGCGTTGCCAGCACATAGGCGAAAGGGCAATCCCAGCCCTCCTTTAACGCATTAACCGTGATGATGTAACGCACGGGGCAACCACGACTCAGCAGGTCAACATTCTTTAACTCGTTGACACTGGCTGTTTTAATGGCAATGTGTTCAGGAGGTATATTCAGGTCAAGCAGCACCTGTTTGACCTTTTCAAACGTAGTGTTGTCGTCTTTGTTTTTGGGTTCTGCCTGAAACAAAACAATGGGACGTATGTAGCCACCTCCGCTGGCTTCAGCCTTTTTTGAGAATTCCTCTAACTGGCGGCGCATGTTCAACGCGGCCATGATCACATCTTCCTGAGTGCGTTGGTTCGCCACTATCACAGGCAACTTCACCATGTCCTGCTTTTTCAGCCGCAGTGCATCCACGTAACTGATGATGTTGCTGTTGTCACGAGGTGTGGCAGTCAGGTCAAAAATGAAGCTGGGGTTCAGGTTACGCAGCATGTCCACAGACAATGTGCTTTCTGCGTTATGGCTCTCGTCCACCACCACTACCGGATTCAATGTGCGAATCACATTGATAAGAGCCGACTTGTCATATTCAGGCAGCAATACTGCGTCATGGGCAGTGTCGTTCAGGAACGAAGCCAGATAGCCGTTTTCCTGATATGCCTTGCGGTTTTCCTTATTGGTGGCTTTGAGTGAGTCAAACGACATTACCACCACGGACAACTGCTCACGCACTGTGTCGGAGTTGAACCCTGCGCCTTGCAAAACATCGGTTTTTTCATACACCTGCACACGCCCCTGAAACAAGTCATTTAGGCGCTGGCGATAAGGGTGGTCAATATTGGCAAGGTTTTTTACCGTTTGCTCAAGGATAGTGAGTGATGGCACCAACCACACGACAAACTTAGGCTTGCTCGGGTTGTATTCGCTAAAGGCAGTGAATATCCGCTCCAGCGCATTGACAGCAATAAATGTCTTGCCACCAGCCGTTGGAACTTTCACGCACACATGTGGCACTCTCTGTACATTGTTTTTGTACAACTGATTAAGCACACCCCTGTTTTGCCAGTTGTTTGTGAACGCTTTGCCCAAGTCACCTCGGCAATCCAATAACGTCTGGAGGTAGGTACTCAGATCAGTCAGTACATCGGTTTGGTAGTCTTTAAGTTCCATGGGAGGTTTACCTGTGGCCGATGTGATTAGAAGCGAGTAATGTCACGCGGAATGCGTTTGAACGTAATGCCGTGCTTGTATAGAAAATCTTTATCCAATGCACACTTGTCTGCGTAGATCACGAATTTCTCTGGTCGTTTTCCATCGTCTTTCAGCAATGCCTTGATGTTCAGATTGGCAAGAAAGTCCATGTTCAGCGTGGTCACATGGTCACGTTCGTAATAGAAAAGCCACAGCACGGTGTCACTGGACCCAAGCGCATAGCGGCTTACAGGGCTGACTGAATTGAATTGCTGAACGGTGGGTATGCTCTCCGTATAGCTCACGTAGTCACGAATGACTGCTTCGCCCACTTCTTCGTTCAGGTTCATATCCTCCTTGAACAAAGCATCACCAACGGAATAAAAATCAAATCCACCACCAGTTCCAGCCTCTGCCTTTGACGCTTCACCATAACCGTCCATCACTCTACGCACACGCTCAGCAGTGACGGTTTCAGCGTAGTCCATCATTTCACAAAGAATGAAACGGCGGCTGCCTCCGTCTTGAGCATTAAGTTTCAAAACCGCATGGGCTGTTGTTCCGCTTCCCGCGAAAGTATCCAAGACAATAGCTTCATCGTTATCACACAACTCAAGGCAATCCAAAATTAAGTCTACAGGCTTCGGAAATTGAAACGCCGCCCCCAAGCCAAGTCGCCCTAACTCAGTCGTACCTTGTTCACTGATGTACTTCGTTTCAAACCAAATTGATTTGGCCTTGACGCTCTCTTTCCGGTACTTTTCGAAGACCCTCCAACCCCCATCACGAGTCTGTCGTGCAAACAGGAACTCCGTTGATCCATTCTTTGTATTTTTGCTAAATTTCTCTTTGCCCCAACGCCAGCAACTCTCAATACCTTCGCTATTGAATGGCTCAATCGCAATAGAGTCACTTGACTCGACCAATGATGGAATGTAATTTCCATCAGAATCAACAACACCCGGTTGAATAAATATGGGGTAAAAAAGGTTTGGACGATTGAATCGACCAAACTTCGGATTTCTATTTCTTAACTCACGGCTTGAATACGCCCCAAACTGATCCTTATCAGGTAAATTTTTCCCTTCAGTTGACAACTCTCCAAGTTCAGAAAGTGTGCTTTTCCCAAAACACAACAGGTACTCGTGGGTCTTGGCAATTTGCTTGTAAGTTTGTCCCCGTTTGTTAGATTGAACAATAATTTGAGCCAAGAAATTTGACTCTCCAAATATGTCATTCATCAGCAAGCGGAAATGGGTAATTTCGTTTTCATCTAGACTGACAAAAATGACACCATCTGTAGCTAACAATCGATGCAGCAGTTTCAATCGTGGATAGATCATGCAAAGCCACTTGTCATGGCGGCTTAAATCTTCACCCTCTTTGCCCACAACTTGCCCCAGCCATTTCATGATCTTGGGGTCGTTGACCGCATCGTTGTAAACCCAGCCTTCATTCCCCGTGTTGTAGGGCGGGTCGATATAGATGCAATTTACCTTGCCTTCAAACTCAGGCAGCAGACTCTTTAGTGCCTCTAAGTTGTCGCCGTGAATGATGCGGTTGGCAGTGGAATTGGTTGGTGTGCCCTCTTTCGCGGTAAAGGTGTATTGCTTGTCCAGTAGGCGAAATGGCACCTCATGATGGTGGTTGACCACCTTGTCTTTTCCTACCCAGTTCAGTGTTGGCATTGGTTACTTGTTCTCTGTGAATCAGTTGAAATTGTTGGCAATAGGCTTTCAATGCCTATCAAAGCCACTTGAATAGCGGTTGTTGCGGATTTAGCGTTTCGCAATAGCGTTACATGGTTTGCTGACATACATAAAACCCCCTGTTTACGGCTTGAAACCGGGCGCAAGAACGGCACTTGAAACACCGAAAAGGAGTTTGTCAGAGTTTTTTAACCACAGGCGATAGCGACTTGAATCTAGGCTGTAATCGGGAGTGCAATCGACACCCAGTTGAAGCAGCACATAACCCGTAATTGCTGCACGCGCAGGCACGATGATTCGACCATCTTTTAACCCGTAATCCTTAGCAACTAGGTCAGGGTGCGGATGGTTCGGATGAGGCACCAACTCCATTTCTACCATCCGACCCCACTGAAAATCTTTCTCAGCTTGCTCGTGATCTGATATTTCACCACCTTCTATCAGTGATGGTTTCTCAATCCTTGTCAGCACAAGGTCACGGAATTCCTTGCTCTTTCTGTCAAAACACCTAACGTGCCAACGCTGACCACTGTCAACTAGAGCAAAAGGCACGATTTCACGTTTGCTTGTGCCTCTTTTTAAGCTGTGATAGACCAACCTGACAGCACCATGTTGATGAATGGCGCGGGTGATTACTGACAGCACGGTCAGCGATGGCAAATTGAGGCGGACAGGGCTTTCACAGGTCAGGAAGCCACTTGTAGCCTTGCCAATTCCCTCACCAAACCCCTTGGAAAGTGCCGACAGCACACGTTCAGGGTCATGGTTAAAAAGTGGCTTGAAATCTTCTGCGGGAATATAGACCTTGCGCCGCCCATCAAAACGAGTGTTCTCTGGTGCTGCATCACGGTACGCAGTCAGATCGCGCGTGGCAACGATAGACACAACCCCGAAGCGGTCACATATGTGAGGTCGGCCAATTGAACCCAAGAAAAAGAGCCTGAAATCAATGAAAGCCAGACGCTCAAGCTGCGCCTGATTGAAGTTTTTTAGTGCTGGGTTATCCATGCTATCTGATCAATCTTCCCTGTAGATTAGGCAGTATAAGACACAAATAGTGTACTTGACAATAACTATTTGTTAGTGTACAATACACCCTAACAAAAAGACTACATAACATATCATCGTATGCCCAAAAGCACTGATTCAGCAGCCACAACGAAAAGAAAAATTGCTGGCAAAAAGCCAACTCCCAACAAGACAACCTCACCCGCTTGGGCTGCGTTTTCAGAGCGACTGGTCAGCGCCTTGCAGAGCCTTGAATCAGATCAATGGCTCATTATTCAAAAAATGGGTTCAACTTCAGACTGGGTGCAAATGTTCGCGGAGGGCAATGGCAGGTTCCGGGTGGAAACGAAGTCAAACGCTTACCGCGAACCAAATGAGGAACTGACGCTGGAACAACAGGAGTTACTGAGTCGTATTGGCTGGCATGAACCCACAGGTGCTGGTTCAACCCCTGCAAATGACCCCCACGGTTCACCAAACCATTTCCTTGACCTCACCCTGCCACGCAATGCCAGCAAGCTGCTCAATGTCACGGTAACAACCTTTACGGATGTACTGGGTGTCGCAGAACCTGACGTTTTGCGGTACGAAGCGTTTTATCCAAACGGTGATTCACTTATGTTGCCTGAACTGTGCCTGAAGCCTCTAATCAGCCAGCGCGACAACAGTGAGAACCCGCAGCTTCGCAAGCAACTCAAAGCAATCATTCACGAAATGACAGGGCTTACATCACTGGATTTTGATGAGTCGGGCGATCTTGGGCCAATCACTTTTGGACAGTTTTCCGCATACGTGCGACTGGTCGAAAACGACCCATACGTCAGAGTTTACTGCCCGATCATTGATGACGTAGAGGTGACTCTACCCTTGTTTGAAAAGCTAAACGCCCTCAATTGTGTTTATGGACACATGCATTTTTGCGTTCTCAACGACTGTGTGACCTGCGTCAGCGATGTACTCATCACGCCAATGACCGCGTCCTATGTGGCGCATGGAGTTGCCAATTTTTTACAAATCTGCGAAGAATTCGGGACTGAAATAAGGGATGAATTTGGCTGCTACACGCCTTCAAACCAACGTCTAGTAACGCACTAGAGGGGACCAAATGAGCAGACCAGACACCGTGACCATTACGAGCAATCATTGGTATCTACCAGACGTGTCCAAGGCGTTTGACCTTTGGCTTGAAGGTGATGCAAGTCCCCAAGAGCGTCAAGCCGTAATTGAAAAAACGATAGCGGATCGTGCCAACTGGAAGCCAAGTCAAGAAGGCATGGCACTTTTTGAAGCCTTAAAAGTCTTCATTGGGCACAGGGTCAGGATCGAATTCTGGGATTCAGAAATGGTGATGTTCCCTGAAGAAGCACCATTTCCGATAGTGGCGGATTGTCACGGTCTGGTTTTGCTTGACGTAGACGGTTTTACGCAAGCCTTCATTCAGATCAGCAATCCCGTTGAATTGCAAACACCAGAGGGCTATTCGTCAGCGTCATTCCTGATGCAGTCACCCGATGGTCAGTACCTGCTGGCACCGCTGAATGGACTTTATCAAATAGCGGTCAGTTCTGATGACGACAACAGCCGCAGCGAACTGGAGGGCAGTTGAAAGTTTTTTACAGACCCGAAATGAGCGCCTTTACGGAGTCGTTTTCCCCCAGCAGCAGCAAGCCTCGTTTGGTGGTTCAAGACTGGCAAAACGATCCCCAAATCAACTGTGAAATTTGCAGTTTTTCACCTGCCACATTCCAACAACTGAAACTGGCGCACGATGGCGACTACGTTGATGGCGTTCTTTCAGGCAGGTACGACAACGGCTTTGGAAACAACGATCCTGCCATAGCAGAAAGCTTGCCATTCGTCGCAGGGTCGATGATTGCTGCATCTGAATATGCGATTCGCAATCGTGAAGTTGTGTGCAGCCCATCAAGTGGGAGCCACCACGCGGGTACAGATTTTGGGGCCGGGTATTGCAGCTTCAACGCATTGCTAATTGCGGCAATGGTCATGAAGCAAAAGGGCTTGGTGGAACGTGTTGCCTTGATCGACGTAGATAGACACTGGGCTGACGGGTCTGACCAAATCATTCGGCACCACGGTCTTAAATGGATCGTGCATAGAAGCCAAGGCAAGTTCTTCAACAGCCGCCAAGACTGCATCAATGGTCGTTACATGCGTTGGCTAAACAAAGCCATTGCAGACTGTTCTGGGGCAGATTTGGTGCTGTTTAACGCGGGGGTGGATGGTCACATCAACGATTTGTTGGGCGGCTTGCATACGACTGAAGAATTGGCAGAGCGTGATCGCGCTGTATTTGAAAAGCTTGGGCACAAACCTACTGTAATTTCACTTGCTGGGGGCTATCAGTTGGACGCTGAAGGCACCACACCCGCAGAACGTCTTGAGCCTGTGTTAGCCCTGCACAGGCAAACCGCACGGATTCACACCCAATTATTTCCAGCATAAAGATAGCTCGTCCATCACCGCCAGCACACTCAGAACAAGGATTTCGATATGACAATAAGCAATAACGGTAGCGACCTTTATCAGCAGATTTACAAGAAGCTGTTGGTGGTGGTGCCCAGCCTTTTGACAATCGAAGAAAGCGGCAAGTCCGTTGTGAGTGGTTACATGGACTTGAGTCTGGACATACTCAAACGTGGCTCGGACAAAAACATCATTGCCTTGTCGCACTATTACAAGCATCCGTCAGGCGATATGGTCGCTGACCCCGACATGGAGGTTGCCGTTTACCCCGCTAGAAACATGGCAGAAGCCTTAAGTTATCAAGACACCTATGGATACCGAACTGTTTACACCAATGGCGGGACGATGGTGGATGTACGCGCCCGGCGTGACCTGAACGAGTTCCTGAATCAGTGGCTGGACAACCTGATTCAGCAGGGGCATTGCATCACAGCAGACCTCGGTATTCCGATGGCTGAATCTGATGCCAGTGCTGCAGCCATCCTCGCAACTCACTGAGGCGTAAAACCATGTGGCTGTTTACCAGTGGCGGGTTCGTGTCGATAGTGGCAAGCCGTGATTGTCAGGATGACCTGATCGTAAGGGCGCGGGTTAGGAACCATCTACAAGCCCTGTTTCCACAGGCTGTGATCACCGAAACGGTGGATGCCGACTATCGGTTCAGGACTATCGTTAACAGAAAGGTGGTTCGGAAATTTGTGACCGATCAAGTCAGTGTTATCAGATACGGCAACTTCAAGAACAGCATTTCAGACCCACGGTACCGCTCCGCCTCCAACCGGGTATGGGGTGTGATGCATGAATTGCAGGGGATGTACAGTCAATACGATGATGACAATCGTTAGGCTTAACGTGAGGCAGTCAAAATTTGTCGTCACTGGGGGGTGCGCTTTTCTATTTGGCGGTATTTTTGGCGGTATTTATGAAAACCAAATTGAATAGACCCTTATTCCATGCGGGATGCAGCTTGTTTTTCAATGGCACCTATCCCAAGACACAAAAAACCCGCATCGGCCTAAAGCCTTTGCGGGTTTTTCATTGGTGGGGTGGATTGGGCGACTAATCGATGCTGTCGGCCTGTTCACCTGGCAGGCGGACCTTGCGAACGCCGGGCTTGGCAATGAGTTCCAGATAGAAAGCATCCGCGCCCTCTTGCGCGGCAGCGTCGATCAGGGCGGTGATGGTCGCGACATGAACGCCAGCTGCCACGTCCTGATTGAGGCCAAAGCGGCAGTCAAAGTCCCAAAAATCGACCCCTTCGGGCAGTGCCTTATTGCGTTCGCGCTTCATGTACTGGCGAATCTCGTGTTTGACGGCTTCCAGAACGCGGTCGCGGTTTTTGCCTTCAATGTTGATTTTGAATGTCTTTTTCACAATATCCTTTGAATCAAGTTGAACCCTGCCGACTATGGACACGCCGTATCACCGATGCCGGTCAACAACCTGCAGCCGCACGCCACAGCAGAATTCCCAGGGTAGCGATTATGCGACCAGCACATGCATACATCGACGTTGACCACGCCGTGTGTGTTACACCATGCACCCACGCCCGACGGCCAGCCACTCCTTTTGATCTTTTGAGCACACCATGACCTTTTCTACTCTGGGCCTTTCGCCCGACCTGCTGGCCGCCGTTCACCACCTGGGTCACAGCAGTCCGACACCGATTCAACAAGCGGCCATCGTGCCAGCGCTGGCCGGGCGCGACATACTGGGCTCGGCGCAAACCGGCTCGGGCAAGACGCTGGCGTTTGCCCTGCCGCTGCTGCAGCGCCTGCAACCGACCACCAGCCGGGTGCGCCAGGCGCAGGCGCTGGTGCTGGTGCCCTCGCGCGAACTTGCGGCGCAGGTAGGCGAGGTGCTGCAAGCGCTGGCACAACACCTGCAGCAACGCGTGAAGGTGTCGGTTTTCTTTGGCGGCGTGTCGATCAACCCGCAATTGATGGGCCTGCGTGGCGGCACTGACGTGGTGGTGGCGACGCCCGGGCGACTGCTGGATCTGGTGGCGCACAACGCGTTGAAGTTTGATCAGGTCAGCCTGCTGGTGCTGGACGAAGCCGACCGCATGCTCGACCTGGGCTTTGCGGACGAACTGGCTCAACTGCTGGCGCTGTTGCCCGCCCAGCGGCAGAACCTGTTTTTCTCTGCCACCTTCAGTCCAGCCGTTACCACACTAGCCAACACGCTGCTGGTGGATGCGGTGCGCGTCGAGGTGGATGCCACCCAGCAGCAGCCGGTAGAAATTATCCAGC
The DNA here is from genome assembly GCA_903905735.1 of uncultured beta proteobacterium. Lineage (GTDB taxonomy): Bacteria > Pseudomonadota > Gammaproteobacteria > Burkholderiales > Burkholderiaceae_C > Rhodoferax. The sequence goes on from CAIVHU010000170.1 coordinate 54,439, forward strand.
GCGTAATCGCTGTGGATGCGGCCAAACGCACCCAACTGCTACGCCACCTGATCAAACAACAGACCTGGCCGCGCACGCTGGTGTTTGTGGCGACCAAATTCGCCGCCGAGATTGTGGCCGACAAGCTGCGCAAAGGCGGCCTGACCGCGGAACCTTTGCATGGCGAGCTGAGTCAGGGCAAGCGTACCCAGGTGCTGACTGACTTCAAGCTCTCTCGCCTGCAGGTGGTGGTAGCCACCGATGTGGCCGCACGCGGACTCGACATTGTCGGCCTGCCGGTGGTGGTGAACTTTGACTTGCCACGCTCCACGCAGGACTACACCCACCGCATTGGCCGCACCGGCCGGGCCGGTGAGCCGGGCCTGGCGGTGAGTTTTGTCAGCGCCACCACGCAAGCGCACTGGCGCTTGATTGAAAAGCGCCAGCAGGTCAAACTGGCGCTGGAAAGCGTTCCGGGTTTTGAAGCGCGAGAAGTCGCCCCACCCGCCTCTGCCTCGCCGGATGCGCCCGCCGGTATGGGCAGTGGCGGCATCAAAGGTCTGCGCCCGAGCAAAAAGGACAAGTTGCATGCTGCGGCGGCCTTGCAGGCCGGGCAGGGCAAGCCATGACCTAAAATCAGCCACTTATCTCACAGCCTCTGGATGTACACCATGAAACGCTGGTTGGTCATTTTCAAAATACCCCTTCTGCTGCTGGTCTTCTGCCTGATGGGCGTGGCCTGTCTGCTGCCTTCGGTGGCTGACGCACAAGGCCTGGTGCGTCCGTTTCCGACCGCCGCCTTGCGAGGCATGCTGGAGGTGACTGCGCCGCCCAACATCTTGATCAACGGCCAGTCCGAGCGCCTGTCGCCGGGTGCACGCATCAAAAGCGCCAACAACCTGATCGTGATGTCGGGCACACTGGTGGGCCAGCAGTTGCTGGTCAACTATGTACGCGATGGCCAGGGCATGATTCATGATGTCTGGATCCTGACCCCCGCTGAGGCACAGGAAAAGCGCGCTGGGCTCGACACCATCACCAACATCCGCTTTGAGTCTTTGAACGTTCAGCCAGCCACCCCGAGCGGCACCCCCCCGGTGAACGCGGCTCCACCTCCCAATTAGCGCCGGGTGGGCGCAACGCCGTCCCGGCAAAACAGCGCAGCATCACCCACCCCGGTGTCTGACCGGCTCCGGGTCACTCCATCCACCCGCACCCAGCGCCGGTTGCCCTTCATTGAATTTATAAAAAATTGGCCTCTAGCCCTTATAAAACAAGGGCAGGCAGCTTCACTAAACATAGCAATTTACCTGCGTATCCGTTATGAGCAAAAAAGTCTTCATCAAAACCTATGGCTGCCAGATGAACGAGTACGACTCGGACAAGATGAGCGATGTGCTGGGTGCCGCGCAAGGTTACGAGCCCACCGACAACGTCGAAGAGGCTGACCTGATCCTGTTCAACACCTGCTCGGTGCGTGAAAAGGCGCAAGAGAAAGTGTTCTCTGACCTCGGACGCGTCAAGCACCTGAAGAAAAAAGGCGCGCTGATTGGCGTGGGCGGCTGCGTGGCCAGCCAGGAAGGTGCGGCCATCATCGCCCGCGCACCGTATGTGGACGTCGTGTTTGGCCCGCAAACCCTGCACCGCTTGCCGCAGATGCTGGATGAACGTGCGCGCCTGAACCGATCGCAGGTGGACATCAGCTTTCCTGAGATCGAGAAGTTCGACCACCTCCCGCCTGCGCGTGTGGAAGGTGCCAGCGCCTTTGTGTCAATCATGGAAGGCTGCTCCAAATACTGTAGCTACTGCGTAGTGCCCTACACGCGCGGCGAAGAAATTCACCGCCCGTTTGAAGACATCTTGGTGGAAGTGGCGGGCCTGGCCGACCAGGGTGTGAAAGAGATCACGCTGCTGGGCCAGAACGTGAACGCCTGGCGCGCCAAAATGATCAGCCACGCGGGTGCGGCGGCCGACACCGGCGAGATGGCCGACTTTGCCACCTTACTCGAATACGTGTGCGACATCCCCGGCATCGAGCGCCTGCGTTACGTCACCAGCCACCCCAACGAGTTCACGCCCGCGCTGATTGCCGCCTACGACAAGCTGCCCAAGCTGGTCAGCCACCTGCATTTGCCGGTGCAACACGGCTCCGACCGTCTGCTAATGGCGATGAAACGCGGCTATACCGCCATGGAATACAAGAGCACGGTACGCAAACTGCGCGCCATCCGCCCCAACATGGCACTGAGTTCCGACTTCATCGTCGGTTTTCCCGGTGAGACCGATGACGACCACGCCAAGCTCATGAAACTGATGGATGACGTGGGTTTTGACAACTCTTTCAGCTTCATCTTCAGCCCGCGCCCGGGCACACCGGCCGCCAATCTGGCTGACGACACGCCGCATGCGGTGAAACTGCGCCGCCTCCAAGAGGTGCAAGCCGCCATCAACGCCAACATGGCGCGCATCAGCGCCGGTTTGGTCGGCAGCGTGCAGCGCATCCTGGTGGAAGGTGCCTCCAAACGCGACGGTGGCGAGCTGATGGGCCGCACCGAGTGCAACCGCGTGGTCAACTTCATCGGCCAGCCGCGCCTGATCGGGCAAATGGTGGATGTGACCATCACCGAGACGCGCACCTACACTCTGCGCGGCGAAGTGCTGACCCGAATGGATGCGCCCGCAGCCACCACTGACGATAGAATTTGTTGACAGCGTTTCAGCCCGGCTGACCCACGCTGCACGTTATCGCGACTGGCAGCGGCATTCATGGTCACTGGCCGGTTATTTTCAGGTCCTGACCGAATACGGGAACTATGCACAAACGATCTTGTGGTCTGAAGCGGGTTGTGGCAGCCAGGTTCACCCTGGTCTGCGTGCTTAACCTGTGTTTGCTTGCACCAGCTGGGGCGGTGTTTCTGGGGCAGCAGGACACACCCCCACAAGACGCCTCTCAGGATCCCAACAGTGATTTGGTGCACACCACTGTGCCTGCCGACCTCAGCGCTGAAGAATTGGCGGTCTGGCAAAGAGCTGCAGGCACCCCAATTGCCAAACCCGACCCCACCCAGCAGACAGATCACCCGGCGGCGGCACCTGCAGCGGCACCCACCCTGGCTGTCCAGGTGCCAGCGCCACACCCTGTTACAGCCTCTGCCCGATCTGCCGACAACGCAGATGCAGACATGGGCCAATCGATTCACAGCGCCGTCAAGGAAAGTATTCGCCCGGTTTATGAACAGTTGGTCGAATCTGGCGCAGTGGAGACTTGGCACGATGTGAAAGCCAGTCTCGGGCTGGACAAACCTCAGTGGACCGAACATGACAAGGGCGGCGATCCGGCGAAGCCGCCCGGCCAGTGGGAGGCGTCCGGTGGCGGTGGCATGCAAGTCGCACCGCCGCCTAGAACCGAAGCGCAGGCAAAAATAGACCGCGAAATGGCCACCATGATGCGCGAGAAGCTGATTGACCAGATCACGCCCTGGGCAATCGGGCTGGTGGTGTTATACATCCTGGGTTATCTGGTCAAGCTGTTGGTGAGTTATGTCCGCTGGAAAACAGGTAAGCGCAACCAGCGCCGCATTGCCCGCGCGCAACGCCATACATCGCGCCGAATCCGTAGCGCCACCAAAACCACATCCAGTTCACCCAGCGCATCCAGCGCCAAAACCGGATCCAAAGAAACGGTGTGACCCTGCCCGTTTTTTTGGCAGCGGGCTGGCGCGCGCGGCTGGTTTCCTTGATTCACGACAGATTGACAGGCCTCATTCAAGGTGAAAATAGCCGCAAATTTACCTATGGAGCCGTTACATGAGCCAATCGGACTCGCAACTTGCAGCCTTCAAAGCCATCAGTCAGGAAGCACAGAGCCTGCTTCGCATGCGGCAGACCAGCGACGTGCGCGATGCCATGGAGCGCATCCTTCACATCACACGCGTGCAAATCAATGCCAGGAACGCTGCGTTACGCGCAGCAGACCCGCAGGCCAGTGCAGCGAACCAGCCACCCGTCAGCTTCCAGGCCAAAATTAGCCAGACCCCTACCGAGAAGAGGTCCAGAATGATGTGGATCATTGTGCTGGCGCTGTGGGCTGCGGTGGGCTACATGGGATCGCAGCATTTCCACGAAATCTTCCAGCAGCCACCACAGGCAGCATCAAATTAGATAGCTGCCTGCGCTTATTCCATAAGGGCTAGAGGCCAAAAAAGCTTATAAGAATTGGCGGATTAAAACGGCATCTTCGGCATGCCGCCCATGCCTTTCATGCCACCCAGGCGCTTCATCATTTTCATCATGCCGCCGCCCTTCATTTTTTTCATCATGTCCTGCATCTGCTCAAACTCCTTGAGCATGCGATTGACTTCCTGCACCTGAACCCCGGCACCCGCAGCAATGCGGCGCTTGCGGGTGGCTTTGATGAGGTCGGGTTTACGCCGCTCCAGCGGTGTCATGCTGTGGATGATGCCTTCCTTGCGCTTGATGTCTTTCTCGACCCGGCCCATATCGACCTGACCGGCCTTGGCGGCCATGGCGGTCGGCAGCTTGTCCATCAGGCTGGAGAGGCCGCCCATCTGGCGCATCTGCTGGATCTGGCTCAAAAAGTCGTTCAGGTCAAACGCCGCACCGCTCTTGACCTTGGCGGCCAGCTTTTGCGCGCTGGCCAGATCGACCCCGGCGGTCACTTGCTCGACCAGCGCCAGAATGTCGCCCATGCCCAGCACGCGCCCGGCATGGCGTTCGGCATCAAACACTTCCAGACCATCGAGTTTTTCGCTGGTACCGGCAAATTTGATTGGTGCACCTGTGATCTGCCGCACCGACAGCGCCGCGCCACCGCGTGAATCACCGTCGAGCTTGGTCAGAACGATGCCGGTCAGCGGCAGGGCTTCCTTGAAGGCTTTGGCGGTGTTGATGGCGTCCTGGCCCTGCATGGCGTCCACCACAAACAAGGTTTCCACCGGGTGGATGGCGGCGTGAAGGTCGCGGATTTCGCGCATCAGCGCCTCATCTATGGCCAGTCGGCCCGCTGTATCCACCAGCAACACGTCAAAGTAATGCTTTTTGGCGTAGTCCAGCGCGGCCAGGGCGATATCCACCGGTTTTTGATCAGGCGTGCTGGGGAACCATTCGGCACCGACCTGCTTGGTGACCGTTTTGAGCTGCTCGATGGCGGCTGGGCGGTACACGTCACCAGACACGGTGAGCACCTTCTTGCCACGCTTTTCCATCAGGTGCTTGGCCAGCTTGGCGGTGGTGGTGGTTTTACCCGCGCCCTGCAAGCCTGCCATCAGAATCACAGCAGGTGGTTGCGCCGCCAGGTTGATGTCGGCCACACCGTCACCCATGGTCAGGGCAAGTTCCTTGTTGACAATGGATACCAGCGCCTGGCCCGGCGTGAGCGAGCCCAGCACGTCCTGGCCCAACGCTTTTTCTTTCACGCGGGCGATGAAGTCGCGCACCACAGGCAGGGCCACATCGGCCTCCAGCAGCGCCATGCGGACTTCGCGCAGCATGTCGGCCACGTTGGACTCGGTGATACGCGCCTGGCCCTTGATTTCCTTGACCAGCCGGGAGAGTTTGTCGGTGAGAGCAGATGCCATGTGGGAGTGTGTCCGGCGGGCGGAACCTGGGTTGGAGCCTTTGAGATAAGGCAAATGACAAAACGGTAAACTGTAGCCATGATTTTACCCAGTGCTTCTCCCCTGACATTGACGCTGTCTCTGGCCGCATCTGTGGCCTATGCAGTGTCTGCCACCGGTGCCTCGCGCCCGAGTCAGACCTTGTCGCGCGTGTCTGTGTGGCTGGCTTGGTCGTTACATGGTTTTTTGATCGCCTGGGGCCTCTGGGGCGGCGAGCGCCCACTGTTCGGGTTTGCGCCCGCGCTCTCCATCACCGCCTGGCTGGTCGGGTTGGTCTATGCAGTGGAAACCTTTGTATTTCCGCAGCTCAAAACACCCTGGATGTTGTCCGGCGCCGGGGCGGCGGTCGTGCTTCTGACGCTGATTTTCCCGGGTGAGCCGCTCAGTCCCAACCTGTCGGCCTGGCTACCGCTGCACTGGGCGCTGGGCATTGCGTCCTATGGCTTGTTTGCCGTGGCCGTGGTCCACGCCTGGATGATGACGCGCGCCGAGGCTCGCATCCGCAGCGCGGCTGACGGATTTACCGGCATGCCGTTGCTGACTATGGAGCGCCTGACCTTCCGCTTTGTCAATGTCGGCTTCATGTTGCTGACGGCTACGCTGATTGCCGGTTTTTTCTTTGGCAGTTACCTGTATGGTCCTGCACACGCCATCAAGTGGGACCACAAGACCATCTTCTCGATATTCTCCTGGCTGACTTTTGGCGTGTTGCTGGTGGGACGTGCACGTTTTGGCTGGCGCGGTCGCAAGGCGATACGGGTGCTGTACTTTGGTACCGGCCTGTTGCTACTGGCTTATGTCGGATCACGCTTTGTGCTTGAGGTCGTCCTGGGGCGCACCTTGTGAGAGCCTTGCTCATCCTGGCTGCCGTGCTGGCTGGTGTCTGGCTCTGGCGCAATATCCGCGGTTCAGATGCCTCGGGCCAGTCTGCCAAGACCGACGAGCCTGTGCTGCAGGACATGGTGCGTTGCCGCCAATGCGGCATGCACATTCCCGGTAGTGAGGCGATAGTCGGCAAGCAGGGCAGCTACTGCAGCGCGGAGCATCTGCGCCTGTCAGAGTCCTGATCAGCACTGCGCCAGTGACCTCCATCTGGCCGCCTCCCCCACCCGTCGCGCCCGACGCTGACTTGGGCGATCACCCGCAGGAATTTGAGCGGCTGTGGCGCGGGTTCATGACTGCACGTGTCACGCTAGGCTTGGTGCTGTCACTTTTTCAGGCAGCCATTTTTGCGCTGAATCCGCAATCCAGCAGCGCAGCGCTGATCATTTGCCTGGCCTATTTTGCTGCGACGCTGGCGGTGCGCCTAAATGAACGACCACAGCAGTTGCGACGGACTTTCGATGCACAGTGGCTGCGCACGGTGGGGGTGGATGTGCTGGCCTTTGCCACCCTGCAGTTCGTTCAGGGCGGTGCCATTGATTACACGCCGCTGTTCGCCATGCCGGTGCTGATGGTCAGCGTGCTGGGCTCCATGCTGCTGGCCATGGCCACAGCAGCCAGTATCACGCTGCTGCTGTTCGCTCACGCCTTCTGGCTGTTCAGCCGCCCAAGCGGCGATGTCAGCGCCAATTTTTTGCAGGCCGCGCTGACGGGCGCCGGGTGTTTTGCCATTTCATTCCTGGCAAGTCAGTTGGCCACGCGGCTGGCCAGCGTTGAATTGCGGGCCAAGCGCAGCCAGTTGGCTGCCACGGAGCAGCGCCAGGTCAATGAGTTGGTGATCAAGTCCATGACCGACGGCGTACTGGTGGTTGATGAACTCGGCAAGGTGCGATCAGCCAACCCAGCCGCTGGTCTGCTTCTGGACGCACCCGCCCAAGGGGCCGAGCTTGACCTGAGCACCCGACCGGGTTGGCAGGCATTGATGCAATTGATCACGGCCAGTTTTGCCAGCCAGGGCCCGCAACAGGCCGACATCACCATCGCCCGGCAGGGGCGCAGTGCGCGCAGGCTTCAGGTGCACACCCAGCTCACCGGCTCGGCACAGCGTGACGCACTGGGATTGTGTGTGGTGTTCATGCAGGACCAGCGCGAAATTCAGGCCCGCATCCGTGCCGAGAAACTAGCTGGCATGGGGCGCATGTCGGCGGCGGTGGCGCATGAAATACGCAACCCGCTGGCGGCCATCACACAGGCTAACGCCTTGCTGACCGAAGACTTGACTGATCCGGCGCAGAAGCGCCTGACCCACATGGTCGGTCAAAACGCCTTGCGACTGGAGAACATTGTCAAGGATGTGCTGCATCTGACACACGCCAGCCCGCCCGGTACGGACGAACCGCGCCAACCATTGGACCTGTGTGAAAGCACGGCACGCATCTGCCGCGACTGGGCCAACCAGCACCAAGCACTGGCCGACATCGCGCTGAACTTGCCAGGCGCATTGCCGGCCGTCTGGTTTGATGCGGAGCACCTGCGCCGGGTGTTGATCAACCTGCTGGACAACGCCCTGCGCTATGGCAGCCGCCGGCCAGGCTGCCTCCAGGTGACTGCCGAAACAGTGACCAACGAGCGCCAACGGCGCAGCGTGGTGCTGCGCGTGTGGAGCGATGGCCCTGTTCTCGATGCCTCAATGGAGCAGCATTTGTTTGAACCCTTTTTTTCGTCGGAAAGCCGTTCCAGCGGCCTGGGGTTGTATATTTGCCGCGAACTGTGCGAAAGTCACGGTGCAAGTATTGCCTATGACCGCAGCGAGAGGCTGCTGGCCAACCAGCTCGTTGCAGGCAATGAATTCAGTGTCATCTTCAAGTCCGTACCCAAGCAGCCCACGACACCATGAACGCCCCCGCCAACCATGCCCGCATTTTGGTGGTCGATGACGAGCCCGACCTGCGCACTCTGTATGAGTTGACACTGTTGCGTGAGGGTCACCGGGTGGACACGGCCGAAAACCTGCAGCAGGCCAGGTCCCTCATGGAGACCCAACGTTTTGATGTGATGATCACCGACATGCGCCTGCCTGATGGCCTGGGCATGGCGCTGCTGACCGACATCAAAACTCAGGGTCGCGAAGAGCGCAGTATCGTCATCACCGCCTACGGGTCTGCGCAAAATGCGGTGGAGGCACTCAAGGCGGGTGCCTTTGATTACCTGACCAAGCCGGTTGATCTAAAGCAATTTCGCGCCGTGGTGGCCTCTGCCGTGCGCAGCGTGGCCGAGACCGCGATGGACAGCGCCGCACCCGACAAACGCGAGACAGGCGCAGTGACCGGGGCCTTGGGGCAGCGTGCGCTGGACCGGTTGATCGGACAGTCTGAGTGCATGCAGCAGATCAAGGCGCGCATTCTGAAGGTAGCCACCAGCATGGCACCGGTGATGGTCACAGGCGAGTCCGGCACCGGTAAGGAATTGGTGGCCTATGCCATTCATGCCAACAGCCATCGCGTCAAAGGCCCGTGGGTAGCCGTGAACTGCGGGGCCATTCCCGAGACGCTGCTGGAAGCCGAGTTTTTTGGTGCCCGCAAAGGTGCTTACACAGGTGCCACGCAAGACCGGGAGGGGTTTTTTCAGGCGGCTCGGGGCGGCACGCTTTTTCTGGATGAAATCGGCGACCTGCCTCTGGCCATGCAGTCCAAGCTGCTACGTGCCATTCAGGAGCGGCGCATTCGCCCGCTGGGTTCCAACCAGGAAGAGGTGGTCGATGTGCGCATCGTGAGCGCCACCCACAAAAATTTGTCGCAGGAAGTCACGAACGGGAACTTCCGCCAGGATTTGTTCTTCAGGCTCAACGTCATCGACCTGGTGATTGCGCCTCTGCGCGAGCGCGCGCAGGATCTGCCCGATCTGTGCCGCGCCTTGCTGGCCCGAATTGCACAGGAGTCCGACACACCGGTGCCCGCCCTGCCACAGGGCGTGTTGCAGGAACTTGCCAATCTGCCGTTGCAGGGTAACGTGCGTGAGCTTGAAAACCTGTTGTACCGCGCCGTGGCTTTGGGCGACGGCCAGAGTCTGCAACTTGACCGACCCACCTATACCGCCTCTGCTGTCAACGACTCCACGCTGGAGGCCTCCGAGTTCGAGGCGCCGGAGCCCGGCACCAACGGCGAGGGCACGCAAGAGCAAAAAACCCAAGACCTGCAATCCCAATTGGACCAGCTCGAGCGCAGCTTGCTGCTCCAGTCACTACAAGCGACCCAATTCAACCGGACCGCAGCAGCCGCGCGGCTGGGTTTAAATTTGCGACAAATGCGCTACCGCATGGCACGGCTAAAAATTGATGGGCCCCAGACCGACGACAGCCAGGATGATGCGCGCTGAGCCAGTTGAACCAGTTGCCGACGCGGCGTTGTGGCGACATGGCTGGTATCGGTTTGCCTCTGCAATACCGTCTCCAAATTTCGGACCTCGACCCAAAGACTGCCACGTTGATTTGATCGTTTTGCACGCCATCAGCTTGCCGCCTGGCCAATACGGTGGCGCTGAGGTGCAGCAGTTGTTTACCAACCAGTTGGATTGGCAAGCCCACCCGTACTTCCAGCGCATTGAGGGTCTCACCGTGTCCTCGCACTTTTTTATTCGGCGTCAAGGCGAGCTATGCCAGTTTGTCAGTTGTGATGAGCGTGCCTGGCATGCAGGTGCGTCCAGTTACCGGGGCCGCAGCAACTGCAATGACGACAGCATCGGCATCGAACTTGAAGGTCTGGAAGGCGACCCTTTTGAGCCTGCACAATACGCCACGCTAACCGCTTTGTGCGCCAGCATCATGCAGCACTATCCGATCAGTCACCTGGCAGGACACGAGCACATCGCTCCAGGCCGAAAGGGCGATCCTGGTGCTGGTTTCGACTGGTTCACTCTGCAACATTCATTAGGACTGAATTCCCTATTTTTGCCTAATTCCAAGCGCTCTTGAACAATCCATCACTTTGATGCGGTTTATTGCTGTTTGATGCACAAGATTGCACACTTGCGCGACGTTTACCCCCTGAAGGTCTTTCCATTTTTCGCGTGACATCTCATAATTCGCGGATTGGAAAAAACTATGTTGTCACAGGACGAAGAAGTTACATTCACCGCCAGTTTGGATTCATGCCTTCGCTTGCCAGAATTGCTTTTGGCAAAGCGCTTTACTGACTCCGCTGAAGCGCTTTCTCGACAACTCCCTCAGGTCAAATCACTTACCCGTTTCCACAAGCCCGAACTCGAATTTTTTCCAGTCAAGCTTGTATGTCCGCATTCACTGCGTTGGGGCACCCCCCCACAACATGAATCGCTTTATGTCAAATCATTGACATAAAGTGCACTTTGCACCTCGACCAAGGAGATGATGATGGCAATTGCGAAAAAAACAGCCGCAAAGAAAGTGGCTCTAGCACCCAAGGCCGCCGTGGCCAAGGTGCCTGCGCCGACCAAAAAGGTGACCCCTGTGAAGGTGGTGGCCCCAGCCAAGAAGGCTGCTGCGCCAGTCACAAAAGCAGCAGCACCCGCTAAAAAAGCAGCGACACCAGCGAAAGCAGCTGCACCAGCCAAGCCAGTTGCGACGCCTGCCAAAAAAGCAGTGCCAGTTGCACCTAAGGCCGCGCCTGCCGTGAAAGCACCCAAGGCGGTGGCAGTTAAAAAAGCTGCTGCGCCAGCACCAAACGCTGCGCCTGCCAAAAAAGCTGCCGTGGCTGTCACCTCAAAACTGGCACCGGTAAAAAAGGCTGCAGCCCCTGCCAAAAAAGTGGCGACGCTAGCGAAGAAAGCGGCAACAGCGTCCAAACCTGCTGCCCCAGCTAAAAAAGCGGCGGCACCGGCGACCAAGCCAGCACCGGCATCAAAGACCAAGCTCAACCCACAGGCGGCTTGGCCATTTCCAACAGGCTCCAAGCCCTAAACACGCCGAACGGTGCCATCACCTGCCCGCTGGCATGCTGCAGCGGGCTTTTTGGTGTTTGTCAAGGATAAAAAGCCAGCAGCCGGTAACCGACAACATCAGCAGAGGATGCCTCTGCCTTGACGCGCAGGTTGACCAGCACTGGCAGCTCTGAGTTGGCTGCGAGTTGGTCTGATACTGCAGCAAGCTCGGGCGGCGACAGTACCCGGCGAACCACGACGTGGTCCTGCGCATCAGTCAAGGTCAACTCGATGCTCGGCCAAGCCAACATCACACTGGCGGCATTTTTGAGCGTAAAACTTAAACGATAGCGATCATCCTCCAGCTTGTTGAACGCCGCAGCGTCAATGGCAATGGACTCAATCTGTTGCCATGGTTTCACGGAACAGCGCAGGAGGTGGCAGATGTTCACCAGCGCAGATTTCGACTGTGGCCGCGCAGCCGCGAGTCGGTCATGGTCCTGATAAATCCATTGCCCACCCAACATCAAGGCAAGCAGCACCGCCAGGCCGACCCAAACCCCGTTGCCCTGGGGGTTCCGCCAGATGGATGCTGGAGCCGCGTCGCGCATGAAAGATGCAGGGACATCAGCGGCACTGGGTACTGATGGCGCTGAATCTGACTCCTGCTCCTGCTCCTGATCCTTTTCGTGTTCCAGCGGTGGCGGCAGGTCTGGCGAGGAGCTGGCGTCATCTGGATGGAGCACAGGGGGGGTATCCGAGTCCGCGCCGGGTATCTCCAGCGGCTCCCATTGCGAAGGAGCCAGCGGAGCGTCCTCATGGTAAATCAGGCTGGCATCAGCGACTGCCTCGACCATCGTCCCGAAGCCGGGTGACAGACCGACCAAAGCTGCCGGTTCAGAGCGCGCCTCGGGCGCAACATGCTGCTGCGTGTATGACTCAGATGTAAATTCTGCCTCTGCCTCTGCCTCTGCCTCAGTCTCAGTCTCAGTCTCAGTCTCAGTCTCAGTCTCAGTCTCAGTCTCAGTCTCAGTCTCAGTCTCAGTCTCAGTCTCAGTCTCAGTCTCAGTCACTGAAATATCGTCAACCTGTTGCTCCACTGCCCCGGGCGAAACGCCATGGGTATCAAAGGCTTGTTGGTCAGCACGAGACGAGTCATCCAGGGATACTTGCGCTGGCGCTTGTGTCGGATCAACAACCGGGTCTTCGGGTCCTGTTGATGCCTCCAGAAGGTGCTGCGAGGCATCAAAAATCTCCCCGCACTGCCCGCACTTGACCCAGCCTTGGGAGATTCGCAACTGGTCAGGCACAACCTTGTACAAGGTTGTGCAAGCGGGGCAACGTGTCAGGAGACTCATAAAAAGCGGTGATAGGGTGCCGCTGAGTCTAGCGGCTTCAGCGCTGCGCTGTCATCAGGATCCAACCGTCTTCCTGGTCGGCCACGCTCAAATCAGCGTGCGGCGCGTAAGCTGCCTTGAGCTCATCGGCTTGGCGCTCCAGAATACCCGCCAGCACCAGATTCCCACCCTCAGCAACACGGCTCCACAACAACGGTGCCAGCACCTTCAAAGGGGTCGCCAGAATATTCGCCAACACGGTGGGATAAACGCCAGATGCCAGCTCAGGCATGCCCGCCCGCAACAACACCTGATTGGCCTGTGCATTGAGAAGGGTGGCCTCAACCGCAGCCGCGTCAATATCAACGGCATCAATGTCTTGGGCTCCCAGCTTGCCCGCACCCACCGCCAGAATGCCTGAGCCGCAACCGTAGTCCAACACCCGTGACAAGGCCGCGCTGCCCTCATGCCTTGCGATCCAGCGCAGGCACATGCGTGTCGTCGGGTGTGTACCGGTGCCAAATGCCAAACCGGGGTCAAGCCGGATGACCACCCGCGCTGCGGCGGGGGGCTCGTGCCAGGTGGGCACGATCCAGAAATCAGGCGTGATCTCTACCGGCGTGAATTGCGACTGTGTCAGGCGAACCCAGTCCTGCTCCGGCACATCAACAAGTCCCAAGACTTCGCAGCCATCAAAAAAGACCTGTGCCTGCAAGAGTTGCAGGGCGCTTTGGGCCTGGGCCTGTTCGTGGAACAGCGCGAGCACGCGTGAGCGCTGCCAGCCGTCTTTGGGAGGCGGCATGCACGGCTCACCAAACAGCGCCTGCTCGGCATCGGTTTGCGCATCCGCATCTTCGACGCTAACACTCAGGGCATCCAGGGCATCGAGCGCGTCACTCAACAGTTCCACCCGATCCTCCGGGCACATCAATCGCAGCTCAAACATACGCGCAAGCCCTACTTAGCGGGCATGGTCAGCCAGCCAGCCTTCAAGGTAGTGGATGTTGGTGCCGCCCTCCATGAACTTGGCATCAATCATCAGCTCACGATGCAGAGCAATGTTGGTGTTGATTCCCTCCACCACCGTTTCGCCCAAGGCGGTGCGCATGCGCGCCAGCGCCTGTTCACGGGTGTCGCCGTGGGCAATGATTTTGCCGATCATCGAATCGTAATTGGGGGGCACGTAGTAGTTGGTATAGACATGTGAATCCACCCGGATGCCCGGGCCGCCCGGTGGGTGCCACATGGTGATGCGCCCGGGTGACGGGATGAACTTGAACGGGTCCTCGGCATTGATGCGGCACTCGATGGCATGGCCGCGAATCTGGATCTGGCGTTGCGTGAACGGCAATTTTTCACCGGCAGCCACCATGATCTGCGTCCTGACAATGTCGATGCCGGTGGTCATTTCGGTCACCGGATGCTCCACCTGCACACGGGTGTTCATCTCAATGAAGTAAAACTCGCCGTCTTCGTACAGGAACTCAAAGGTACCGGCACCCCGGTAGCCAATGCGCTTGCAGGCAGCCACACAGCGGTCACCAATGCGCTCGATGATTTTGCGCGGAATACCCGGCGCTGGTGCTTCCTCGATCACCTTCTGGTGACGACGCTGCATCGAGCAGTCGCGTTCACCCAGATAAACGGCATTTTTGTACTTGTCAGCAATGATCTGGATTTCAATATGCCTGGGGTTCTGGAGAAACTTCTCCATGTACACCGCCGGGTTGTTGAAGGCGGCACCCGCTTCGGCCTTGGTCATGGCCACCGCGTTGATCAACGCGGCCTCGGTATGCACCACGCGCATACCGCGGCCGCCGCCGCCGCCAGCGGCCTTGATGATCACAGGGTAACCGACCGCCTTGGCCATGCGTCTGATCTGCACCGGGTCATCCGGCAATTCGCCCTCGGAACCAGGCACGCAGGGCACGCCCGCCTTGATCATGGCCTGTTTGGCAGACACCTTGTCGCCCATGATGCGGATGGACTCGGGCGTGGGACCAATGAACTGGAAACCGCTGCGCTCGACACGCTCGGCAAAGTCAGCGTTTTCGCTCAAAAACCCATAACCTGGGTGAATCGCCTCTGCATCGGTGACCTCAGCAGCAGAAATGATGGCCGGCATGTTCAGATAGCTCAAGCCTGACGGCGCTGGCCCGATACAAACCGCTTCTTCTGCAAGCTTGACGTACTTGGCTTCGCGATCCGCCTCCGAATAGACCATGACAGCCTTGATGCCCATCTCGCGACAGGCCCGCTGGATGCGCAAGGCGATTTCGCCCCGGTTGGCGATCAGAATTTTTTTAAACATGGGTGATGCCCGCCATCATTCAATGATGAACAGCGGCTGGCCGTATTCAACCGCCTGGCCGTTTTCCGCCAGGATACGTTTGACATTGCCTGTTTTGTCGGCTTCGATTTCATTGAGAATCTTCATGGCCTCAATGATGCACAGGGTGTCGCCTTCCTTGACCGCATCGCCGATTTCCACAAAAGACTTGGCACCAGGCGAGGCGGAGCGGTAAAACGTGCCCACCATAGGCGATTTGGTCACGTGGCCAGCCTCGGCCACCTCGGCAGGTACAGCCGGCTCAGCAGAAACCAATGGGGCGGTCGCAGCCAGTGGCGCAGCGGGTGCCATCGCTTGAACATATTGGGGTACCATACCACCGCCGCCTTTGACGATGCGGACTTTGCCCTCGGCTTCGGTGATTTCGAGTTCCGAGACGTTTGACTCTGACACCAAGTCAATCAGGGTTTTGAGTTTTCTAAGGTCCATGGGTTCTCCAACGATCGGTAAAGGGAAATCAGGCCAGATCAGACTTGATTTGCATCAAATGATGACAAATGGAACTTAAATCTACCTAAAACGCTGTATTTTACAACTAGTTGAAACTGCAGTCAGGCTGACACCATCTGCGTCCAGGCTTCCAGATCGCTGGGGGCAACGCGTCCTATTTTACGGTGTCGCACCTCTCCTGCGGGGCCGAAAACCACGGTAAAAGGCAAACCGCCGCTCAAATTGCCGAGCGACCGACTCACGTCGGTGCCTGTCGCCCCAGCCAAAGCCACCGGGAAAGACAGCGGGTTTTGTCCCAGAAAACGCTTGACGGAGGAAGGCTGATCAACCGCCAAACCAATCACTTGCCAGCTTTTAGCTTTATTTTCAGCATAAAAAGCATCCAATAGGGGCAACTCAGCAACACAAGGTGGACACCATGTCGCCCAGAAATTCACCACCAAAGGTTTACCCCTGAGACTCGTCATGCGCAGCGTGCTGCCGTCGAGTTGGCTGAATTCCTGCTGCCAAAACGCCTCTTCTTCTGGCCCTGGCGCTCTGGTCGTGCTGGATGGACGGCGCAAGGCGAAGGCCGTGCCCCCGGCCACCAGCACCACACCCACTGCAGCCAGCCAGGTCCGACGTGAACTGCCTGCCTGCGGCGCACTCACGGCAGCACCTCACCCAGCAAGCGGCGCAGCGCCCGGCTATCCCCGCGCGGCGCGCGGCCCTTTGCATCGGGCAAAAGCGCACCGCGCACATCGTCACGGTCATAAATCATCAAATGCACACCAATCTCCTCATTCAAATCCTGGCAAAACGCGTGAACGCTCAAAGCGTCAACCGTTTCACCATGAAACCCCGTCACGCTACGGGCAACATAGTTGACCTTGTTATCAATCAAGGCAATCTCGGCTGATTTGCAGTCATCGCAAAACAACTGGAGGTAAATGTCAGACAAGCGGGTTGCCGTGCCATGCCACACCGCACCACCCAGATGCGGACGAAATACCTGCAAGCGTACCATCCAGAGCAGCGCCAGTCGGCGCAGCGCCAGCAACTCCTGTGGCTGCGTGTCCCTACAAAACACCGCAATGTAGTCGCGCACTGCGTCTTCCATCAAGTCGTTGCCGGGCAGTGCAGTTCGGCTAGGGAGCCCCAGCTCTTTCAGTGCCCGCCGTTTGGCCGAACCATATTCCAGCCCTTCGTCCACCACCCATCTGGCAGCCTGCGCGGCGATCTCGGTCTGCAAATCATTCATAGAGCGCGAATTTTGCCCTGATTAACATGGCGGCCGGACTGTAAGGCCACCCGGTGCGCTCTGGCCGCTCTCTAAAATCGCATGATGCACATTCATATTCTGGGTATTTGCGGCACCTTCATGGGCGGGCTGGCCGCTTTGGCACGCGAGGCAGGTCACAAGGTCACGGGTTGCGACGCTGGGGTTTACCCGCCCATGAGCGACCAGCTGCGCGCCTTGGGCATCGACCTCATTGAGGGGTTTGGTGCAGACCAGCTGAGCCTGCAGCCCGATGTCTTTGTTGTGGGTAATGTCGTGAGCCGGGCGCGTCTGGCCGACGGCACCCCCAAATTTCCCCTGATGGAAGCCATTCTGGATGCAGGCTTGCCCTACACCAGTGGCCCGCAATGGCTCAGCGCACATATTTTGCAGGGCCGCCATGTGATTGCCATCGCCGGAACCCATGGCAAAACCACGACCACCGCCATGACAACCTGGATTCTGGAATGCGCAGGTCTGCAACCGGGCTTTTTGGTAGGTGGTGTGCCGTTGAACTTTGGTGTCTCGGCCCGGTTGGGGCAAGGCAAAGCATTTGTCATTGAGGCTGACGAGTACGACACGGCTTTTTTTGACAAGCGCAGCAAGTTTGTGCACTACCGCCCACGCACCGCCGTGCTCAACAATCTGGAGTTCGATCACGCGGACATCTTTGACGACCTGACCGCCATCGAACGCCAGTTTCACCATCTGGTGCGCACCGTGCCCGGTTCGGGTCCACACGGCAGTGGTCGGGTCATCGTTAATGGGCTGGAAGAAAGCCTGGCCCGCGTGCTGCACATGGGTTGCTGGAGCGAGGTGCGCAGCTTTGGTGCCGCGGTGAGCGACTTCACCGCCACAGGCCTGGCGCATAACTTTGATGTACTGCACCAAGGCCAAGTTGCCGGGCACGTCACCTGGAGCCTGACCGGTGTGCACAACCAGCTCAATGCCCTGGCAGCCATCGCCGCCGCCGAACATCTGGGCGTGTCGCCAGAGGCCTCAGCCGC
This sequence comes from uncultured beta proteobacterium, assembly GCA_903905735.1. GTDB lineage: Bacteria > Pseudomonadota > Gammaproteobacteria > Burkholderiales > Burkholderiaceae_C > Rhodoferax. The sequence goes on from CAIVHU010000170.1 coordinate 72,231, forward strand.
CGCCTTGTGCGGCTTTGAGAACGTCAAACGCCGCATGGAAGTGCGCGGCACCGTCACCGTCGGGCAAGGCGGAGCAAAGGGCTCGGTTACCGTTTACGACGACTTTGCGCACCACCCGACCGCCATTCGCACCACGCTGGACGGATTGCGCAGCACCTTGAAACCGGGCGAGCGGATTCTCGCGGTGTTCGAGCCACGCTCCAACACCATGAAGCTCGGCACCATGAAAGCTTTGCTGCCCTGGAGCCTGGAGAGTGCCGACCTGTCCTTCTGCCACAGCGCCGGATTGGGCTGGGATGCGGTGGGTGCGCTGGCCCCGATGGGTAACAAAGCCCTGGTTAGCGACCAGTTGGACACGCTCGTCGCGGCGGTCACACGCGCCGCCCAGGCAGGCGACCACATCGTTTGCATGAGCAACGGCGGCTTTGGTGGGGTGCATGCCAAGCTGCTTCAGTCACTTCAAAATAAATAGCTGCTGGCGATTTATGCATTAGGGCTAGAAGCCAAAAATACCTATAACTTCTAAAGAGGCAGGACAGCCCGTTTGTGATCTGTCACCGCCGCCCTGATGAGCACTGACGGACCGACAGGCTAACCACAAGTCCAGCACGGGTGCCCGTCACGGCCCTTTCAGAGCCCGCGACGCGCCAGCACCGCTTGTGACAGCACATCCAGCACGGGCAAAGAGTCGTCCCAGCCCAGGCATGCATCGGTGATGCTCTGACCGTAAGCCAGTTTGTCGGTCTTGTCCTTGCCGGGCGTGAACTTTTGCGCGCCTGCGTTCAGGTGGCTTTCCACCATCACGCCAAATATCCGCTTTGACCCACCTGCAACCTGCGCAGCGATGTCACGCGCCACGTTGATCTGCTTTTCATGCTGCTTGCTGCTGTTGGCGTGGCTGCAATCCACCATCAGCGTGGGCGGTAGTTTGGACTTTTCCAGTTCGGCGCACGCGGCGGCCACGCTGACTGCATCGTAATTGGGGGCCTTACCACCGCGCAAAATCACATGGCAATCCTTGTTGCCCTTGGTCTGCACAATCGCCACCTGTCCGTTTTTGTGCACCGACAAAAAGTGGTGCCCACCAGCGGCAGCGTGAATCGCATCGGTGGCGATGCGGATATTGCCGTCGGTACCGTTCTTGAAACCGATCGGTGCCGACAGACCCGAGGCGAGTTCACGGTGCACTTGGCTCTCGGTGGTGCGTGCGCCAATCGCGCCCCAGCTGATCAAGTCGCCCAGGTATTGCGGCGAGATCACGTCCAGAAACTCGCTGCCCGCAGGCAAACCCAGGCGGTTGATCTCGATGAGCAACTGGCGCGCCATGCGCAAACCTTCGTCAATGCGGAAAGTCTCATCCAGGTACGGGTCGTTGATCAGGCCCTTCCAGCCGACCGTGGTACGCGGCTTCTCAAAATACACGCGCATCACGATTTCCAGTGTGTCAGCGTATTTTTCGCGCTGTACTTTGAGCTTTCTGGCGTAGTCCATGGCCGCAGCCGGGTCGTGGATCGAGCACGGGCCGATGATCACCAGCAACCGGTCATCCTTGCCACCCATGATCTGGTGGATGTTGCGCCGGGTGGCGCTGATCATTTTCTCGACCGGGGTGCCTTTGATGGGGAAAAACCGGATCAGGTGTTCTGGGGGAGGCAGCACAGTGATGTCCTTGATGCGTTCGTTGTCGGTTTCACCGGTTCTGTCGGTGGCGTTCACGTTCAACGAATTCGCCCAGGCATCTGGGTCGGGCGAAACAACGGCTTTGGCATTCATGGCAAATTTCCTTGCAGGGTTAAGTCAGAAAGGCATAAAAAAACCGCCGGGGTGGCCGGCGGTTTTTGAGGAATCAGGACGTTTTGTTCAGGTACGTTCAGGACTCTCTACCGCCGACGGGGCTTGAGAACCAAAAGTAGCTAAAGAAGAAAGTCGCTGATGTCATGGGTTGGGAATGTAGCACAGTCATTTCACCGAAGACTGACAAAGTGAACCAACAAGCTTCCGCCTGCTGGTTTATCTCAGTTCGAGAAGGTGCCCAGTACGGCAACGTCCGGTCAGGCCGTGCCGCCCACCGTCAGGCCATCGAGCCGCAAGGTGGGTTGCCCCACACCGACCGGCACGCTCTGGCCCTCTTTGCCGCAGGTGCCGACACCGCTGTCGAGTTTCATGTCGTTGCCGATCATGCTGACGCGCTTCAGGCATTCCGGCCCGCTGCCGACCAGCGTGGCCCCTTTGACCGGGTACTGGATCTTGCCGTTTTCCACCCAGTACGCCTGGCTGGCAGAGAACACAAACTTGCCCGACGTGATATCGACCTGCCCGCCGCCAAAGTTGGTCGCGTACAAGCCTTTCTTGATGCTGGCCACAATTTCTTCGGGGGCCTTGTCACCAGCCAGCATGTAGGTGTTGGTCATGCGCGGGATTGGCACATGGGCATAACTTTCGCGGCGGCCATTGCCGGTGGGTGCCACGCCCATCAGCCGGGCATTCATCGCGTCCTGGATGTAGCCCTTCAAGATGCCGTCTTCGATCAGCACGTTGCGGCCACTGGTGTTGCCTTCGTCATCCACATTGAGCGAGCCGCGCCGGTCGGCAATCGTGCCGTCATCCAGCACCGTCACGCCCTTGGCAGCCACGCGCTGACCAATGCGCCCGCTGAAAGCGCTGGAGCCCTTGCGGTTGAAGTCGCCTTCGAGTCCGTGGCCAATTGCCTCGTGCAGCAGAATGCCGGGCCAGCCCGGGCCCAGCACCACGGTCATTTCACCGGCAGGTGCGGGGCGCGCCTCCAGATTCGTCAGCGCCGCCTTGACCGCCTCGTCCACGTAGCTCTCGATTAAGGCATCGTCAAAATAGGCAAAGCCAAAGCGCCCACCGCCGCCCGCAGAACCCACCTCGCGGCGACCTTTCTGCTCGGCAATCACCGTCACGCTCAGGCGCACCAGCGGGCGCACGTCAGCCGCCAAGGTGCCGTCAGCACGCGCCACGAGCACCACATCGTGCTCGGCGGCCAGACCGGCCATCACCTGCGCCACGCGTGGGTCTTTGGCGCGTGCCAGCTTCTCCACTTTTTCCAGCAAGGCGACTTTGGCGGTGCTGTCCAGGCTGGCGATCGGGTCCAGGCCACCGTACAAGCTGCGCGACGACGCTATCTTTTTAGAAGCTACCTGCGCCTTCCTGTTCTGGGCTGCAGCCGAAATAGTGCGTACAGTGTGCGCCGCATCCATGAGCGAGGCCTCGGAAATATCATCCGAGTAGGCAAAGGCCGTTTTCTCGCCACTGACAGCACGCACGCCCACACCCTGGTCAATGCTGAAGGATCCGGTTTTGACGATGCCCTCCTCCAGGCTCCAACCCTCGCTGCGGGTGTATTGAAAGTACAGATCCGCCTCATCGACCTGATGCGCCTTGATGGCCGCCAGCGCGCGGCTCAAGTGGGATTCGGTCAGACCGAAGGGGGTCAGCAACAGGGACTTGGCGACGCCTAGGCGCTCGATGGTGGGTTCGCGTGAAATCATGCGCTGATTTTAGGCGGCACAGACGGACCGCACGGCTGACGATGGCTTTCGTCAAAAGAAACACCCTGCGCCATGTCGACAGGACAAGCCGGTGAACAGCTTCGATTGGCGCCAATGGCGCGGTCAAAATACCGCTTAAGCTACGCCCCGCAGCCACTCTGGCCCTACCTTGAACATCAACCGCCATGCCACCCACCAGCCCCAACACCTCGCTTGACCCCACCGACTGGCGCGCGCTGCGCCAGCAGGGTCACCGCATGCTCGACGACATGTTCGACTACATGGAAAACATCCGCCAGCGTCCGGTGTGGCAACCCATCGCGCCCGAGCAACGGCAAGCGTTTCGTGAACCGCTGCCGCGCTCTGCTATCCCGCTGGAGCAAGCCCACGCCCGGTACATGACCGAGGTTCTGCCCTTCGCGTCGGCCAATAGCCACCCGCGCTTTGTCGGTTGGGTGCAAGGCGGTGGCTCACCGGTGGGCATGCTGGCCGAGATGCTGGCGGCGGGTTTGAATGCCAACCTTGGCGGGCGCGACCAGATGCCTCTGGAAGTGGAGCGGCAAATCGTGCACTGGATGCGCGATCTGTTCCAGTTCCCCGACACCGCCTCGGGTCTGTTTGTCACCGGCTCATCGACCGCCAACCTCATGGGTGTGCTGGTAGCGCGCACCCGGGCGCTGGGTGCGGACTCGCGCTTCAAAGGCGTGAACCCACCAGGCGCCGCGCCGCTGGTGGCCTACGCCGCATCCACCGCCCACAGTTGCATCACCAAGGCCATGGATATCAATGGCTTGGGCACGCAGGCGCTGCGCATGGTCCCGGTGAACGACCAGGACCAGATGGACATCGAGTCGTTGGCGCAGCTGATTGCCGCCGACAAGGCAGCAGGCCTGCAACCCTTTCTGGTGGTGGGCACGGCGGGCACGGTCAACACCGGCGCGATGGACGATCTGGTGAGCATCGCCGCCATCGCCCGCCAGGAAAGCCTCTGGTTTCATGTGGACGGCGCACTCGGTGCGCTGGGCATGCTGTCACCGACGATTGCACCGTTGCTCAAGGGGATTGAACTGGCGGACTCACTGGCGCTGGACTTTCACAAATGGGGCCAGGTGCCTTACGACGCAGGCTTTTTCCTGGTGCGCGACGAGTTGGATCAACTCAACACCTTTGCGTCACCCACCGCGTACCTGGCGCGCCATGAGCGCGGCCTGGGGGCGGGCTCACCGTGGCCGTGTGATCTGGGCTTCGATTTGTCGCGCAGCTTTCGCGCCCTGAAAACCTGGTTCACGTTGATGTGTTACGGCACCGACCAGCTTGGCGCGGTCATGGCGCACACCTGTGCTTTGGCGCAAACCATGAAACAGCGGCTGCAGGCCTACCCCGACCTGGAACTGATGGCCCCGGTGGCACTGAACATCGTCTGTTTTCGCTTTCGCTGCGACAACGCCGACGCGGTCAACGCCGAGATCGTGGCCGATTTGCAGGAATCGGGCATCGCCGTGCCTTCGGTCACCACCGTCCATGGCCACACCGTGATTCGCGCCGCTTTTGTGAACCACCGCACAGTAGAGGCCGACATCGACTTGCTGCTGGAGGCGACCCAAGCCATGGGGCAAGCACGCTGCCAGCGTCACTGCGGGAACAAGGGGTGATTCACGCCACCCGTCTACGCTGACAAGCAGCCGGGATCAACTTGGGTTCAAGCCTGCTTGCGGATGATGGCACCGGTGACCTGATCAATCGACTTGGCAATCTGCAGCATGGCCTCCGAAGGGAACTGCAAGAGCGTCTCACCCGTTTTCTGGTTGATCATCTTGACCACCGGGATATGGGTACTTTTATCGATCGAGAAGCGCAGTTCGTTGGAGGTCTTGACCTCCAGCACCTTGTTGGCCTGCTCCACCGCTTGTTGCAATTGCGCCGGTGTAGGTGCGCTGGCCTTGACCGCGACGGGTGCGCTGCTGCTGGGCACAGCAGGCGGCGCATCGCCCTCAAAACCGCTGCTTTTGACGGGAGCCGCGCGCACCACGGGCGCCGTGGCAGCCACACTGCCCGTGGATGGGAGGCTGGGAATGGTGTTCATAGCTGCGGACTCCTTATGATGGCATACTGAAGCTATCGGCTTTTTATGCAATAACTTGAATGCATCGTTAATATATAAAATTGATAGCTATCAGCGCTTTATGGATAAGGGCTAGAAGCCAAAAAAGCATATAAATCCGTGCCTCAAGAACCGCGCCACCAGTGGTCTGGGCAGGCCGACATCACGACTGCACCAGACGGCGCGACTTGGCAATCGACATCAAAATGCCCAGCCCCAGCCCGAGCGTGACCATGGCGGTGCCGCCATAACTGATGAACGGCAGCGGCACACCCACCACCGGCAAGATGCCGCTGACCATGCCCATGTTCACAAAGGCGTAGCAAAAGAAAATCATCGCCACCGCACCCGCCAGCAAGCGCGTGAACACGGTGGGGGCCTCCAGCGCGATGGCCAGCGCGCGCAGCACCAGAAAGAGGAAAGCAGCAATCAAGAGCAGGTTGCCCACCAGACCAAACTCTTCAGAGAACGCCGCAAAAACAAAGTCGGTGGTGCGCTCGGGAATGAATTCAAGGTGCGTCTGTGTGCCCTGCATGAAGCCCTTGCCCCAGATGCCGCCCGAGCCAATGGCGATCATGCCCTGGATGATGTGAAAACCTTTGCCCAGCGGGTCGCGCGAGGGGTCCAGCAGTGTGCACACACGCTGCTGCTGGTAGTCGCGCAGCAGTGGCCAGCTCACGCCATCGGCACACAGTTGCGGTTCAAAAACCACCAGCAAAGTGATGCCGATCAACCCCAGAATCAGCGGCGGTGCCACCAGCTTCCAGTTCAATCCGGCAAAGAAAATCACCGACATGCCAGCGGCCAGCACCAGCAACGCGGTGCCCAGATCCGGCTGCTTCATGATCAGGGCCACCGGCACCGCCAGCAAAATGCCTGCCACCAGAAAGTCCAGGGCGCGCAGTTGGCCCTCGCGCTTCTGGAACCACCAGGCCAGCATCAGCGGCATGGCAATTTTGAGAATTTCGCTGGGCTGGATGATCACCCCCACATTGAGCCAGCGCGTGGCACCCTTTTTTGTGACCCCGAAGATGGCCACTGCCACCAGCAATGACACCCCCAACAAGTAGAGCGGCACAGCCAGAGTCATCAGGCGCTGCGGCGGTATTTGAGCAACAACGAACATGATGAAACCGGCAATCAACATATTGCGCCCATGGTCCTCAAAGCGCGTGCCATTGTCATACCCGGCGGAATACATGGTGAGCAAACCCGCGCACACCAGTAGAAACACTGCAAAAGCCAGCAGCCCGTCGAAACCGCTGACCCAGGGCGAGAGACGGCGCAGCAGCGAGGGGCGTTCAAAAACATGGGACATGGGGCGTGATTATCCGGTGCCTTGAGCCCCGTCACGCACTCATGCGCAGCGGTATCGTTACCGGTCCGTCATTCACCAGATGCACCTGCATGTCCGCACCAAACTCTCCGGTTTGAACCACCGGGTGCATATGGCGCGCCTGATCCACCAGGTAATCAAACCAGCGCCTGCCTTCATCAGGCGGTGCTGCGCCGATAAACCCGGGCCGGTTGCCGCCCGAGGTATCAGCGGCCAGGGTGAACTGGCTGATCAGCAGCAAGCCACCGGCGCGGCCCTGGCCATCCATGTCCTGCACGCTGTGGTTCATCTTGCCGGCAGCGTCGCTGAAGATGCGCAGCTTGAGTATTTTGGCGAGCATGCGGTCGCACACCGCCGCGGTGTCGCCACGCTCGGCACACAGCAGGACCAGCAAACCGGCATCAATCGCACCAATCACCTGCCCGGCCACCTCCACACGGGCGCAGCGCACCCGCTGCAGCAGCGCCATCATGACCGGCTGGCTGGCAGACAACCAGCAAAGAACCAAGACAGGGCTTGAGCGAGGCGGGGGCAGTGCATAATCATTTTGCCGGGAGACATGAGACCCATCCGATCGTTTTCACTTTGAAAAATTCCTTCTCGTTTTTGCTGAAAGAGCGCTCCGCCCGGCTGGCTGGTAGCCTGTTTTTGATCGGGGCCTTGATGTCATTGCTGCTCGGCATGTTGCTGAACCAGCGGTTGCAACAGCGTGCCCAGGAACAGTACCAGGCAGTCGCTGAGCGTGTCAGCCAGGATATCAGCCGACGTCTGCGCCAGCCGCTTTACCTGCTCAACGGTGCCAGAAGCTATTTTCTCAGCAGCCAGGACGTGACACGCAGTGAATTCTCCGAGTTCGTCTTTTCGCGCGACCTGGGCACCGAATTCCCCGGCGTGCGGGGTCTGGGCTACATCGAGCGTGTGGAGCGCTCGGATCTCGATACCTGGCTGAATCGCGAACAGGCCAATGATGCACCGGATTTTCAGGTGCACAGCCTGGGCGACGATAGCCATGCCAGTCAGTACATCATCAAGTACATTGAGCCTGCCATTGACAACCCCGGCGCACTGGGGGTGGATGTTGGCTCGGAGGCGCGTCGCCGCGCAGCGATTGAGGAGGCCATCGATAGCGGCCAGGCCACCATGACGGTGCCCATTACCCTGGTGCAGGACGCCAACCGCACGCCAGGCATGCTGATTTACCTGCCGGTCTACAAAAAAGCCGCCAGGCTGAATTCGGCGATGGAACGCCGCAGCGCCCTGAGTGGGGTGCTTTACCTGCCGGTGGTGCTCAATGAGCTGATGACGGGTATTGACGCCGTCGCCGCCAACTCGCTGAACCTCGGTCTGTATGAAAAAAACCCGTCGAGCGGCGCGCAGACGCTGTTATTTCATAACAGCATCGCCGCCGGACGGCATTTCCAATCCACCGAGACCATCACCCTGTCTGGTCGCCAGCTCGTTCTGGAGCTGCGCGGCAGCGCCAGTTTTGATGCATCACAAGCCAATCCACTGCCTTGGCTGGCGGGCCTGGGGGGCTTGGTGACCAGCACCCTGCTGGCCATGCTGATGTGGCAGCAAAGCCATGCGCGTCAGCGCGCCGAGAAGCTGGCCCAGAGCATGACGCAGGATCTGAATCGTCTGGCGCTGGTGGCACGCAACACCTCCAACTCGGTGGTCATCACCGACAGCCAGCGCCGCATCACCTGGGTCAACCCCGGGTTTGAGCGCCTCACCGGCTACAGCATGGCCGAGGTCATGGGCCAATCCCCCAGCTTCCTGCAAACCGATGCCACCGACCGCCAGACCATCAAGCAGATGCATGAGGCGTTCAACAGCGGGCAAAGCTTTCAGGGCGAGGTGCTCAACCGCCACAAAAACGGCATCGACTACTGGCTCAACATGGACATCCAGCCCATGCGCGAAGCGGGTGGCGCCATCAGCGGCTTCGTCGCGGTGCAGACTGATGTCACCGAGCGCAAGCGCACGCAAAGTCAACTGGAGGCATTGCTACGCGACAACGGCGCGCTGATGAGCACTTTGGACCTGTTTGGCATCGTCTCCACTGCCGACCGCGCAGGCCATATCACCAGCGCCAACGAGGCGCTGTGCAACATCAGCGGCTTCTCACGCGAGGAACTGATTGGCCAGAACCACCGCATGTTCAACTCCGGCCATCACCCGAAAGCTTTCTGGCAAGAGATGTGGCAAACGGTGTTATCCGGGTTGCCGTGGCGCGCCGAGGTGTGCAACCGCAGCAAATCCGGTGCGCTGTACTGGGTCGATACCTTCATTGCACCCTTCATTGGCGACAACGGTCAGGTCGAAAAATTTGTCTCGATCCGCATCGACATCACCGCGCGCAAACAGGCTGAGGAGAAGCTGCGCTGGAACCAGTCGCTGCTGCAGATGATGTCCAACTCCTCACCACTGGCCTTTCTGGTGGTGGACGCCCGGGACGACCGCATCCTCTATTTCAACCGGCGCTTTTGCGATATCTGGGGCATCGGTTCGCTGGCCGAGGGCATGCGCCTGGGCCAGCTCGGCAGCCGGGACATCTACCCGGCGTGCACGCAGGCACTGGCCGACGTGACCGCGTTTGAAGCCAGCAACGCCGGGCTGCGCGACCCCGGCAACCCACTCACCCTGGAGGACGAGATCGCCTTCACCGGGGCCCGCACCATCCGGCGCTACACCACGCCGATTCACGACGACTTTGGCCAATACTTTGGCCGCTTCTACCTGTTTGAAGACATCACTGAGCGCCGCCAGATTGAGGCGTTGGCCCAGCGCAATGCCGAAGTGCTCAGCAGCGCCATCGACACGCTGGGCGACGCGTTTGCACTGTTTGATGACCAGGACCGCCTGGTGATGTGCAACCAGCGTTTCCGTGACATATGCCCGGGGTGCGCCGATGCCATGGTCCCTGGCAACACCTTTGAGACCATCTTGCGCGCCGGAGTTGTGACAGGCCAATACGCCGCCCATATTCCGACCGGACAGAAAGAGCAGTGGGTGGCCGAGCGCGTGGCACAGCACCAGCAACCACAGTCTGTCATTCGTCAAAAGCTCGCTGATGGCCGCATCCTGCGGGTGATGGAGCGGCGCATGCCCAACGGTTACACGGTGGGTTTTCGGGTCGACATCACCGAACTGGTGCGCGCCACCGAGGCGGCAGAGCAGGCCTCGCAGTCCAAGAGCCAGTTCCTGGCGAACATGAGCCACGAGATCCGCACCCCCATGAACGCGGTGCTGGGCATGCTGACTCTGCTACGAAAAACGCAGCTCACCGCGCAGCAGTCCGACTACGCCACAAAGAGCGAGAACGCGGCGCGCTCGCTGTTGGTACTGCTCAATGACATTCTGGACCTCTCCAAGGTCGAATCCGGCAAGATGGTGCTGGACCCGCACCCGTTTGGCGTGGCCCAATTGGTCGCTGATCTGGAGGTGATCGTTAGCGCCTATATCGGTAAGCGTCCGGTTCAATTGCTGACCGATGTACCGCCCGCCCTGCCGCAGCAGCTCCTGGGTGATGCGTTGCGCCTCAAGCAGGTGTTGATCAATCTGTGTGGCAACGCGGTCAAGTTCACACCTCAAGGGCAGGTCACGCTGTCTATCCATGAAATCGATCGAACCGACGGCAAGGTGATGCTGAAATTTGCCGTCCAGGACCAGGGCATTGGTATTGCTCTGGAAAACCAGGCGCGCATCTTTAGTGGTTTCACCCAGGCCGAGGCCTCCACCACGCGCCGTTACGGTGGCACCGGCCTGGGGCTGGCGATCAGCCAGAAATTGATCGCGATGATGGGCGGGCGACTCGAACTTTTCAGCGAGCTGGGCCGTGGCAGCCGCTTTTACTTCACGCTGCCGCTGGGCTTGCCGCCCCAGTCCACGACCACTGATCCGGCCACAGCGCCGCTGTCACCCCCGGCTGATGTCTTGGCACCCAGCAACGCCAGACTCCAGGGCTGGCGCATTCTGGTCGTGGAAGACAATTTTGTGAACCAGCAAATTGCCGACGAACTGCTACAAGCTGAAGGTGCTCTGGTGACACTGGCCAACCACGGACAGGAGGCCTTGACAGCCATCGCCAACGCCAGCATCCCGTTTGAAGTGGTGCTGATGGACATGCAGATGCCGGTGATGGATGGCCTGCAGGCCACCCGAGCCATCCGCCTCACCCACGATGCCAAGTCCCTGCCCATCGTGGCGACCACCGCCAACGCCATGGAAGCGGACCGAGAGGCTTGCCTGCAAGCCGGCATGAACGACCACATTGGCAAACCGTTCCAGATGGATCATCTGGTGCAATTGCTGCACCATGTGACGAACAAGGCTTAATTAGCTATAATAAATATAGCTGTTAGCGCTTATCAGTGAAGGGCTAGAGGCCAAAAAATCATATAAAGCATTTTGCGACTAACTCTCATGGTGCAGGACGCACCACCCCGAATCATGAAATATTGCGCTATGCTTCCACCATGCCGTGTCTTTACATAGCAGGTTGCGGCGTATTTTGTTATGTGCTGTATTTCACGTTAACGGCGCACGCGACCGCCGAGGTCAAGCCAGCGTCACGCGGGCAAACTTGCGCTTGCCCACCTGTAGCACATAGGTGCCCGCGCCCAGTTTCAGGCCCTTGTCGCTCACCACGCTGGTGTCCACGCGCACACCGCCGCCGTCGATCAGGCGATTGCCCTCGCCACTCGACGCCGCCAGCCCGGCCGATTTCAGCAGGGCGCCAATGCCCACAGCCGCGCCACCCTCGCCCAGCGGCAGGCTGATCTCGGTGATCTCATCGGGAATGCCACCCTTGCTGCGGTTGATGAAATCCTGCTCGGCGGTGTCCGCTGCGGCGGCGTTGTGAAAACGCGCGGTGATCTCCTTAGCCAGCGCCACCTTGGCGTCCTTGGGGTTGCGCCCGGCGGCCACTTCCGCTTTGAGAATGGCGATGTCGGTCTCTGATTTGAAGCTTAACAGCGTGTACCAGCGCCACATCAGCACGTCGGAAATGCTCAAGCACTTGGCAAACATGGTGTTGGCGTCTTCACTGATGCCGATGTAGTTGTTTTTGCTCTTGGACATCTTTTCGACGCCATCCAGGCCTTCGAGCAGCGGCATGGTCAAAATGCATTGCGGCTCCTGCCCGTATTCGGCCTGCAGATGGCGGCCCACCAGCAGATTGAATTTCTGGTCGGTGCCGCCGAGTTCCAGGTCGCTTTTCAATGCCACCGAGTCGTAACCCTGCATCAGCGGGTACAAAAACTCGTGCACGGAAATCGGTGTCCCGGCGTGAAAACGGTCGTGAAAGTCATTGCGCTCCATCATGCGCGCCACGGTGTAACGCGCCGCCAGTTGGATCATGCCGCGCGAACCCAACATGTCACCCCACTCGCTGTTGTAACGGATCTCGGTCTTGGCCGGGTCCAGCACCATCGAGGCCTGGCGGTAGTAGGTTTGGGCGTTGAGCTCAATCTGCTCGCGGCTCAGCGGCGGGCGCGTGGTATTTCGCCCGGACGGGTCGCCAATCAGCGTGGTGAAGTCTCCAATCAAAAATATCACGGTGTGACCCAGGTCCTGCAACTGGCGCAGCTTGTTCAGCACCACGGTGTGGCCGATGTGGATGTCAGGGGCGGTCGGGTCCAGACCCAGCTTGATGCGCAGCGGTGTGCCGGTGGTTTCGGAGCGAACGAGTTTCTTGACCCAGTCGTCTTGCGGAATCAGTTCTTCACAGCCACGCAGCGTCACGGCCAGGGCTTCCCGGACGCGATCAGAGGCAGAAATTTCAGGTGTTTTGGTGTCGGTCATAAGGGTTTTCCCGGATCCATCCTGCGGGCACAGGTTTATACTCGATCGCTGTTTTAAAACATGATTTTAAGTGGGTGTTTTTCGGGGTTTGAGCAGCTTGTGTTGCACGCAATCCACGTACGCCAACAAAGGATGCTCCCGTGATCAACTCAGCCCTGAATCGTGGCCAAGCCTTGCTGGAGACTTCTGTCGCCACGCTGGCCAAATACCCCAAACACCTCACCGCAATCGTCACCGCCACGCTGTTGGCGGGTGGCGGCGGTGCTTGGGCGCTGGCCTCTCTGGGGCCGGATGTGTCGCAGCTGCCGGTGCAAATGGTGCTCGAAGCGGTGCAGCCGCAGGTGTCGCAAGCTCAGACAGAAGCAGGCGCGCCCGTCCTGAACCTTTACCGATCGGACATCACCCGCAGCACCGATACGGCCGACACCCTACTCAAGCGACTCGGAGTGGATGACCTGCAAGCGGCACAATTTTTACGTACCAATGCGTTGGCACGGCAGACACTGTTCGGGCGCTCTGGTCGCAATGTCACGGCTGAAACCGACGATAGCCACCAACTCAGCAAGCTCAGCGCTCGCTGGAGCCCTGACGACAGCCCGGAATTCAAACGCCTGGTCATCGAGCGCGATGCCAAGGGCTTCACAGCGCGCCTGGAGTCGGCACCATTGGTGGTGGGCCAACGCCTGGCCAGTGGCGTCATCCAGTCATCCCTGTTTGCCGCCACCGACGATGCCGGCTTGCCCGACAACGTCGCGACTCAAATCGCCGAAATGTTTTCCGGCGATATTGACTTCCGGCGCGCGCTGCGCAAGGACGACCGCTTCAACGTGGTCTATGAAGTGCTGGAGGGCGACGGCGAGCGCCTGCGCACCGGCCGCGTGCTGAGCGCCGAGTTTGTCAACGCTGGCAAGGTCTTCCAGGCCATGTGGTTCCAGCCGCCAGGCAACGATACTGCCGGACAACCCAACCGGGGTGGTTACTACTCGCTGGACGGGCAAAGCCTGCGCCGCGCTTTCCTGAGCGCGCCGGTGGCGTTTTCACGCGTCAGCAGCGGCTTTGCCATGCGTTTTCATCCCATCCTGAATCAGTGGCGCAAACATCTGGGCACCGATTTTGCTGCACCAACCGGCACCCCGGCGCGCACCGTGGGCGATGGTGTGGTGGAGTTTGCCGGTGTGCAGAACGGGTACGGCAACGTGATCTTCGTCCAGCACAACAACCACACCGAGACGGTTTACGCGCACCTGAGCAAGATTTTGGTCAATCGCGGCCAACACGTCGCCCAGGGCCAGACCATTGGCTTGGTGGGCGCCACAGGCTGGGCGACCGGGCCACATCTGCATTTTGAAGTGCGTGTTAATGGCGTGCAAGAAGACCCCATGAAGATGGCCAGAAGCAGCGAGACCGTTCCCCTGCCCGCTGCCGCCATGCCCTTGTTCAAACAGGCAGCCAGCAGTTTCAAAACTGAGTTGCAGGCCGCAGCCAGCTTCCAGCCCACCCGGTTTGAGTGAAGGCGGGACACCCCCGCAGCTTCAAGCGCTCTCGATCAGGAGACCGTGGCATGCCTGAGTGCTACATTGGCCTGATGTCGGGCACGTCGCTGGACGGTGTGGATGGCGTGCTGGTTGATTTCTCCGAACCCATATTGCGCATACTGGCCAAGGCCTCACTGACGTTTGACAACCGTTTCCGGTCTGAACTGCTGGCACTCAACAGCCCGTCACACAACGAACTGCACCGCGCTGCCAGGGCAGGCAACCAGATCGCGGCGGATTACGCCCTGGTGGTAGCCGACCTCATCGGCCAGGCCTCCAGCCTGGGCTTGGTCGCTGCGGACATCCGTGCCATCGGGGCACATGGCCAGACCGTGCGCCACCAGCCCCAGCGGGTGTCTGAGCTCGCCAGTGGCACTGGCTACACCCTGCAACTCAACAACCCGGCGCTCTTGGCCGAGTTGACAGGCATCGGCGTGGTGGCCGACTTTCGCAGCCGCGACGTAGCGGCGGGTGGCCAGGGCGCGCCGCTGGTACCAGCGTTTCACCGGTATGTGTTTGGCCAGGCCAACGCCACCGTGTCGGTACTGAACGTGGGCGGCATCGCCAACCTGAGCGTGTTACCTGGCGATGCCAGCCAGTCGGTGCTGGGCTTTGACTGCGGCCCCGGCAACGCATTGATGGATGCCTGGTGCCTGCAACACACCGGCCAACCGTTTGATGCCGGTGGCACCTGGGCAGCCAGTGGGCAATGCCTGCCAGACCTGCTGGCCCAGCTGATGCGTGAGCCCTATTTCAGCCAGCCACCCCCCAAAAGCACGGGCCGGGACCTTTTCAGCCTGACCTGGCTGCACGACAAACTGCGGGACTTTGCCAGCGCACGCCCGCAGGATATTCAAAATACATTGACAGAATTGACCGCTAGCGCTTGTGTGGAAAGCGTGGATAGCTACGCAAAGCATAGCAAATCACTGGTGGTATGCGGTGGCGGCGCGTTCAATCTTTACCTGATGCAACGTCTGCAGGCGGGCTTGCCGGGCGTGCAAGTCAGCGCATCGGACCAACACGGCTTGCCGCCACTGGAGGTGGAAGCTGCCGCCTTTGCCTGGCTGGCGCGCCAGACCCTGGGCCAGTTGCCCGGCAACCTGCCCAGCGTCACCGGCGCGGCGGGCCCGCGGATATTGGGGGCCATTTATCCGGCATAGGCCGGAACCAGACGTAAAAAAACCGCCCCTGGAGGCGGCTTCTTCAAGGCGAACACAGCCATCAGGCCGAGAAACTCGACCCACAGCCACAGGTGCTGGTGGCATTGGGGTTACGGATGACAAACTGGGCCCCTTGCAGGTCTTCCTTGTAGTCAATCTCGGCGCCCACCAGATACTGGTAGCTCATCGCGTCGATCAACAGCGACACACCATTTTTGGTCATGGTGGTGTCGTCTTCGTTGGTGATTTCGTCAAACGTGAAGCCGTACTGGAAGCCTGAGCAGCCTCCGCCCTGCACAAAAACGCGCAATTTCAGATCCGGATTGCCTTCTTCGGCGATCAGGTCTGCCACCTTGGCGGCAGCGCTGTCGGTGAACAAAATCGGGGCGGGCATTTCGGTTTGAATGGCTTCGGCAACGGCGCTCATACGAGTCTCCAATAAATTGAGTGGCGCAATACTACAACAGTTTGATCTAAAGCAAGCTCACTGGTTGTTTGCCGCTAGTTTGAGTGTGGGTTTTTCTTCTGACACCGCCTGCTGCCCGTCAACGAGCGGGGACAACCGGCCCTCTACCATCGCCCCCTGGTGCATTTCCAGCATCTTGTAAGTGACATCGCCAGTGATACGCGCCTTGGGCTGCAACTCCAGCATGACACGGGCATGCACCGGACCATGCACCTGCCCGTTCACGATGACGTGATCGGCATGGATTTCCCCTGTGACCAGGGCAGACTCGGAAATCACTAAAATACTCGATTGTTCGGGCACGCCGGTGATGTTGCCTTTGACTTCACCATCCACACGCAGCCCCTCGGAAAAGCTGAAATGGCCGTCAATTTGACAGCCTTGAGCAATCAGGCTCTTGATGGGGGGTTGTTTCTTTTTGTTGAACATGAGTCACCTTTCTTGAATTTTGGTCGATTGCACGGCACGCACAGTTTGCCCATCGAGGACTTTGACCGTCACAGTCTTTATCAGCGCCTGATCCGGTGGCTGATAGCGCCCTTCCACTCGGCCGTATTGCTTGATCCTGATGCCCAGCGCCCCGCTTGACGGGCTGCCAGACCACGGCTTGCCATGGAACAAACCGGAAAAAACAAGCTCCAGCCGACCTTCAAATTCGACAGGGTTTTTCACGCCCTGAATCACCAACACCTGCCATTTGATCTCGCCAGAAGGCTGCCCCTCTGCCTGCAAGCCGCGAATGGCCAGCGTGCCCGTATTGGGGCCGGTGGCCGGAATCAGTTGCTCAAAAAATCCCAGATCGTCCTTAAGACGCTGGTTTTCAAGGGTTAGCTGACGCAAGTCTTCGTTCAACTTCTCCTGCGCTGTCTTGCTGGCCGTCAAAACAGTGTCTGCAGTGTTGGCCACCGATTGTGCCTTGTCACGCTGTACCGTCAAAGTCTCCAGTTGCGTTTTCAGAGCATCGTTTTCAAGATGCATTTGTTGCAACTGTTCTTTGCTGCCATGGTCCAAACCGGCGATGTCCTTGCCAAACTCAAACGCCCACAGCGCGATGGCGGCGCAAAACCCCGCCATGATCGCCAGCACCGCCCAGCGGATTGGCCACGGCAAAGCGCTGCGCACCGACATGCGCGGGGCACTCACCGTCAGCCGACGCATCAGCAGTTTTAATCGCATCAGGCGGATCCGGACATCAAAATACAAACAGCCGCCAGAACTTGCATCCAGGCGGCTGTTTGGGCAAAGCGAAAATTAACGCTTGGAGAACTGCTTGCGACGGCGAGCACCGTGCAAACCGACCTTCTTACGCTCGACTTCACGGGCATCACGGGTCACGAAACCAGCTTTGCTCAACTCGGGCTTGAGGGTTGCGTCGTAGTCGATCAGGGCGCGGGTAATGCCGTGACGCACAGCACCAGCTTGACCCGACTCACCGCCGCCGGCCACATTGACCATGATGTCAAAGGTTTGGGCGTGGTTGGTCAGCATCAGGGGCTGCTTGCAGATCATGATCGAGGTTTCGCGGCCAAAGAAGTTTTGAATGTCTTTACCGTTGATCACGATTTGGCCGGAGCCTTTTTTCAGGAAGACACGGGCGACGCTGGATTTGCGACGGCCGGTACCATTGTTCCATTCACCAATCATCAAAAGCTCCTTAAAGAACCAACACTTTGGGTTGCTGGGCAGTGTGCGGGTGCTCTGCACCACCGTACACCTTGAGCTTCTTGATCATGGCGTAGCCAAGCGGCCCCTTGGGCAGCATGCCCTTGACGGCTTTTTCCAAAGCACGGCCAGGGAATTTGGCTTGCATGTCACGGAAGTTGGTAGAACTGATGCCACCGGGAAAACCGGAGTGGCTGTAATACATTTTGTCCAGAGACTTGGCACCGGTCACACGCAGTTGAGCTGCGTTGGTGACGATGATGAAGTCGCCGGTATCGACGTGAGGCGTGTAAATGGCCTTGTGTTTGCCGCGCAAACGGAGAGCAACTTCGCTGGCTACTCGTCCGAGGACCTTGTCGGTCGCGTCAATCACAAACCACTCGTGCACGACCTCAGCGGGTTTTGCGCTGAAAGTTGACATGAGATTTCTCTTTTTAAAAGGGAGGGTTTGGCGGGCTCTTTTCTACGGTCGGCGTTCCTCTGATGGGAATCTCTTAGGTAGAGGTTCTAGCTTCGCCGCGGAGCCACAAAAGCGCTGCGAAGCCTAACATTATACAAATATTGGAGGCGACCGGGTAACATCGACGCATGTTCAGTTATCGCCACGCCTTTCATGCCGGCAACCATGCCGATGTCCTCAAGCACACCGCCTTGATCGCTGTGCTGCGCCACATGACCCAGAAGGACACTGCGCTCAATGTGTTTGACACCCACGCCGGCGCGGGCCTGTACCGGCTGGACGGCGACTACGCCCAAACCAGCGGCGAGGCGGCTGATGGCTACCTGAAATTGCTGGCGGCCATCGCACCGGTCACTTCTATAGAAAATAAGCCTCTAGCCCCCGCCAATCATGGGCAAACAGCTATTGATAGTGAAGTAGTCAAGACACCTTCGGCGGCCAGAACCGCCAAAATGGCAGTCCAGACCGTGCCGCTGGCACCTGCCCTGCAAGACTATCTGGACATGGTGGCCAGCTTCAACAAGGCAGGCAGCCACAAGGTGTACCCGGGCTCGCCGTTCATCATCCATCAACTGCTGAAAGAGCGCGACCGTGATCGGCTCAAGCTTTTTGAAATCCACCCGACCGATGCCAAGACGCTGAGCGCCAACATCGCCCAGCTGAATGCCGGGCGCTCGATTGCGGTGCTGCAGGATGACGGCTTTGAAGGATTGAAGAAGTTTTTGCCGCCACCATCCCGCCGTGCCCTGGTGCTGTGTGACCCCAGCTATGAAATCAAGAGCGACTATGGCCGCGTGGTGGACATGATGGCGGATGCGGTCAAGCGCTTCCCCACCGGCACCTACATGGTGTGGTACCCGATCATTCCGCGCCCGGAAGCGCATGACCTGCCGCGCAAGCTCAAAACACTGGCCAACCGCGAAAAGCTGCCCTGGCTCAACGCCACCCTCACCGTCAAATCCAGCAAGTTGGGCCACGATGATGCGGGTGAAGTGGTGCGACCCGGACTGCCGGCCAGCGGTGTGTTTGTGATCAACCCACCGCACACGTTGAAAGCCTCTTTGACGGCGGCGTTGACCCAGGCATCACAATTTATGGCACAGGGGAAACACAAAGCGTTTGAGGTGGAGTCGGGCGGGTAAATTTTTACCACCCCCCGGCCTTGTTTTTTTATTGAGTCGGTACCGGGCTACGGCTAACGGCTGACTCGATTCGCCGATTCCCAATCGCTGTCAAACCAGGCATCACCGTCCAAATAGGCTGTGAGCATCGGCAGCGCATCCAGGCCCCAGAACAGTTTGCCATCGACCTCGAACGTCGGCACGCCAAACACGCCGCTGGCGATGGCATCGTCGGTGTTGCTGCGCAACTGGATCTTGGCCAGTTCGTCGTTGACATCGCGCACTGGTGCCAGTTGCGTTGTCAAGGCTTGCCGGCGCTGAGCATCGACTGCATCCTGACCGCCCTGCCAGACATGGCGGAAGATGGTTTCGCACACGTAGCGATTGGGTAGCCCGTTGTCACTGCAGGCCAGCGCGAGGCGCAGCAGAGCCAGCGGGTTGAATGGATGCTGGGCAGGCAACTGCAGATCGACCCCGTTTTGCCGCGCCAGCCACAGCACCTGGCGGTACGTCCATTCACGTTTGCCAGGAATTTCCGCCGGGCCCAGTTGGCCGTGGTGTTTGAGCAAGGCGGCAAACAACACAGGTTTGTAGCTGACGCTCACGCTGTGACCCATCAGCGCCTCGGGCAATGCCTCAAACGCCAGATAAGCGAAGGGCGAGATGAAATCCAGGTAAAAAGTGATGGGCTTCATGCGGCGTATTGGACGGTGCGCGCCTCGATGGCTTGCCAGATGCTGCGGCGCTGGGTGTCGTTGGCGTTACCCCACTGGCGGATTTCGTCGAGCGTGCGCAGGCAGCCCTGACACAGCCCGTCTTCTTCGTCCATCTGGCAGACCGACATGCAGGGTGACGGCACACCTGTATCGTATTTTTGGCCTCCAGCCCTTATATCGCGGGCGGTAGCAGCTATAAACATCATAGCTTTTGCGTTGAGTGTCATGAGGCTACCTGTTCTGTGACGTCAGCCATGGGCGCGCCTGTGAGGTGCGCCAGATGCTCCGGATGTAATTTGAAGACGCTATGCGGATGACCCGCAGCGGCCCATATTTCATCAAAACGCAGCAAGTCACGGTCGATCAGGGTTACTGGCGGCACGGCGTGGCCCACCGGCGACACACCGCCAATCGAAAACCCTGTGGCCGCCTTGACAAAGTCGGCATCGGCCCGACCCAGTTTCTGGCCGTCGGTGCAGACCAGCGCCTGCACCTTTTTCTCATCGACACGCCTATCGCCGGAGGTGATGACCAGCACCGCGACCGCGTCAGGCTTGCGTTTGAAAATGATGCTTTTGGCGATCTGGCCGAGCCCGATGCCCAGCGCATCGGCGGCCTGCTGCGCGGTGCGGGCAGCATCGCTGAGCATCACCGGCGCGTGTGGGTGACCTTTGTCGCGCAGCACTTGCGCCACTCGCTGTACGCCTTCGGGCAGGGGTTTGGCTGGGACTTGGCTCATGTCGACGTACGCTTGTTGAACAGCGCCTTGCCCGCGCGCGAGTTGGTGGGCCGCTGCAAGGAGTCGCTGATGAACTGACCCGCGTCGATGAGCTTGTCCAGATCGATGCCGGTGTCGATGCCCATGCCGTGCAACAGGTACACCACATCCTCAGTTGCTACGTTTCCGGTAGCACCTTTGGCATACGGACAGCCGCCCAGACCGGCCACAGAAGCTTGAAAGTTCCATACCCCCAACTGCAGCGCTGCCAGCGTGTTGGCTAGGGCCTGGCCGTAGGTGTCGTGAAAATGGCCGCTGATGTGGTCCATGTCGAAGTGTTGCAGCGTGGCATCGATGGCCCGCTGCACCTTGAGCGGCGTGCCCACGCCGATGGTGTCGGCCACGTCCACGCGCTGCACGCCGATGCCGCGCATCAGACCTGCCAACATGCTGACCCGCTCGGGCGCAATCTCACCCTCATACGGGCAGCCCACCGTGCAGCTCATGGCGCCGCGCACGTCAATCCCGACTGATTTGGCCGCCTGGACCACGGGGGCAAAGCGTTCGATGCTCTCAGAAATAGAGCAATTGATGTTTTTCTGGCTGAACGCTTCGCTGGCTGCGCCAAACACCACGATCTCATCGGGCCAGGCTGCACGGGGCAGCGCCAGCGCCGCCTCCAGCCCCTTGAGGTTAGGTGTGAGCACCGAGTAACGCACACCGGACAAGCGCGTGATGCCGGCCATCACCTCGGCGTTGTCACCCATCTGCGGCACCCATTTGGGGCTGACGAAGCTGGTGACTTCGATTTCCTTCAGGCCAGCCGCTTGCAGGCGGTGCACCAGCTCGATCTTCACCGCAGCGGGCACGGTTTGCTTCTCGTTTTGCAGGCCGTCGCGAGGGCCGACATCGATGAGTTTCACTTGGGTGGGGAGGGACATGAATTGCTCGCTGACGTAATAAGCAGAAAAAATTAACCGGACAAAAACTGACTCATTTGGGCAGGTGCGGCGCAGTCACTGAACCTGGCTCAAACGCTCGGCCATGCGGGTTTGCCAGCCTGCGCCAGTCGCCTTCCAGCGCTCAATCACATCGGCAGGCAGGCGCAAGGAAATCAGCTTGCGCGGGTTGCTCGAGCAAGGGCGGCCACCTTTGTTGACCTTGGCGCGGCTGAGCATGTCGTCAGTCAGTTCAGGCAATTCCTCAAACTCATCAGCTTGGGACACATGCGCGTCCACCCGCGCCAGATCAGACTTCAAGGTAGGGCGCGATGCGCTTTTGCTCGCGTTCATTGGCTTTCCTCATACTGAATATGTGGCGATCCGCGCCACGCGGTGTGTAACCGACTACGACCAATCTGCCCTGCAGCCAGCCATAACAAATGACGCGCGTTTCACCGTAGTCCTTTCGCGTGTCCTCCACTTCCAGCGTTTTACCGGCAAAAACCAGCGCCGCATCTTCAAACGCCAGGCCGCGCTCTTGCCAAGTATTGGCCCGTTTGGCGGGATCGAAGATGATGCGCATGAAGTTATTGTATTTACATCAACCTTGTATGGCTACGGGTCAATCCTTAACCGGCCAGTATTTCAGTACCCCCGCCCCACATCCACAACACCGGTCAGCACCTCACCTCGCTGCATCGCCCCCATCTTGGCTGCAATTTGCGCGATGCTCTCGCTGCGCAGCGTGCGCGCCGAGGTGTGCGGGGTGATCGTGATTTTGGGATGCTGCCAGAACGGATGCTCCGCAGGCAGTGGCTCGGTACGGAACACGTCCAGCAGGGCGCCGCCCAAGTGCCCGCTGTTGAGCAGCGCCAACAAGTCCTCATCCACCAGATGCGCGCCGCGCGCCACGTTGATGACGTAGCCACCGGGCTGCAGGCGGCCCAGTGTCTCGCGATTGAGGATGTTGGCCGTCTCGGGCGTGAGCGGCAGCAGGTTGACCAGCACGCGGCTGCTGGCCAGAAAGTCATGAAACTGCGCCGCGCCGCTGAAGCCTCGCACGCCGTCCAAGGCTTTGGGCGAGCGGCTCCAGCCGTTGACCGGGAACTCAAAATGTTGCAGAGCCTGCGCCACGCGCGCGCCCAGCACACCCAGACCCAAAATGCCCACGGGGAAGTCGCGGCGCTGGCGCGGTTTGTAAAACGTCCATTGCCCGGCGCGCACGTCGTCGGCGTAGGCATTCAGGTCCCGAAAGTGGCGGATGGCACCCTGGCAGACGTATTCGGCCATTTGCACCGCCATACCTGCATCTTCCAGCCGCACCACCACGGCGTTTGACGGCAGGCGCAGTTTCGTCAGCGCATCGACGCCCGCACCGATGTTGAACACGCCTTTGAGCTGCGGCTGCTCGTCAAAAAATGGCTGCGGCGGTGCCCAGACCACAGCGTAGTCGGCGGGTGGCACGCCGGGTTGCCAGACTTCAACTTCAGCCTGGGGAAAAGCCGTGCGCAAGCCTGCCAGCCAGGGCTCGGGATCGGTGTTGGTGCAGCAAAAGCTAATGCGAAACGACGTCATGCTGATTTAAATTCAATAGCTACTCGCCCTTTATCTATAAGGGCTGGATGCCTAAAACGTTGATAACTTTGACTCAAACCACCGCGCTGTTCAGCTTGAGCAACTCAGCCCCTTCCACCACCTGATCACCCGGCGCGTAGAGCAGTTCAGCCACCACACCGTCCATGGGTGCGGCAATGGTGTGCTCCATTTTCATCGCATCCATCACCGCCAGCGGCTGGCCTTTTTTGACCGTGTCACCGGCCTGCACGGCAAACGATACCACCTTGCCGGGCATCGGTGCAGTCAGGCGGCCACCTTCAGCGGCTGTCTCACCGGCGTGCAACAGCAAGTCGATTGCAATGATTTGTGTAGCACCTTGCGCACAGTGGATATGGGCTACCTCGCCTTTTCGATACACATTGACCAAAGCACGCTGCCCGGCGAATTGCAGGTCAATTCCCTGATGGGTGGCGGCGAAACTCAGCAAGCCCGTCGTTTCGCCCACCTTGAACGACAACGCGCCGTCGTGCAAATAAGTCAGGCCCGCCTGCACATGCTCGCCGCCAAATTCAAACTCAAACCGACGCGTGAACACGCCGTGGCTGCGCCAGCCATCGGTGCGGCTGTACGGGTCGGCGGTTTGCGTGGCGCGCTCGTCAAGCAGGGTTTGCGCCACATCAGCGGCAGCGGCCAGCGCCAGGCCGACGCGCTCCTGGTTGAACAGCACCGCAGCTTCGCGCGGGATCAGGCCGGTGTCCAGCCGGGCCTGGGCGAACGAGTCGCTTTGCACCACATTGCGCAAAAACTGCACATTGGTGGTCAGGCCAACAATGTGCGTTTGCGCCAATGCGGCATCCAGCCGGGCCAGCGCCTGCGCGCGGGTGTCACCGTGAACGATGAGTTTGGCGACCATCGAGTCGTAAAACGGGCTGATGGCATCGCCCTGGCGCACACCGTCATCAAAGCGGACACTTTGCGCGTCGCGCGCGCGGCTGCCATCGGGCGCGTTCACCGGCGGCTGGAACGACACATGCGCGGGTTTGGCGTAGATGTCCAGCGTGCCGGTGGCGGGCAGGAAGTTGTTGTCGGGGTTCTCGGCGCAGATGCGTGCCTCGATGGCGTGGCCGGTGATCGTGAGCTGGTCCTGGCGCAGCGGCAGCGGCTCGCCGCTGGCCACACGCAACTGCCACTCCACCAAGTCCTGCCCGGTGATGGCCTCGGTCACCGGGTGCTCGACCTGCAGGCGGGTGTTCATCTCCATGAAGTAAAACTTCATCTCCTCGGGCCGCTCGTAACCACCGGGCTGCTCGACAATGAATTCCACCGTGCCCGCACCCACATAGTTGACAGCGCGGGCGGCGGCCACAGCCACCTCACCCATGGCGCGGCGCAGCTCGGGGGTCATCCCGGGTGCGGGGGCTTCTTCCAGCACCTTCTGGTGGCGGCGTTGCACCGAGCAGTCGCGCTCAAACAGGTACACGTAGTTGCCCAGCGTGTCGCCAAACACCTGAATCTCGATGTGGCGCGGGCGCTGCACGTATTTTTCGATCAACACCGCGTCACTGCCAAAGCTGTTGATGGCTTCGCGTTTACAGGATTCCAGCGCGGCCATGAAGTCTTCGTGCTTGTCCACCGCGCGCATGCCCTTGCCGCCGCCGCCCGCGCTGGCTTTGATCAGCACCGGGTAACCGATGCGATCCGCCTCATGCTGCAACAGCGCCGCACCCTGGGCCGCGCCGTGGTAGCCAGGCACCAGCGGCACACCGGCTTTTTCCATCAGCTGTTTTGATTCAGCTTTCAAGCCCATCGCCTGGATGGCAGATGCAGGCGGGCCGATGAACACCAGCCCGGCGGCCGAGCAAGCCTTGGCAAAGTCTTCGTTTTCGCTCAGAAAACCGTAACCGGGGTGCACCGCTTGCGCGCCGGTGGCCAAAGCGGCTTCGATGATGCGCTCCCAGCGCAGATAGCTGTCTTTGGGCGCGCTGCCGCCAATGTGTACCGACTCGTCGCAGGCAGCCACGTGTTTGGCCGAGGCATCCGCGTCGGAATACAGCGCCACGGTTTGGATGCCCAAACGACGCGCAGTGGCGGCTACCCGGCAGGCGATCTCGCCCCGATTGGCAATCAAGATTTTTGTAAACATTCAAACCACCTTCCGGGAACTGTCAAAAAAAGTCGCCATGCGGCGAAAAAAGGCGCGCAAAAACCTGAACAACTTCACGGTCACCACCCACATCAGTACCACCGTGACGGCCAACGCCACGCCGAACACCAGCGGATGCGTGGTGGCCAGCCATACGGCCCCCACCACCAGACCGTCTTCAAAGAGACTGGCCAGGATGTTGGAAAAGGGCTCGGGCGAAGTGTTGATGGCGGCGCGCGTGGTGGTCTTGGCGGCCTGGCTGGTGGCAGCGAGCGAGCCGCCCATCAGCGCGGCAGCCAGCGTCATGGTGGTGCCGTCCGCACCCAGGGCTGCGGCCGCCAACGCCGCGCCTGCGGGTATGCGGATCACGCTGTGCACCATGTCCCACAGCGAATCCAGCCCCGGAATTTTGTCGGCGAAAAATTCGACAAACAGCATGAAGCCACTGGCGGTGAGCAAGGCCGGGTGTTGCAGCACCGTCAGCCCGGCGGGCAGCACGATCCAGCCCGCCGCACCGGCCAGCCCCACCAGAAACACCACCGCATACAGCCTGAAACCGCTGGCCCAACCCAGGGCAGCGGCCAGCGCCATCAGGCTGGGCAGGTCCATTTTTTGTGCCGCGTCCGTCACCATAGGGACGACCTGTGTCCCCACACGGTCACCGACCTGCAGGCCAAGCGACTGCAGCCACTCCACCAAGTGTTGCCAGATCAGTTCCATGCGTTAAGCGTCATTCAGGGCTTAAACCAGCCACGATGGCTTGCGTTTTTGCAGGAAGGATTGAACGCCCTCCTTGCCCTCAGCACTGGCACGGATACCGGCAATGCCTTCAACCGTATGGGCGATCAACGCGGTGTTGATGTCTTGGCCCGCCACGTTGTGCAGCAGGGTTTTGCATTCCTTGACGGCATTCGGGCTGGCGCTGACCAGCGCGTGGGTGAGTTCGGCCACCTTCTCATCGAGTTGGTCCGGCTGCACCACCGCGTGGACAAATCCGATGCGTTGCGCCTCCGCCGCATCAAACCGCTCGGCGGTCAAGAAGTAGCGGTGCGCCGCACGCGCACCCATGGCGCGGATCACATACGGGCTGATCGTCGCCGGGTAAAGACCGAGCTTGACTTCACTCAGGCAATAGTTGGCCGTATCGACACTCACCGCCATGTCGCACGCCGCGACCAGGCCCATGCCACCGGCGTAAACGTCGCCCTGGATGCGCGCCACGGTGGGCTTGGGGCAGGTGTAAATCACCCGCAGCATCTCGGCCAGTTTCCCGGCATCGGCCAGGTTTTCGGCGTGCGTGTAGTCGGCCATGCGGCGCATCCAGTTCAGATCCGCACCGGCGCAAAACGCCGGACCCTCGGCTGCCAGCACCACGGCGCGCAGCAGCGGGTCGCGGCCCAACTGGGTAAAGGCCTGCGTCAGTTCGGCGATCACCTCGTCGTTGAAGGCATTGCGCACCTCGGGGCGGTTCAGGGTGATGGTGGCCACACCACCAGACAGCGTGATTTGCAGCGACTTCATGGCTTACATCCGGAACAGGCCAAATTTGGTGTCTTCCACCGGCGCATTGCGGCTGGCAGACAAGCCCAGCGCCAGCACGCGCCGCGTGTCGGCCGGGTCGATGATGCCGTCGTCCCACAGGCGGGCGGTGGCGAAATACGGGTGGCCTTGTTCCTCGTACTGGCGGCGGATCGGGGCTTTGAAGGCTTCTTCTTCCTCCATGCTCCACGCGCCTCCTTTGAGCGCGATGCCGTCGCGGCGCACCGTGGCCAGCACACTGGCCGCCTGCTCGCCGCCCATGACGCTGATGCGCGCGTTAGGCCACATCCACAAAAAACGCGGGCTGAACGCGCGGCCACACATGCCGTAGTTGCCCGCGCCAAAACTGCCACCGATGATGATGGTGAATTTGGGCACGGCGGCGGTTGCCACGGCGGTGACCATCTTGGCACCGTTGCGGGCGATGCCTTCGTTCTCGTATTTGCGGCCCACCATGAAGCCGGTGATGTTCTGCAAAAACACCAGCGGGATCTTGCGCTGGCAGCAGAGTTCGATGAAGTGTGTGCCTTTTAAAGCCGACTCGCTGAACAAGATGCCGTTGTTGGCAATGATGCCCACCGGCATGCCTTCCACCCGCGCAAAGCCGCACACCAACGTGGTGCCAAAGCGCGACTTGAACTCGTCAAAGTCCGAGCCATCGACGATGCGGGCGATGATTTCGCGCACGTCAAACGGTTTGCGTGTGTCTACCGGAATCACGCCATACAACTCTTCCGCTGCGTATTTAGGAGCTACCGGCGCATGATTCGCAGGGGCTGGAGGCTTGTTTTTATATAAATTCTTGACCGCAGTGCGAGCCAGCGCCAGCGCGTGCATGTCGTTTTGCGCCAGATGATCGGCCACGCCACTCAGACGTGTGTGTACGTCGCCGCCACCCAAATCCTCGGCGGTGACGACCTCACCGGTGGCGGCTTTGACCAGTGGCGGCCCGCCCAGAAAAATTGTGCCCTGGTTCTTGACGATGATCGCTTCGTCGCTCATGGCGGGCACATAGGCGCCACCGGCCGTGCAGCTGCCCATGACCACGGCGATCTGCGCAATGCCCTGCGCGCTCATGGTCGCCTGGTTGAAAAAGATACGGCCAAAGTGGTCGCGATCGGGGAACACCTCATCCTGATTGGGCAGGTTGGCTCCGCCAGAATCGACCAAATAGATGCAAGGCAGGCGATTCTGCTGGGCGATCTCTTGCGCGCGCAGGTGCTTCTTGACCGTCATCGGGTAGTAGGTGCCTCCTTTGACGGTGGCATCGTTGCACACGATCAAACAATCCACCCCGCTCACACGGCCAATGCCTGCCACGATGCCCGCGCCCGGTGCGCTGTCAGTGCCGTCCCGATCCGGGTACATGCCCAAGGCCGCCAAGGGGGAGAACTCCAGAAAAGCTGTGCCGGGGTCAAGCAGCATCTGCACTCGGTCGCGTGGCAGCAGCTTGCCGCGTGCCGTGTGTTTGGCACGCGCTGTCTCACCGCCGCCCAGCTCCACTTTGGTGACCTGGGCATTCAGATCATCGACCAAGCCTCGCATGGCGGCGGCGTTGACCTGGAAATCGGCAGAGCGGGGATTGAGTTGGGTGTCAAGCGTGGTCATGGTGTGGGCTCAGGTGTTATTCCTTTTTCAGATCGATACGACATTAGGCGCGAAGCCGCAGACAGTACAAAGGTACGGCAAGGCGAAGCAACAACATGTCGGATTGATCTGGAAATGGAATCAGGCGGTTTTTTCTTCGGCCAGCCCTAGCTGGTCTTTCATCTCGTCACGGATACGGAACTTCTGAATCTTGCCGGTGACGGTCATCGGGAAGCCGGGCACGAAGCGGATGTAACGCGGCACCTTGTAATGGGCGATCTGCCCTTTGCAGAAGGCTCGAATCTCGTCCTCGGTCACGCTCTGGCCGGGCCGCAGCACGATCCAGGCGCACAGTTCTTCGCCGAAGCGCTTGTCAGGCAGCCCCACCACCTGCACGTCCTGCACGGCGGGGTGCCGGTACAGAAACTCTTCGATCTCGCGCGGGTAGATATTTTCGCCGCCGCGGATCACCATGTCCTTGATACGGCCCACGATATTGACGTAACCGCCGCTGTCCATGGTGGCCAGGTCGCCGGTGTGCATCCAGCCGGCGACGTCAATCGCCTCTTGCGTGCGGGGCGCATCGTCCCAATACCCATGCATGACCGAGTAGCCGCGCGTGCACAGTTCACCCGACACGCCGGGCGCGACGATGTCGCCACTCTCGGGATCGATGATCTTCACCTCCAGATGCGGCTGCACCAGGCCCACGGTGGAAACGCGCTTATCCACTGGCGTGTCAATCGAACTCTGGCAACTCACCGGGCTGGTCTCGGTCATGCCGTAGGCGATGGTGACCTCGCTCAGGTGCATGTCGGTCATGACACGTTTCATCACTTCGCTGGGGCACGGCGAGCCAGCCATGATGCCGGTGCGCAGTGTCGACAGATCAAACTCCCGGAAGCGCGGGTGGTCCAGCTCAGCGATGAACATGGTCGGCACACCGTGCAGACCGGTGCAGCGCT
Source organism: uncultured beta proteobacterium (assembly GCA_903905735.1). Lineage (GTDB taxonomy): Bacteria > Pseudomonadota > Gammaproteobacteria > Burkholderiales > Burkholderiaceae_C > Rhodoferax. The sequence goes on from CAIVHU010000170.1 coordinate 101,558, forward strand.
CGTCCTGCACGGTTTGCAATACCGTGAGCGGATCAAAGCCGTCATTGGGGTAAACAATGGCCGAGCCATGCGTGAGGCAGGCCAGATTGCCCAGCACCATGCCAAAGCAGTGGTACAGCGGCACCGGGATGCACAGGCGGTCATCGGGCGTCAGGCGCATGGCTTCGCCGACGAAAAAGCCGTTGTTCAGGATGTTGCGATGCGTCAGCGTGGCACCTTTGGGAAACCCGGTGGTGCCGCTGGTGAACTGAATGTTGATCGGGTCGGTGGCCTTGAGCGTGGTCGCAATCTGGCTCAGGCGCGGGTCATCTGGATTGCCACGGGCCAGCAAACTGGAAAAGCGCAGCATGCCCGGCTGCTCATCCCCCTGCCCGGCCACATCGATCCAGACCACGCTTTGCAGGTGCGGCAGCCGCCCGGACGCCAGACTGCCCGACCGGGTGTGTTCCCACTCCGGCGCCAGCTCACGCAGCATGGCCAGGTAGTCGCTGGTCTTGAAGCTGGGCATGCTCACCAGCGCCTTGCAACCAACCTTGTTCAGGGCGTACTCCACCTCAGCCACACGGTAGGCCGGGTTGATATTGACCAGAATCAGGCCCGCCTTGGCGGTGGCGAGTTGCACTAGGACCCACTCAGCATTGTTATGCGACCAGATGCCAACCCGGTCACCCGGCACCAGCCCTAGGCCTAGCAGCGCACTGGCCAAACGGTTGGCTTCACGCTGCAATTCGCGGTAGCTGTAACGGCGCTGCTGGTGCACGCTGACCAGCGCCTCGCGCTCGGGTTGACGCGCCACCATGGCGTCAAAAAAAGCACCAATGGGTTCTTCGATCAGCGGCACATTGGTGGCGCCCCGCGCTTGGCTGCTGCTCAGTGGCGTGGTCGGCATGGTGGAAATGGGTTCTGCACTCATGTTTGTCTCCTTGTCATGGCCAGTGTGCATCGGGTCACCAGCGATGTGCAAGCATAGTCCCGATAGCCCCTTGGCGTCGGCCAGCATGGTTGCAAATCGTGCCAAATGGAGGCACACTTGTGCGCATGCCGTCCTTGCAAGCTCCCGCCCTGACACCCATTGCCTTTGTGCAAGCCATTGTGCTGGCTTATGAACGCAGGGGACTGGACCCATCCGAGGCGCTGAAGCAGGCACAAATCGCGCCAGAAGCCTTGGAAAATCCGGCCACCCGCATCACGGCCTTGCAGTTTGAGCGCATGTCAGATGCGGCGATGCATGAACTCGATGACGAAGGTCTGAGCTGGTTCAGCCGCCGCCTGCCCTGGGGCAGCTACGGCATGCTGGCGCGCGCCTCCATCAGCGCGCCGAATCTGGGCGTGGCCTTGAAGCGATGGTGCCGCCACCATGGGCTGATCGCCGACGACATCACGCTGAACCTGTCGGTCAGCAGCCAAACTGCCGCGCTCACCATCACCGAGCACCGCGACCTGGGCGCGCTGCGCGAGTTCTGCCTGGTGTCGGTGCTGCGCAATTTTCATGGCCTGGCCTGCTGGTTCATCGACTCGCGCATCCCCCTGACAGGCGCTCAGTTTCCGTTTGTCGCGCCCGCGCACCAGGAGGTGTATCCAGTGCTTTTTTCGGCTCCAGCCCATTATTTACAAGGGCAGGCAGCTATTCAATTTGATGCAAGCTACCTGGGCTTGCCGTTGCGCCGCGACGAAGCTGCCTTGCGCCAGATGCTGCAACGCGCCCTGCCGCTCACCGTGCTGCAATACCGCCGCGACCGCCTACTGGTGCAGCGCGTGCGCCAGGCACTGGCCAGCCAGCCTGTGGACACCCACAGCGCAGATGACCTGGCAGCGCTGCTCAACATGTCCGCACGCTCCCTGCACCGGCAACTCAAGGATGAAAGCGCGTCGCTGCAGGCGCTGAAAGACGAGGTGCGCCAGACCCGCGCGATCGACCTGCTGCTGCGCACCCAGCGCCCGATAAAGCAGGTGGCGCTGGCGGCGGGGTTTCAGAATGACAAAAGCTTTACCCGGGCGTTCAGGGCCTGGACCGGGCAGTCGCCCACAGCATTCCGGCAGGCCGGTCAAGTTTGATCACCCCACCATCCGGCAGCGTGTAAAGGGTGAACACAGTGTGGCTTGCTTGGTTCTGCTAACACAAACCAAACGCCAACCAACCCACAAATTTTGTGGATAACTTTGTGCAGCACTGGCGGGACAACCCGGCAAAGCCCCGTCTGGCACGGCTTGCGACGGGGTGCCTCAGAAACGGGCAGTCCCAGCTGAAACAGAAAATATTGTGGAAATTAGTGGACGGTAAGCCGTTCCGACAGATCGGCCATGCATGAAAACAGGCGATTGGCCCCGGCTTGCAGCAAAGCCGGACCCGCTTCGGGCAGTGGGCAGTACGCCCACACGGTGGCACCTGCTGCCACACCAGCGGTCACGCCCACGATGGTGTCTTCAATCACCAGGCACTGCGCGCCCGGCACCCCCAGGTGAGCAGCGGCGGCCAGATACACGTCGGGCGCGGGTTTGGAGTGCGGCATCTCGTGGCCGCTGAAGATGCGGCCAGCGAAATAATCCATCAACCCGACCTGGCTGAGCATCATCTCCACCTTGAAGCGGTCAGCCCCGGACGCGCAGGCGATCTGCCCGCCCGTGTGAGCCAAGGCGGCTTGCACGGCCGCCAACGCACCGGGGATGATGTGCAGATCCGCCTGCAGCGCCACATTGCGCCGCTCATAAAAACGCTGCATCCAGTCCTCGGTGAGGAGCTGGCCGGTACGCGCCTCAATGGTCACACGTTCTTCGCGCACCGTTTTGCCCACAAAGGTGGCCATGCACTCGGCCAACGTCATGGACCAGCCGTTTTCCTCCAGCATGTCACGCAAGACACCGCAGGTGAGGGCTTCGCTGTCCACCAGCACACCGTCACAATCAAACAAGATTGCTTTAAACTTCATAGCTATTGGCCCCTTATCAGTATGGGCTAAAGCCCATTTTTGTATATAAACCTAAGGCGCAGCAGACACCGCGCCCAGCGATTTGACCAGCGCCTGGAACTCGGGCGAATTGCGCAGTACCCGCCCACCCGCCTCGATGAGTCGGCTCACATCCCCCGCAGGAATCGAAAACGCAGTGGGAATCTTCAGTAAGAACTGGCGCTCGGCCAGTTCGGGGGCGTCGCGCAGGTTGACGTTGATGACATGGATCTGCGCGTCTGGCGCAAACGGATCGCTGGCACCACCGCTGCTGTTGCGCAGCTCGCGGCGCCAGGTTTTGACCGTGTCACGCAGCAGCTCCAGGGTCTCCTGGGTGGCGCGCGCTCCGGTGCCAAACAGCAAGGCATCCACCACTTGCAGCGTGCTGGGCACCTCGTCGGTGGTGTCGATGCGCTCGGCTGGGTCGCGCTCGGCGTTCACCGCGATGATCACCAGCTTCTGGATCGGTGTGCCGGCCATGCGGCGCACGGCGCGGCGCAAGCCACCTTCGGCCTGCGAGCGGTCCAGCAGGCTGCGCAGCCCCAGGTTGTCGGCCAGGCCGCCGTCCACCAAGTGAATATAGGGCCGCTCATTGGCATCTAGGTAGGAGCGCTGGCTGTCGCGCAGCAGACGCACGCGGTAAGCGCCCGCGTCCGAATCAGCCACGTTGACGGGCTGCGGGCAGGTGGCGTTGTAGTTCTTCAGGGTCAGGGGCGACAGTGCAATCGGCACCGCGCTGGATGCCGCCACCGCAAACGACAGCGGCACGCTGTCCAGATCAGAGCAGATCAGCGAAAACTGCCGCCAGGTAAACTCAAAGCTGGCGCCCAGCGAAATGTCGGTGGCCGAGATCAGCAGACTCGGTTGGCCCGGACGCTTGACCAGATCGCCAAACGTCTTGCCCTTGAAGAGGTCGTCGAGCCGCCGCGCCAGCAGGTCCGAGCGGCCAAACCACGGCGAGGTCAGGTCATACAGGTTGCCAGGTTTCAGGGCGTAGCTGATGAGGTTGTCCTGAAAGTTCTTGCGCAGAAACTGCTGCTCGAACTCTGGCAAGCTGTCCGGGCCAAACGCGGCGAAATAAGCCGCCAGGATGCTGCCACCCGAGACACCGCTGATCACATTCACCTCGTCCAACAAGCTGGTGTGGCCACCCTGCGAGGGCATGCGCGTCTGGCGCAAGGCATCCAGCACGCCGTAGCCAAACGCAGCCGCGCGCGCACCGCCGCCAGAGAGGCTGACCACCATCAGGATTTTGCTGTCGGGAATTTCAGGCACCACTTGCACGGCCTGGGAGCCGTCGTCCATCAGCTTCATGGGCTGGTTTTGCCAAGGCCGCACGGTGGCACAGCCTCCCAGCAGCAAGCCCCCGCACAGCAGCACAACTGGCAAGCCCAGATGCTTCACGCGCTCCCAATCTTTCCTGTTGACGCCTGCAGCCTTCATTTGCGCCAGAACTCGAATCTGAAGAGCACCATGAACGACAACATCTCCAGCCACCCCAGCAACATGGCCAGGGTGCACACCCAGAGCTGTAAAGTGCTCAAGCTCACGAAACTCGCCAATGGTGTGGTTGACCAGCGCACTGCCGGCACCCGCGCGGGCGGCGATCAGGTGCGCGAGCTTTTGCGAAAACGCGAGCACCTGCAGGGCTTCGGGGAAATCGATGATCGTTTGGATGTCGTGCGTCACCTTCGGGTCAGCCCAACCGTGCCGGCTTGCAGGCCGCCGGGTTGGTGTCAATGACGGTGATGTCGTTGTGCTCGAAGACCAGACTCTCGGCCACACTTTCGCCGACGCGACCGGCACCCAGAATGAGAATACGCATGAAAACGCCCCGAAAAAATCAAATCATAGCGGGGCGCAGCAGCCTACGCGTTGTACAGCGCGCCGCCTTGCCATGTGGCGGCACCAGCGCGCACCAGCTCGCTCACCAGCGCGTCCAGCCCTTGCGCAAACGGCAGATCCGCAAACTGACGCTCGAACAGATGCGTCAGGTACGGCGTGCCATGCGCCCAGGCCAGCAAGGCTTCGCGTGACAGCGACTGGGCTTCAAGCAGCTTGAATTTGAGCATGACCTTGGCGGCGTATTGGGTGTGTTTTTGCGGGGTGGCGACAAAACCTGCCAGCCGTTGGCGCGCCACCGCCAGCGACCGCGCCACATCGGTAAACGGTGCACCGTGGCCGGGGATGACGACGCGGGGGGCCAGCGCCTCGATCACGTCCAGCGTGGCGGCCACCTCTTCAAAGGCCTCTGCACCGTCAAGCTCGGGGAACACCACGCCAAAGCCGCGCTGCCACAGCGCGTCGGCCGAGATGAGGCAGCGGCTAACCGGCTCAAACAGAATCACCGAATGGGTGTCATGCCCCGGCGCGGCGCGAATTTGCCACATCGCATCGCCCAGTAGCAGGTCGGTGCCAGGTTGCAGCACATCGTCAAATGTGAATCGCGGACAGTGTTGCCCGGTCGGCTTATAGCTCAGGGCATAAGGGTCCCAGTCGCGCACATAGGCCGCCTGTCCGGGGGGGATCTGCGTGCGTAACTGCGGGTAGGCCGCCTGCAGTGCGGCGTTGCCGCCGCAGTGGTCGCTGTGCAAATGGGTGTTGATCAGCAGGTCAAGCGGCCGGCCCTGCAAGGCCGACTGAACCAGCGCCAGCGTCTGTCGCGCGTGGGTGTGGTAGCCGCTGTCGATCAAGGCGGTGCGCGCTGCACCCTGAATCAGGATGTTGTTGCTGGAGAGCCAGCCGCGCTCCAGCACGGTCAGGCCGGGAGGCAGACCCAATCGCTCAGAATCTATATGCAAATTTGGCCTACAACCCTTGTTCAACATTAATATATCGCTATGATATTGATAACATTCTGGCCATCAACGCGCTCGCAACACCATCTGATTCTGGCGCAGGGTGATGTCAAATTTCGACAAAAACGACTGCCCCAGCAATGCCTGGCTGTCGTCACCCAGGCTTAAACCCACACCCACTTTGACCCGGGTCACACGCACCGGACCGACGGCCACATCCACCCCATCCACCACGCGGCCCGAGCGCTCGCCATTGGCAGTCTGAAACGTGGTGGGCACACCACCTTCTATGCCTGCGGCCTGAGCCAAAGGCTCACTCACGCTCACCAGCGAGGCCCCGGTATCGACCATGAACATCACCTCGCGCCCGTTGACGGTGCCGGGTGCGTAAAAGTGGCCGTCCTGCGCCCGCGGGATGACCAGGTCGCCGTTGGACAGCACCTGCGCCTGCTTGGGCGCGAGGTAATGCGTCATCAGCGCATACAACAAGCCCATGACAGCGAACCAGAAAAGCAGCATCGGAATTAGCCCGGTTTGGCGGGGCGACGAGGGCTCAGACTGGCCCTTGCGGCCGAGGTTTTTGCTGGAGAAAGAGGCAAACTTGTTGCGTGTTTCATCCAGTTGACGCTGCTTGTCGCGTTCGCGCTGCGCGTCGCGGTCTTCAATAGCCATGGTCAGACCGCCCATCAGACCAGCCAATAGCCGCTGCTGTTGCAAAAAAGTACCAATTTACTGAATTCAGCATCACTTCAGGCATTGACTTATGTCAATTGGCGTGCAAAATACTCGAATCGTATAAACGATATAAACTGTTTACACCTATTGCACAGATTTTCTTCATTTCAGGAGGCCCATCATGAAATTTCTCTACCGTGAACGCACACCGAATGTGCCGCGTGAGGGCGCAGCCAAAAAACTGGGCCAGAAGCTGCGGGATGTCCTTTGGGCCTGGGCACACCCTGCCACACCACAACACGTGGGCATGTTTGCCGGATCGCTGCTGGACTCCGACTCCTGGGAGCAGCACAAATCACGTCATTGAGCACATCTGACTGCCCTGCAGCCTGAAAACCCGGGTGGACACGTCGAACATGCACCACCATGAGCTCACAGCGCCCGCTGGATGATGATTTTCTGCACGTCTGACGTGCCTTCGTAAATCTGACACACCCGCACGTCGCGGTAGATGCGCTCCAGCGGGAAATCACTCACATAACCGTAGCCGCCCAGCGTCTGGATCGCGGCACTGCAGACTTTTTCAGCCATTTCGCTGGCAAACAGTTTGGCCATGGCGGCTTCTTTGAGGCACGGGCGGCCTGCATCGCGCAGGCTGGCGGCGTGCCAGATGAGTTGTCGGGCTGCTTCCAATTGAGTAGCGCACTCTGCCAGCCGGAAGCCGACTGCCTGGTGGTTGAAGATGGCGGCGCCAAAGCTGGTGCGGTCTTTGGCGTAGGCGATGGCGACTTCGAGCGCACTGCGCGCCATGCCAACACTTTGCGCGGCGATGCCAATGCGTCCGCCTTCCAGCCCGCCCAGCGCGATGCCGTAGCCTTCGCCTTCCCTGCCGATCAGGTTCTCAGCCGGGATGCGGCAATCGTCAAAGTTGATCTGTGCGGTGTCGCTGGAGTGCTGCCCCAGCTTGTCTTCCAGCCGCGCCACCACATAGCCCGGCGCGTTGGTAGGCACCAGAAAAGCGCTCATGCCCTTTTTACCTGCAGCCTTGTCAGTCACGGCAATGACGATGGCCACGTCACCGTTTTTACCGCTGGTAATGAACTGTTTGACACCGTTGATCACGTACTCGTCGCCGTCTTTCACAGCAGTCGTTCGCAGGCCAGAGGCATCTGACCCAACATGTGGCTCGGTCAGGCAGAACGCACCCAGCATCTGCCCCTGCGCCAGCGGCTGGAGCCACTGTTTCTTTTGCGCGGCGTTGCCAAACTTCATCAGGATGGCGTTGACCGGGCAATTGGTGACGCTGATCACCGTACTGGTGCCGCCGTCGCCCGCCGCAATTTCTTCCAGCACCAGCGCCAGCGTCAGGTAATCCATGCCCGCACCGCCCTGCTCTTCAGGCACGCAAATGCCATAAGCACCCAAGGCGGCCAGGCCTTTGTGCACATCCGTGGGAAAAGTGTGCTCCTTGTCCCATTTTGCGGCGTTCGGCCATAACTCGGCCTGGGCAAAAGCGCGAACTGCATCGCGCACCATTTCCTGATCTTGGGTCAACAGCATGTCTCGGTCCTCATTGGTTTTGGTTTTGGTACTTTTGTCAGCAAACTACAAACGCCAGTTCGGAGGGATGGGGAATACCGGGGGGCCGATTTCTGGGCCTTTGACAGTATGAGGCCCCCCGGCGTTCCCCATCCCGCCTGGCTACAACGTTTGAATCAAATCAGCCGCCATCCTATATAGAACAAGCGTGAAAAGCTACAAACATCAGAGCATTTCAAGAGCCACAGCCGTCGCCTCCCCGCCCCCGATACACAGCGTCGCCACACCCTTCTTCAGCCCACGCGCCTGCAACGCATACATCAGCGTGACCATGATGCGTGCCCCACTCGCGCCAATCGGATGCCCCAGCGCACAGGCACCGCCGTTGACGTTGACCACCTCGTGGCTCAAATTCAAGTCGTGCATCAGCGCCATGGCGACCACCGCAAAGGCTTCGTTCACCTCCCACAAATCCACGTCGCTCACCGCCCAACCAGCACGCGCCAGCACTTTGCGCACCGAACCCACCGGCGCAGTGGCAAACCAGGCGGGCTCCTGCGCGTGCACGGCGTGCGCCACCAGTCGCGCCAGCGGTTTGCAGCCCAGTTTGACGGCAGTGCTTTCGCGCATCAGCACCATGGCCGCCGCACCGTCGTTGATGCTCGAGCTGCTGGCAGCGGTAATCGTCCCGTCTTTCTTGAACGCAGGTTTGAGTGACGGAATCTTGTCGAGCTTGATGCGCCCCGGACCTTCGTCAATGCTGATGATCTTGTCCCCCGCGCGGCCCTTGACCGTGACCGTGACCGGCGTGATTTCCGCCGCAAAGCCACCTGAACTGGTGGCGTTTTGTGCACGCGTCACGCTGGCGATGGCAAAAGCGTCCTGCTGCTCGCGGGTAAAGCCAAACTTGGCGGCGCAGTCTTCGCCGAAGGTACCCATGGAGCGACCGGCTTCGTAAGCGTCTTCCAGGCCGTCGAGCATCATGTGGTCAAAAATGCGGTCATGGCCGATGCGGTAGCCGGCGCGCGCCTTGGGCAGCAGATAGGGTGCGTTGGTCATGCTCTCCATGCCACCAGTGACCAGCACGTCAGCCGATCCGGCCAACAGCATGTCGTGGCCAAACATCGCACTGCGCATGCCCGAGCCGCAGATTTTGGACAAGGTCACCGCGCCCGCGCTGATCGGCAGGCCGGCCTTGAGCGCCGCCTGACGCGCCGGGGCCTGCCCCTGGCCCGCCGACAAGACGTTGCCAAACAGCACTTCATCAACC
>CAIVHU010000171.1 GCA_903905735.1 uncultured beta proteobacterium
CTTCGAGCATCCGCTGGCGTAGCGGTGTCATGACAATACTCCTTTGCAGTTGAACAGATGAAGTGCTGCGAACAGCAATTTCATCGTCCTGCAAATGGAGCTCGATGGGAAATGGCAGGGAAACTGACAGCGCTGGCGTACCAACTACCGCTTCAGCGGTTTAGTGCAACAGCCTGAAGCCGGTATTGCCTCAGATAATTGTCATCACTCGGTCCACTACCTCCTCAAGACCGACGCCGGCATTTTGACGTGCGAAACCAGTGAGCCATAGGCAGTCAACGAGTGGACATCAAACGTGGATGTCAAGCCGCCACAAATTGCATGGAAAGAAGATTTACAGCGTCAAACTTCAACGCCAATGGTGCGCTATTCTCACCCGGCGAATGAATTTTCGCATCAGGCCTTAACGGCCAATACGGGGCAAGAAACGGAGAGCAAGATATCCTGTGCAACGCTTCCCATGACGAATTTTCCCACGGCGGTCCGTCTTCTCAGCCCGATGACGAGTAACGAAGCCTGCAGCTTATCGACCAACGCCTCGATCTCCGAAACTGCACTTTGACCTCGAACAAATTGCTTAAATTCAGCGTCAATGCCGGACCTGGCAATTAACCCCTCAATTCGCTCGACATCCTGAACATCAGTCACTGACCGGTTTTCCCGACTGCCACCTGGTCCGGCATTGACCACCACCAAACGCTCATTGCGTTGTTTTGCAATTTCTATACCCTTTTCAAGGGCAGCCTGTCCCTCAGGACGTGGGACGTACGCGACGACTATGGTCATGATTGTTCTCCATACAAGTATTGCCGTGTGATAGACCAAGATGGTTGCCCAACACAATGCGCTTACAACTTAGCGCCGCGATGACGGAGTTGTTCACGAAAGGCCAGCAATTCGCCCACGATACCCTTGCGAAAGGCCATCACGCACAGGACAAAAATCGCGCCAATAATCACGTTGACCAAGGAGCCAACTTTGTCGGCCAGCGTGTCCTGCAGCGAAATCACAATGCCCGCGCCCATCACCGGGCCAAAGAAGGTGCCGACGCCGCCCAGCAGCGTCATCAGGATCACCTCACCGGACATCGTCCAGTGCACATCGGACAGAGTGGCAAAGCCCATGATCAAGGTCTTGAGCGAGCCAGCCAGCCCGGCCAGCGCGCTTGAAAGCACAAAAGCCAGTAATTTGTAACGGTCCACCTGATAGCCCAGTGAAATGGCGCGCGGCTCGTTCTCGCGAATCATCTTCAGCACCTGGCCAAACGGCGAATGCACGATGCGTGACACCGCCAGAAAGCCCGCCACAAACACCGCCACCACCAGGTAGTACATGGCGGTGTCCGACTGCAGCGACAGCAGTCCAAACAGGGCGCCACGCGGCACGCCCTGCAGGCCGTCTTCACCGCCGGTGAAGGGTGCTTGAAGGCAGGCGAAGTAAACCATTTGGGCCATCGCCAGGGTGATCATGGCAAAGTAAATGCCCTGGCGCCGAATGGCCACCAACCCCACCACCAACCCGATCATGCCAGCCCCGATTACCCCGCCGACAATGCCAAGCTCGGGTGTGAAGTTCTGCGACTTGATCAGGTAACCGGTGATATAAGCGGCCGAGCCAAAAAATGCAGCGTGCCCAAAAGACAGCAAACCAGTGAAACCCAACAGCAGGTTGAAGGCGCATGCAAACAGCGCAAAACACAGCAGCTTCATGACAAACACCGGGTACAGACCCATCACGGGTGCCAGCAGCAACAGGATCAGGATCACCAGGTAAGTCACCTGCATGAGCTTGGCAGTTTTGGGCATGGGCTTGTTGTGAGTGACTGGTTTCAGGATGTCGCTCATCTCAGGCTTCCTTGCCAAACAGCCCGGCGGGGCGAATCATCAGCACAATCACCATGATGATGAAGACCACAATGCTCGACGCTTCCGAATAAAACACCCGTGTCAGGGCTTCAATCACACCCAGGCCCAGTCCGGTCAGGATCGATCCCATGATGGAGCCCATGCCGCCGATCACCACCACGGCAAACACCACAATGATCAGGTTCGAGCCCATCAGCGGGTTGACCTGGATGATGGGCGCGGCCAGCACCCCGGCCAGCGCCGCCAGCGCGGCGCCCGCACCGTAGGTCAGCATTACCATCAAGGGCACGTTGATGCCAAAGGCCTGCACCAGCGCCGCATTCTCGGTGCCTGCGCGAAGGTAAGCGCCCAGCTGGGTGCGCTCGATCAGGTACCAGGTGCCTAGGCACACTGCCAGCGACACCCCGACCACCCAGGCCCGGTAGTTGGGCAGCACCATGAAACCCAGGTTGGTGGCGCCCGACAAAAGCTCGGGCACGTCGTAGTTTTGTCCCGACACACCATACAACTCCCGGAAAATGCCCTCGGCAATCAGCGCTAGGCCAAAGGTGAGCAGCAAGCCGTAGATCGGGTCGATCTTGTACAAATGTTTGAGAAAGAGCCGCTCAATCACAACCCCCAGCGCACCCACTATCAAAGGTGCCAGCAGCAGCGCCCACCAGTAATTGATGCCGAACTTGTCGAGCATGATCCACGCCGCAAAGGCACCCAGCATGTACAGCGCGCCATGTGCAAAATTGACAATCCCCAGCAGGCCAAAGATCACCGCCAGCCCCAGGCTGAGCAGGGCATAAAACGCACCATTGACCAGGCCCAGCAGCAGCTGGCCCAGAAAAGCCTGAAGGGGGATGCCAAAAATTTCCATAGAGGTCAACGGGCTACTTGAGGAGCGCGCATTTGGAATCAGCCACCGTGGTGAAGGCCTGCTCACCGGGTACCTTGGCAATCATCTTGTAGTAATCCCATGGGGTGGTCGATTCTTTGGGGGACTTTACTTGGTACAGGTACATGTCGTGGATCATGCGGCCGTCTGCGCGGATCTGGCCCTTGTTGTAGAAGTCGTCAATCTTCATCCCTTTAAGGGTGGCCATCACCTTGTTGGCATCGGTGGTACCTGCAGTCTGCACTGCTTTAAGGTAGTTGGATGTGGCGGAGTAGTCGGCCGCCTGCACGCTGGTAGGCATGCGTTTGTATTTTTCAAAAAAACGCTTGGCAAACTTGCGTGACGCATCGTCCTGGTTCCAGTACCAACTGTCAGCCACCTGCAGCCCTTCGGCGTTGGCCAGACCCAGGCTGTGCACGTCGGTGATGAATACCAGCAGGCCGATCGGCTTCATGGTCTTGAGAATGCCAAATTCCTTGGCTGACTTCATCGCGTTGCTGAAGTCACCGCCGGCGTTGGCCAGAGCCAACACCTGGGCTTTGGATGACTGGGCCTGCAGTAAAAAGGACGAGAAATCGGATGCGTTGAGCGGGTGGCGCACGGCCCCCACCACGGTGCCACCATTGGCCTTCACGATGGTGGACGCGTCGGCTTCCAGCGAGTGGCCAAAGGCATAGTCGGCCGTCAGAAAGAACCAGTTTTTGCCACCAGCCTTGACCAGCGCGGCGGCACCCACCTTGGCCAGCGCCACGGTGTCATAGGCGTAATGCACGGTGTAGGGGGAGCAGGCTTCGTTGGTCAGGCGGGCCGAGCCCGCTCCAATCGAGAAGAACGGGCGCTTTTTTTCTTCTGCCAGTTTGGCCATGGCCAGCGAGGTGCCGGAGTTGGTGCCGCCAATCAGCATCGACAGGCCATCCTTGTCGATCCATTCGCGGGCTTTGGCGCTGGCAATGTCGGCTTTGTTCTGGTGGTCGGCTGTTAGCACTTCAATCGGGCGATTCAGCACCTTGCCGCCAAAATCCTGCGCTGCCCACTTGACCATTTCACCGCCCGCCGGACCATCTAGGTCGGCATAAACGCTGGACATGTCGGTGATGAAACCAATTTTGACCGGGCCAGTGTCCTGCGCCGATGCGACTGCAGCAAAGCCAACAGTCATTGAAGCAACGAGAGTCTTGAGTTTCATGGTGTCTCCTGAGTGTGAGTTATTGAGGGGCGAGAGAAAATCGGTCACTGTTTCTGCGGCAGCTGCCTCAAAGGCCCAGATAGTCCTGCAACATGCCCATGTTCTGGGTCAGCTCGGGTTGTGCAATCTGTTTGACGATGGCGCCGTGCTCCATCACGTAAAAACGGTCGGCCAACGGCGCCGCAAAACGAAAGTTCTGCTCCACCAGCACGATGGTGTAACCCTTTGCTTTGAGCGTCAAGATCATTTCGGTCAGCTTTTGCACAATCACCGGCGCCAAGCCTTCCGAGATTTCATCCAGCAGCAGCAGCCGCGCGCCGGCGCGCAATATGCGCGCCACCGCTAGCATCTGTTGCTCGCCACCAGACAGGCGGGTGCCGGGGCTGGCGGCGCGCTCTTGCAGGTTGGGGAACATGGTGTAAATCTCGTCCAGGCTCATGCCGCCGGGTGCCAGCGTGGGCGGCAGCATCAGGTTTTCTTCAGCGGTCAGGCTGGCGAAAATGCCACGTTCTTCCGGGCAATAGCCCACGCCCAGACGGGCCACCTTGTGCGGCGCCAGCTTGATGGTTTCCGTGCCGTGGATCTTGATGTTGCCTTTGCGGCTGCCCGTCAGGCCCACAATGGCGCGCAGCGTGGTGGTGCGCCCGGCACCATTGCGCCCCAACAGGGTGACCACTTCGCCTTCGTTCACATTCAGGTTGACACCGTGCAGAATGTGCGACTCACCGTACCACGCGTGCAGGTTGTCGATGCGAAGCAATTCCCTGGTCATCAATGGGCACCCTGCAACTGCGTGGCCACGGTGCCCATGTAGGCTTCAATCACCAGGGGGTTTTGGGACACCTCGGCATACGGGCCGTCGGCAATGATGGCGCCACGTTGCAGCACCGTGATGCGGTCGGCAATTTTGGACACCACGTTCATGTTGTGTTCCACCATCAGGATGGTGCGCCCGGCAGAAACCTTTTTGATCAGCTGGGTTACCCGGTCCACGTCTTCGTGGCCCATGCCCTGGGTGGGTTCGTCAAGCAGCATCAGCTCTGGCTCCAGCGCCAGCGTGGTGGCCAGTTCCAGTGCGCGCTTGCGGCCATAGGGCAGGTTGACGGTCATTTCGTCGGCAAATTCCTGCAAGTCCACCTCGGCCAACAGTTGGTGGGCACGCGCATGCAGCGGCAGCAAGGTGCTTTCGGCTTTCCAGAAGTGAAACGAGGTGCCCAGATTGCGCTGCAGCGCGGCGCGCACGTTTTCCAGCACCGTCATGTGCGGAAACACCGCAGAAATCTGGAACGAGCGAATGATGCCCCGGCGGGCGGTTTGCGCGGGCTTCTCGGCGGTGATGTCGGTGTCATTGAACAGGATGCTGCCTTTGGTGGGCTGCAAAAACTTGGTCAACAAGTTGAAAAACGTCGTCTTTCCCGCCCCATTGGGGCCAATCAGCGCGTGAATGTGGCCCCGCTGAACTTTCAGATTGACACTATTAACCGCCACAAAGCCTTTGAATTCCTTGGACAAGCCTTGTGTTTCGAGAATGAATGTCTCTGACAAATTTCGCTCCCGCTCAATAGTTTGAATTGTTGGCTGTACAAACTTGCATCACGTGACATTATGGTATCGGGTTGCGATAAGCTGGACTAGCGGGTAAGTACTTAAGGCAACGCACAGGTGAGGTCGAGGCCGCACTGAATTCGGTAAATGCGTTGGCACGGGTGCGGGATCAGCACTCCGATGAGCGATACACTGATCGGTGACATTGGGGGGTCACCGTCATAAAAATCGAGGCGGTATTGCTGTTCGTCTGACTACTGAAGCCAGTGTCAGCTTTTGATCAAGCAGTTCGGTAAGTCGAAAGACCGCTGTGGATCTCGTCCTGGCACCCAAGGCGATGAACTTCTCGCTACATTGCTGCCAATTCCTGGGTATGCCGAACGGCTGCTCTGGAGTGGGCCGATCGGAAAGTTGTGTGACTGCTGTCAGCCTGTTGAAGTCAGTCGCCCAAAATTTTCCCCGTTTTCCCCTGACGGGCTCCAGTAGGCCGTCACACAACTTTCCGATCGGCCCACTCCAGAGCAGCCGTTCGGCAACACCCACGAATTTGCAGCAATGTAGCTAAAATTTCATCACCTTGAGTGCCAGGACGAGACCCATTGCTGCCGCACAACTTTTCGATCTGACTGATCCAGACCGGCCGGTCGGCAGTGCATCTGAAAGCAGGCAAAGTGGTGATGATTTCGATTACCGCTGCACCCGGACTCGACCACCTGCAGTCACAATGAACATTCATTGCTACCGTCGGCCAATCGACATGTTTCGGCGAGTCACCGATTTGCTGTGTCATTGGCATCCCGGAGCCAATATGCCCTTAAGTCTCTGTCGGGAAGTTTTACACTGCGTTCGAATGAGATTTCATAACTAACTGATTCTATTGGTTAAATTGCATTAGCATGCTTCTTGCTTTCAATTCTTGGATTGGCAATAAAAAGTCATTCCTAGGGAAGTTTGATTATCTTTCCACCTATCTGACAGGAGTATCGAATATGCGCTGGACATCTCTGTTTCCACTCATCTCCACGCTCGGTTTGACTGTGGGCTACTCAACGACTGCAACTGCGACGCTTGTCAATTTTCCCGATTTTTCAAGCACCTCCGGACTTACATTGGTCGGGGATGCCAACAATGTCAACGTACCGAACCAATTGCAACTCACAACAGCCGCTATTGGCCAAACTGGCGCCGCTTACAGCACTACTCCGATCACGCTCGGCTCCGGTAACTCGTTCAGTACCCAATTTCAGTTCCAGATTACAAATACTGGTGGTATTGCTCCTGCTGATGGGATTACTTTTGTTTTGGCAGCGAGCCCCACCGGGCTGGGTGGTGCGGGCGGCGGTCTCGGCTACGTTGGTGTCACCCATAGTGTTGCGATTGAATTTGACACATTCTTCAATGGAGGCATTGATAGCAGCAACAATCACGTTGCCATTGATACCGGCGGGAATTTGAACAATCTTGCATCGGCCAATGCCTATGGAATCTCTAGCTGCGGTTTCGGTGCGGGCAATGGTTGTTTGTCCAATGGACACATATGGACAGCCAATGTTGCGTATGATGGCTCCCTTCTGAATGTGTCGGTAAGTGATCCGAGTGAAGGCTCAGCATTTTCAGCGATCACCAATTACACAATTGACGTTGGCGCTGAGTTGGGAACCAACACCGCTTATGTCGGATTTACGGCGGGGACGGGTTCTGGATTTGAGAGTCAAAATATCTTGAATTGGAAATTTTCAAATACTGCCGTCTTGCCTCCAACGTCAGTGCCGGAGCCTTTGACCCTCGCGTTAGTCGGGCTAGGTCTGTTTGGCATTTGCGCGACCCGGCGCAAGTCTTGATAAGCAGATCGAAATTTGACGCTTCAACAACAACCGCCTTTGGGCGGTTTTAGCATTTACCAATCACTTCTCGTCGAAAGCAGCCGACAAGTACCCAAACTTTTCCAGCTGGACTGCCAGAAAGCGCTGTTCGTCTATACCCCCCGCTTCGATGCGGGTCCACAACTTTCTCCTGACCCGACGTTCAATCCATGCCTATCCGGTTGAGACAGGTTGACCTAGGACTGACCGGTCTGGATGAACTCCGTCGTACAGATTTCGGTAGGTTGGTGCTTTTGCCTGTGCTGCGATTTTTAGAACGCTATCAAACGCCACCATTGGCCAGAATCGGCGGTTGAATCTGAATACAAATTCGTTGAGGTATGCCTGCAAATGTTTTGGGCTGACTCCGTGGTGAGTTCCCA
>CAIVHU010000172.1 GCA_903905735.1 uncultured beta proteobacterium
CTGTTGCAGTGTGGACAGCCAACCCCGGCCAGCGCCGCTTCAAACGAACTCAATGCATGGGTGCGCTGGTACAGACTGTCTGCAGCCACCCGCAAGTTGATAAGCTGCTCGGGGCTGAGACTGGCCAAGTCGGCCAGTAGATTTTTGAACTGAGAAGCGCGCATACGCAATTCTCCTCTGAAAACTCCAAAACATCAACGAAATCCATACAATTCGCGAACAGAGCCTGATTTATACAGTAATATTCACCCATGGCCAAAGAAAAAACCGTTTATGTGTGCTCCGACTGCGGCGGCGTCAGCCCCAAGTGGCAGGGCAAGTGCCCGAGCTGCAACGCCTGGAACACGCTGATTGAATCGGTGCCCGAGAGCACCGCCCCCACCAAAAACCGCTTTGCCTCGCTGGCCAAAGCGTCAGAAATTGCCATCTTGGGCGAGATTGACGCGGTGGATTTTGCCCGCACCCCCACCGGCCATGACGAGTTGGACCGCGTGCTCGGTGGCGGCATGGTCGAGGGCGGCGTCGTGCTGATCGGCGGCGACCCTGGCATCGGCAAATCGACCTTGCTGCTGCAAGCGCTCGATTCACTGCAGCGCAGTGGCCAGCGCACGCTGTATGTCACCGGAGAAGAAAGCGGTGCCCAGGTGGCGCTACGCGCGCGCCGCCTGGGGCTGGACGGCTCGCAGGTGAGTGTGCTGGCCGAGATCGGGCTGGAAAAAATCCTGGCCACGTTGGAAGCCACCCGGCCCGACATCGCCGTGATCGACTCGATCCAGACCGTGTATTCCGAACAACTCACTTCGGCACCGGGGTCAGTGGCCCAGGTGCGCGAATGCGCCGCGCATCTGACGCGTTATGCCAAAGCCAGCGGCCAGGCAGACGGCGTGGGCCGTGGCCGGGCCACCAGCATCGTGCTGGTGGGCCACGTCACCAAGGAAGGCGCGCTGGCCGGGCCGCGCGTGCTGGAGCACATGGTGGATACCGTACTGTACTTTGAGGGCGACACCCACAGCAGTTTCAGGCTGGTGCGCGCCATCAAGAACCGCTTTGGCGCGGTGAACGAAATCGGTGTCTTTGCCATGACCGAAAAAGGTTTGAAAGGCGTGAGCAACCCCAGCGCCATCTTCCTGAGCCAGCATGCCGAGCCAGTGCCCGGCAGTTGTGTCATGGTGACGCTCGAAGGCACGCGGCCGATGCTGGTCGAAATCCAGGCGCTGGTCGATAGCGGTGGCCCGTCGCCCCGCCGTTTGAGCGTGGGGCTGGACAAAGACCGGCTGGCCATGCTGCTGGCGGTATTGCACCGCCATGCTGGCGTGGCGTGTATGGACCAGGATGTTTTTGTCAACGCGGTTGGGGGTGTCAGGATCTCGGAGCCCGCAGCAGACCTGGCTGTGCTGCTATCAATCACTTCAAGCCTACGCGGCAAACCACTGCCCAAAGGCTTCTTTGCATTTGGCGAAGTGGGCTTGGCTGGAGAGGTTCGCCCTGCCCCGCGCGGGCAGGAGCGCCTGAAAGAGGCCGCCAAACTGGGCTTTAGTGTGGCCGTGGTGCCCAAGGCCAATCTGCCCAAAAACCTCAAGTCCAAAGACTTTGAGGGCCTGACCATCCACGCGGTGGAACGTGTGGAGGAGGCGATGGCGGTGGTGCGCGACCTGGCTTATTGAGCCGCTGGTGAATCCAGCATCTTGAGAACGCGGTCGGTCAGATCATTCTTTGGATCGACATACACGGCGTTTTGCAGCACAAAGTCAAGCTTTTCAGTGGTGGCCAGTTGCTTGACCACCTTGTTAGTGCTGGCGATGAGCTTTTGCAGCTCTTCATTCTTGCGCTTGTTCAGGTCTTCCTGGAAGTTGCGCTGGGTGCGTTGCAGTTCACGTTCCTGATCCATCAGTTTCTTTTGCTGCTCCACGCGATTGGTCTCGGCCAGCACCGGCGCGTCGGTCTGGAACTTGGTCACCGCTGCCTTGAAGGTGGTGTCTTGTGCGGCCAGGTCTTTCTGGCGCGTTGAAAATTCTTTCTCCAGCTTGCCCTGGCTGACCTTGGCCGGGGCCGATTCCTTGAGCACACGCTCCAGATTGACAAAACCAATGCGGTTGGCGGAGAAGTCAGCCGCCTGCGCAACAACGGCACTGCCCATGAGGGCGGCCCCCAGGACCAAGCCGGTACTCCAGCGAATAAAAGTGTTTTTGGTGCTCGAGAAAGTATGACTGTGGATGGACATGATGTGAAAGTGTGAAGTTGAATGAAAAGCCTGATTGTGCAGCCTTCTGCATTTAACCCCAACTATCGTCCGATCCGCCACCTGAATCCCAGGAAGAGTTGTCACTCATCCCAAAATCATTACCTCCCATGTCATCGGCTGGCAGGTTCCAGTTGTTGCTCAGGTTGTCACTGAATCCGGCCTGTGGCGGCAGTACCTGGGACGGGTTGACTGACCCGCTATCCGTGAAGTGATGCATCAAGGCCTCCCCCGCCACCATGCCTGCGCCCAAGGCGGCTCCGGTGGCCAGTCCGCCCATGATGCCCGAGCCGACGCCCGAGCCTCCCATGCCCATGGGCCCCGCACCACCGCTCATGCCTGCGCCGAAAGGTTGGGCAACCCCCTGATTACCAAAGCCCTGCGGATAGTAGGGAACTGGCGCGGCGGTGCGCTGTTGCATGAAGCGCATGGCAAACGCCATGAATGCCAGCAAACCCAAACCGCCCAAAATCAGACCCCAGGGCAAACCCCGGCTGGGGACCGAGCCACCCGCGAAGCCGACTTGCTGGGCCACCGGGCTATAGGCCGCCGCCTTGACGGGCGTGTTGGGTGATTCGATCAGCGTCTTGAGGTTGCTCACCGCTTGCGGTTTGGCAAACGCCAGGCCCGGTTGCAAGCGCTCGGCCGCGCCGAGTTCAGTGCGTGCCTGGTTGAGCTTGCCCTGCTTGGCCAGCAGTTCAGCCTCAGCGAAATGGGCCTTGGCACTGTTGGGGTGTGCTTTCAGCACCTGGTCCATCATGTCCTGGGCCTCGATATAGTGGCCAGCCTGTGCGGCTTGATACACCTCGTGCATGGTGGGCTCGGTGGCGGCCATCACCGATGCGCTGCTCAATGCCGCTACAGCCGCAAAACTCACGCCGAGTAAAAATTTTTTCCACATGATTCAGCTCCTGGGTTGATCAAATAGACTGCTTGCTAGTTAAAACGTAGCTGCCAGCGCTTTCCATATAAGGGCTAGAAGGCATTTTTATCCAGAACCTCCGCACACCACAAGACACTGACAGAACACTTTGGCAGCCAACACAACCCGATGGTGCAACCCCAGACTTAGACCGGACTTAACGGTGCGCTTGCCACGGCATCCGCGGTGAAGTTTTAAGATTCGCTTCATTAAGAATCGCCTAAGTCCAGGTTTCCATAATGTCCCGCATGTTTGACAAGGGCTGTTTCGCGATGGTTTGCATCCGGTGAATCTGAATTAGCAGCCCTTTTTTCAGGAGAACAACATGACTCGTCCCTATCGCTTTGCACTGACCGCCGCCCTGGTGAGCTCAGCTTTTCTCGCTGCCTGCTCCAGCACGCCGCTGACATCGCCAGCCTCCACCCCCGTCACGACAGCCACCCCCGTACCCGTGACCAATCAGGCCCAAACGCAGCCAGCACCGCCCGCCAATATGGCAACCAACCAAGTGCCGCCTTACCTGGACCCGCAAAACCCGCTGGCCAAAGAACGTAGCGTGTATTTTGATTACGACAAATCAGAGATTGCCAGCCAATACGATCATCTGGTACAGCTGCATGGTCAGTACTTGGCCAACCATCCAGAAGTTGCCATCAAGATTGCTGGCAACACGGACGAGCGCGGGGGCTCTGAATACAACCTGGCCTTAGGTCAGAAGCGGGCCGATACCGTGGCCAAGGCGTTGGAGATTCTGGGGGTTAAAGACAAACAGATCGAAACCATCAGCTACGGCAAGGAAAAGCCCCGCAACCCGGGTCATGATGAAGCGGCGTATGCCGAAAACCGTCGGGCAGACCTGATTTACCCCGGCAACTGATGCCTTGATGGGGTGGGCCGCGGCCCACCCGCCAGCGGCTTAATTGCGCACCACCGTGTTGCCTGATTTTCTGACGTTGTCGCCCACTTTCAGGCCCGGGTCCTGCGCAAAGTCGAAACTGGCGCTGCCCCCGTTGGTGTAGGTCACGCTCACCCGCCAGACCTTGCTGGCATTCATGTTTTCCTGCACTTTCTTGCCGGCATAGGCGCCACCCGCTGCACCGGCAATGGTGGCTAGGTCCTTGCCAAAGCCACCACCCACCTGATGGCCCAGCACGGCACCGGCCACACCACCGGCGATCAGACCCACCGCGTTGCTGTCACCCTGCTTTTCGACCAGGTTGGCCGCTGTCACGCGCCCGCAGTCTGCACAGTTGTTGGCAGCAGGCTGGGTGCTGTAGGTGCCTTTGCCGACGCGCAAGGCGGCCAGCGACTTGTCGTAGATCGCCAGCGCATCGCGGCGGCACTGGATGCGAGCCTCGGACGAAGCTTCATCGGCGCAAAGCCTTTTGTCCGCTTCATAACGCGCTTTGGCATCTTTCTGCGTATTCACTGCGCCCGGGTCAGACGACCAACTGGTTTGCGCCACGGCCTGGCCAGCCAGCAGGCCCGCCAACAAGCCCCCCGCGACAGCACAGACAACACGTTGCAAACGAAAATGATGTGACATGAAAATCTCCAGAAAAGCAAGATGGGGCACGATGGCCGGGTGCATGAGCGTACATCGAACGGCCGAAGTTTCACACACTCAAATGTGAGTAAATGTCAGTATCTTGCCGGATCGCTATAGCGATAGCCGCCCTTTAGAATGTATGTTTTGACCTTCAGCGCCATGCTGACTTATAAGGAAGACCCGATGAGCCCCCTACCCCCTTCGATGGCTGACCGCGACGGCAAAATCTGGATGGACGGCCAGATGGTGGACTGGCGCGATGCCAAGATCCACGTGTTGACCCACACCCTGCACTACGGCTGTGGCGTGTTTGAAGGCGTGCGCGCCTACAACACGGCAAGCGGCACCGCGATTTTCCGCCTCGAAGAGCACACCGACCGCTTGTTCAACAGCGCCAAAATCCTGCGCATGAAAATCCCCTTC
Source organism: uncultured beta proteobacterium (assembly GCA_903905735.1). GTDB lineage: Bacteria > Pseudomonadota > Gammaproteobacteria > Burkholderiales > Burkholderiaceae_C > Rhodoferax. Next base: position 5,134 of record CAIVHU010000172.1, read on the forward strand.
ACCAAAGAAGAGGTGATGGAGGCGCAAAAGGCCATCATCCGCGAGAACAAGCTTGACTCGGGCTACATCCGCCCGCTGGCCTGGATTGGCGACAAGAAGCTGGGCGTGTCGCCCAAGGGCAACACGATCCACCTGATGGTCGCTGCATGGCCCTGGGGTGCCTACCTGGGTGAAGAAGGCATGAAGCGCGGCATCCGCGTGAAGATTTCCAGCTACACCCGCCATCACGTCAACATCACCATGACACAGGCCAAGGCGGTCAGCAACTACACCAACTCGATCCTGGCCAACATGGAAGCCACTGACGACGGCTACGACGAAGCCATGCTGCTGGACGCCAGCGGTTTCGTGTCAGAAGGCGCGGGCGAGAACGTGTTTGTGGTGAAAGACGGCGTGGTTTATACCCCCGACCTGTCGGCCGGCGCGCTCAACGGCATCACCCGCAACACGGTGCTGCACATCTGCAAGGATCTGGGTATTGAAGTGGTGCAAAAGCGCATCACCCGTGACGAGGTTTACATCAGCGACGAAGCCTTTTTTAGCGGCACAGCCGCTGAAATCACGCCCATCCGTGAGCTGGACCGCATCGAACTCGGCAAGGGCGACTATGTGGGCAGCCGTGGCCCGATCACCGAAAAAATCCAGAGCGCGTTCTTTGACATCGTCAACGGCCGCAACCCCAAATACGCTCATTGGCTCACCAAAGTCTGACCATCATGCCCAACGCCACCGTCGAAATCCTGGCCAAAGACCTCAACCAAGAAGGTGAGATTTACTGCCCCAGCCCTCTGGCGCACATGAAGATCTGGAACACCCACCCCAAGGTGTATCTGGACGTGGGCCGTACTGGCCAGGCCAAGTGCCCTTACTGCGGCACCGTGTACAAACTCAAAAGCGGCGAACACTTCGAAGCGCACTGATGGACCGGGCCTCGCGCCCCCATCACAGGAGCTTTTCATTTCCCCAACGCAGCCCGTGACGCGTTCGCTCATCATTGCCCCGCAGTGGATTGGCGATGCGGTCATGACCGAACCGCTGCTGCGCCGCCTGCATGCGCGCGGCGAGCGACTCACCGTGGGTGCCCTGCCCTGGGTGGCCCCGGTGTACCGTGCCATGCCACAGGTGGCCGAAGTCATTGAGTTCCCGTTTGCCCACGGTGGTCTGCAACTGCGAGCGCGCAGACAGCTGGCGCAGCAGGTGGACGGCCAGTTTGACGTGGCCTACATCTGCCCCAATTCCTTGAAGAGCGCGCTGCTGCCGTTTCTGGCGGGCATCCCCAAGCGCGTCGGTTACTTGGGCGAGGCCCGCGTGGGTTTGCTCACCCACCGCCTGAAAAATCCGGCCAAGGGCCAGCGCCCACCGATGGTGGCGTTTTACTCGGCGCTCAGCGGTGATGCCGATGTGGCGGATGACCGACCCCGGTTGCAGTTGGCTGAAGCTGAAGCAGATGCCACGTTGCGGGTACTGGGCTTGCAGCGCGGTAGCTACTACGTGATGGCCCCCGGCGCAGAGTACGGCCCCGCCAAACGCTGGCCCACCAGCCACTTTGCCGACCTGGCCAGTCAACTGAGTCTGCCGGTGGTGCTGCTGGGTTCGGGCAAAGAAGCCGACTTGTGCGGCGAGATTGTGCAGGGTTGCCATGGCCCGGTTGCAAACATCAACGCGGCCCATCCCGTCATCATCAATCTGGCAGGAAAAACCTCTCTGGCCCAGGCACTGTGTATGATAAGCGCTACCAAATCCATAGTCAGCAACGACTCGGGCCTGATGCATGTGGCAGCCGGTTTTGGCGTGCCGCAGGTGGCTATTTTTGGCTCCAGCAGCCCCTTGCATACGCCGCCGCTCAATGCCGCCGCGCATGTACTGTGGCTCAAGAAAGACCCTGACTACCAGCCGCCGCTGGACTGTGCACCGTGCTTTGAGCGCACCTGCCCGCTGGGGCACACGCGCTGCCTGAACGACATTCACGCGGACAGGGTACTTCGATATTTGTAGCTGTCGGCGCTTTCCCGATAGGGGCTAAAGGCCGATTTTGTATAAAAAAGAAGCCACCCGAAGGTGGCTTGTAAAAGTTCCCCCGGAGGGGAACGTCGTTGGAAACCTTGCAAACTTCAAACTTGCGTTTGAACCCTATCCGGAGAGTTTTGCTTCGTGACTGTGACAGCAGCTGGTAGAACTGTAATGGTACGCTGACAGTTTGGGTATCCCCCATTTGGGGGATATTGAAGGGTTTTTTGAAGAAAAAACCGACTTTTTTGCAACCAGATGTCAGTTTTTGGGCTGAGGCAGCGGTAACTCGATGACAAAGCAGGCACCACCCCCGGGGCTGCCCTCACAAAATGCCCGCCCGCCATGGCGCTGGGCAATGGATTTGACCAATGCCAGACCCAGCCCGACACCGCCATCGCGTTCGGTGGCACCGGGCAAGCGGTAAAACGGCTCAAAAATGCGCTCACGCAGCTCCGGCGGCACACCCGGACCCTGGTCACACACGCGGATCTGCGCCAGGCCAGGGGTGGTCAGCAAGCTGAGGGTGACCTCACCGGCGGCGTGACGGCGGGCGTTTTCCAGCAGGTTGCGCACGGCCCGGCGCAACAGCTTGGCCACCCCCTGAACCGGCAGTTCCTGGAACGCCGCAGTTCCGTCGCCCGAAGGCAACATCAGTTCAGCCTCCACACGCGCACACTCCTCTGCGGCCAGGCCCACCAGATCGACCGACTCCACCGTGCCCATGTCGCTTTCACGGGCGTCAAGCCGGCTTGCCAGCAGGATTTCTTCGATCAGTTGGTCCAGCTCACTGATATTGCGGGCGATTTCGCTTTTGAACGCGGTTGAGGCACTGGGGCCCAGCAGTTCCAGCCCCATGCGGATGCGCGTGAGGGGCGAGCGCAGTTCGTGCGAGGCATTGGCCAGCAAAGACTTTTGCGAAGCCAACAGTACCTCATGCGACTTGACCAGGGTCTCAACCCGCTCGGCGGCCTGGTTGAAGCGTTTGGCCAGAAAAGCCACCTCGTCCGAACCAGTCTCTGGCACGCGGGTGGACAAATCACCCTCGCCCCACTGCTGCACGCCGTCTTGCAGGCGCTCCAGCCGGCGCGTCAGGGTGCGCACGATCGGATAAGTGGCCAGCGCCACGGCGATCCCCACCCACACCAGCATCCAGGCAAAGCCAAAGGGAGGGCGACTCCAGAACGAGGGCGGGGCGCGCATCAGGCGCATGCGGATGGTCTGGCCATCGTGCATGCGCACCTCAAATTCAGGGCCAGCGGGACGATCAGGCTCCGCCTCAGCGGCATCGGAACTGGCGGTGGCCAATGGTGACGGCGCGATGAGCGCTGGAACCGGGGACATCGCAGTCACGCCAGCGCCAGGCGAATCGTTCCCGGGGGTGACGATAGCCACGGGTCCGGCTTGACGTGCCTCGCGCTGGGCCAGGCGTTCAGCCCGGTGCTGCTCACGCAAGGCCCGCAATTCGGGCTCGTCCAGGCTGTGGTGTGGTCGGCCCCGGCCAATGATTTGCCCAGCCTCGTTGCTCACCACCACATCACGCAGCGGTGGCTCAGCCGCCAGCCGCCAGACCCAGCCGACCAGCAGAATCAGCACCGCCACCGCCATCACCACGGCGAGCCAGATGCGCAAGTACAACTTTTTGTACATGGTCAGGGGTGGTGGGAGCTCAGGCGCGGGACAAAAGTGAGGCTGAGGCAAACACGCTCAGTCCTGCTGCCGGGCAAACACGTAGCCCACACCGCGCACGGTCAGGATGCGTTTGGGAGCCTTGGCATCTGCCTCGATAGCGGCGCGGATACGGCCCATGTGCACGTCAATCGAACGGTCAAAGGCATCGAGCTCGCGCCCGCGCACGGCTTCCATGATCTGGTCGCGCGTCAGCACCCGCCCGGCGCGCTCGGCCAGCGCCACCAGCAGGTCAAATTGGTAAGAGGTCAGCTCGCAGGCCTGCCCGGCCACCGTCACTATCCGGGCATCGCGGTCGATATCGAGCGAGCCAAAGCGCAACGGACTGGCGGCCGCCTGCGGCTGTGCTGTGCCTTCCACATGGCGTCGCAGCACCGCACGGATGCGTGCCAGAAGTTCGCGCGGCTCGAACGGCTTGGGCAGGTAATCATCGGCACCCATTTCCAGGCCGATGATGCGGTCCATCGGGTCGCCCTTGGCGGTGAGCATCAGCACCGGCGTAGCTGCCAGCGCGCCTGGCAGCGCACGGATGCGGCGGCACACCTCCAGGCCATCCATGTCGGGCAGCATCAGATCCAGGATGACCAGGTGCGGCGGCTGGCTCTGCAGGGCTGCCAGCCCGGTTTTGGCATCACCCGCGTGGGCCACGGTGTAACCAGACTGGCCCAGGTATTCACACACCATACTGGCCAGGCGGGCATCGTCTTCAATCATCAAGAGTTGCTGGTTCATGCTTTTCAGTCTAGCGAGCCCGCGCATCAAGCGCTTGAAGCCCGCGTAAAGTTAGGTAAATATGCACGTTTACATACTATAACTTCAAGAGCTGTCAGCACTTTCTACATAAGGGCTAGAGGCCGATTTGAGTCTTGAAGCCAGCCACACCAACAGCAACACCGGCACACCCAGAAGGGCGGTGGCGGTAAAAAAATTCTGGTAACCAAAACTGTCCACGTAGCGCCCGGAATAACCTGCCAGGAACTTGGGCAAGAGCAGCATCATGGAACTGAACAGCGCGTACTGGGTTGCCGAATAGTTCACATTGGTCAGGCTCGACAAATAGGCAATGAATGCCGCCGAGGCAATCCCACTCGACAGGTTGTCGGCAGAAATCACAAAAATCAGTCCGGTCAAATCATGCCCGCGCGTGGCCAGCCCGGCAAACAGCAGGTTGCTGGCCGCACTCAGCACGGCGCCCAGCATCAGCACCCGCATCACGCCAAAGCGCATGGCCAGCGCGCCACCCACAAACGCACCAACCAGCGTCATGATCACGCCAAATACCTTGGTCACCGCCGCCACTTCGTCCTTGGTGTAGCCCATGTCCACATAAAACGGGTTGGCCATGATGCCCATCACCACGTCACTGATGCGGTAAGTGGCGATCAGCGCCAGGATCAACACCGCCTGCCAACCATAGCGTGTCAGAAAGTCGGCAAACGGTTCGACCAGCGCGCCGCGCAGCCATTCAGCGACATTTTTGCTGGGTGGCAAAGGCAGCCGCAAGGGCTCAGGCGAGACAAGCACCGTTAGAACGCCCAACATCATGCTGGCGGCCATCACCAGATAGGCGGTGTGCCAGGCACCGTGCTGATAGCCCACCACACCAGCCACCTGGGCACGCGCGGCTACCCACAACACTCCCGCACCGGCCCAGATCATCGCCAGGCGGTAGCCGGTCTGGTAAGACGCGGCCAGCGCCGCCTGCCGGTCCACATCTGCCGATTCGATGCGAAACGCGTCCAGCGCAATGTCTTGCGTGGCCGAGCCAAAGGCCACCGCCAGCGCACCCCACACCACGGGCGTCAGCGCCACTTGCGGGTCGTTGAAACTCATCGCTACCAGTCCAACCAGAATCGCCAGCTGCGACAGCAGCAGCCAGCTGCGTCTGCGGCCCAACCATCGCGTCAGCAACGGTATTGGCAGCCGGTCCACCAGCGGTGCCCACACCCACTTGAAGGCATAGGCCAGCCCGACCCAGCTCAGGTAACCAATGGTGGTGCGGTCAATGCCCGCCTCGCGCAGCCAGAAGCTCAGCGTGCCCAGCACCAACAGCAGTGGCAACCCAGCCGAAAAACCCAGCAGCAGCATGCGCACCGACGCGGGCTCCAGATACACCTTCAGGGTGGCCAGCCAGCCGCGCGGTCTGGCGGCAGTGCTTGAATCGTTCAAAGTCATCCGGGGATGATAGCGGGGGCTGTGCGCCACACAGAAGCACGGCGGTGTCTAGAATTTGCAGCATGTCTGCGCACACACTTCGGCTTTTTTTCCTCGGGGACGGTGTGCAGGCCTCACGCCCCATCGTCTGGCTGATCGGCTTTTTTGCGTTTTTGAACGTCTATTCCATCCAGGCCGTGTTGCCGATGGTGATGGCTGACTTTGCTGCCTCGCCGCTGCAAGCCGGGCTGACAGTGGGCGCCACAGTACTGGCGGTGGGGCTGATCTCGCCGTTCATCGGTATGCTGTCCGATGCCGTGGGCCGCAGGAATGTGATTTGCACCTCTCTGTTTGCGCTCACCCTGCCCACTGCGCTGATCCCGCTGACCCACAGCCTGAACGCGCTGATTGCCTTGCGTTTCATGCAGGGCCTGGCGGTGCCGGGCATTGTGGTGGTGCTGATTGCCTACATTGGCGAAGAGTTTCGCCAAGTTGGCGTGGCCCGCATGATGGCCATCTACGTCGGCGGCACGGTGATGGGCGGGTTCTGCGGACGTTTTATCACCGGGCATGCCGGTGACTTGGTGGGATGGCGAGGCGCCTTTGTGGTACTGGCGGTGATGAACCTTGCGGGTGCGCTGCTGGTGTGGTGGCGGCTGCCTGCCTCACGGCACTTTGTCGCCAACCGCAACGTCAAAGGCGCATTCGCCACGCTGCGCCAGCATCTGCAGAACCGGCGGCTGATGGCATCGTGCGCGGTGGGGTTTTGTGTGCTGTTCTCGCTGGTGGGTACGTTCACCTACGTCAACCTTTATCTGGCTGCGGCGCCCTTCAACCTGTCCACCGCCGGACTCGCCAATGTGTTTGCGGTGTATCTCGTGGGCGTGCTGGTGACACCACTGGCGGGCCGACATTTCAAGCGGCTGGGTTTCATGAAGGCGCTGCTTTGGGCTTTGAGCCTGTCAGCCAGCGGCTTGCTGATGACCCTGGTACCGTCGCTGCCGGTGATTGTGGTGGGCCTGACAGTGTGTTCGAGCGGCGTCTTTTTGTGCCAGTCTGCCACCATCAGTGCCATTGCCAAAAACGTGACCGAGGGGCGCTCGCTGGCCACGGGCATCTATTACATGAGTTATTACGCGGGCGGCGCGGTGGGTGCCTGGGGCGCAGGCCTGGCGTTTGAGGGCTGGGGATGGCATGGCTCGGTGCTGAGCATCACGGCGGTTCAGGCGTTGGCAGCCAGCATCGTGGCCATGGTGTGGCGCAAGCGCACTTGATATACGGGCCATTGGCCTGATGTATGTCTGCAGTCCTTGCACAAGGAGGTTCCCATGCTATCAGTCCGTCAACCCGCCGTGGCGGGTGCTTTCTACCCCGGTCAGCGCCCCGTCCTGGCGCAGGATGTGCGGGCGATGTTGGCGCAGGCCAGTGAGCAGACCGACCTGTCAGCCCGCGTGCCCAAAGCCATCATCGTGCCGCACGCGGGTTACATCTACTCCGGCTCGACGGCGGCACTGGCTTATGCCCGACTCGCCTCAGTGTGGGGCAGCATCCAACGCGTGGTTTTGCTGGGGCCTGCGCACCGGGTGCCGGTGCGTGGCTTGGCGTTGCCTGGCTGCGGTTTTATGGCGACGCCGCTGGGTGAGGTGGAAGTGGATCAGGCAGCGGTGGATCAGCTTGCCCATCTGCCGCAGGTGGTGGTGAGCCGCGCCGTCCAAGCCCAGGAGCATTCGCTGGAGGTGCAGTTGCCGTTTTTGCAAACCGTGCTGGACGACTTCAAGCTGGTGCCGCTGGTGGTGGGAGATGCCACCCCTGAAGAAGTGGCTGAGGTGCTGGAACTGCTGTGGGGCGGGCCTGAAACCCTGCTGGTGATCAGCTCCGACCTGTCGCATTTTTTGCCCTACCGCACGGCGCAGCAAATCGACCGCCAGACCACCCAGGCCATTCTCGACCTGCGCGGTCCGCTGACACACCAGCAAGCCTGCGGCGGCACGCCCATCAACGGCCTGCTGCTGGCCGCCCGCCACCATGGGTTGCAACCAGAGTTGCTGGGCCTGTGCAACTCGGGCGACACGGCTGGCGACAAGGATCGGGTAGTGGGCTACGCCGCGCTGGCTTTCACGCCGGAGACTGTGCATGCACACTGACACCCCGATCCAAGCCGACACCCTGTCTGAGGCGCTGGGCGCGAGTTTGCCTGGAATAGCTCGCGCCAGCATCGCCAATGCGCTGGGATGCCCGATGGCGCTGAACACCCATGCGGCCGCTCTGCAGGCACCGGGGGCCAGTTTCGTCACCCTGACGCAGCACGGGCAGTTGCGCGGCTGCATTGGCTCGCTGCAAGCGCGGCGCAGCCTACTGGCCGATGTGCAAGCCAACGCCGTGGCAGCCGCCCTGCAGGACACACGCTTTGCACCGTTGACCTTGAAAGAATTGCCCGGGACCGAAATTGAGGTGTCGGTCCTGTCGCCGATGCAGCCGATGCACTTCACCAGCGAGGCCGATGCGCTGGCGCAGTTGCGCCCCGGTGTGGATGGGGTGGTGTTCGAGTTTGGGCCTTACCGCAGCACATTCTTGCCGCAGGTGTGGGAGCAGTTGCCGGATGTGCGCGAGTTCATGGCGCATCTCAAACGCAAGGCCGGGCTGTCGGCAGAGTTCTGGGATGCTGATGTGCGCCTGCAACGCTACACCGTACACCCCTGGCACGAACATCCACCCGCCGGGAGCGCCTGATGCAAGCATCCAGCGCCCCCGCGCCCTACCTCGCCCGCTACTGGCACGCCCTGCCCGATGGCCACCTGCAATGCGACCTGTGCCCGCGCGACTGCAAACTGCACGAAGGTCAGCGCGGCGCGTGTTTCGTGCGCATGCGCAAGGGCGATCAAATGGTCCTGACCACCTACGGGCGGTCATCAGGCTTTTGCATCGACCCGATCGAGAAGAAGCCGCTGAACCATTTCTACCCCGGCTCCAGCGTGCTGTCTTTCGGCACGGCGGGTTGCAATCTGGCATGCAAGTTTTGCCAGAACTGGGATATCAGCAAATCACGCGATATGGACCGACTGATGGACCAGGCATCGCCCGAGCTCATTGCGGCAGAGGCCGTCAAATATGGCTGCAAGAGTGTGGCCTTCACCTACAACGACCCGGTGATCTTTGCTGAATACGCGATGGATGTGGCCGATGCCTGCCATCAGGTTGGTGTGCAAACGGTAGCCGTCACCGCAGGCTACATGCACGACCAGCCGCGGCGCGACTTTTACGCCAAGATGGACGCCGCCAACGTCGACCTGAAAGCCTTCACCGACGATTTTTACTTCCAGCTCACTGGTTCGCACCTGTTGCCGGTACTCGATACGCTCTTGTATTTGAAGCATGAAACCCATGTCTGGTTTGAGATCACCACACTTTTGATCCCCGGCCACAACGACTCGGACGAAGAGCTGACTGCGCTGTCCAACTGGGTGATGCGTGAGCTCGGGCCCGATGTACCGCTGCACTTCTCTGCCTTTCACCCGGACCACAAAATGCCCGACGTGCCCGCGACACCGCAAGCCACGCTGGTGCGCGCCCGTACCATCGCGCTCAAGGCGGGCCTGGATTATGTCTATACCGGCAATGTGCACCACGCTGAAGGCGACACCACGTTCTGCCCAAGCTGCCATGCGGCATTGATCGAGCGCGACTGGTACCAGATCAACAGCTACCGGCTCACCGCCAATGGCTGCTGCCCGGACTGCGGAACCGCTGTGGCCGGGCGCTTTGACGCGCAGGCAGGCCACTTTGGCAGAAAACGCATTCCGATTGCCATGAGGCGCTGAGAGCAGCCCAACAGAGCTATTTTGGGGACCTCAAATTCCGCAGCCTAGCCTGCAGGGCAGCCGCATTGATGACCCCGAAGTGCGCGTCCACCCGCTGACCACGGGCATCAAAAAACAGCGTGGTGGGCACGCCTTTGGAACCCACAGCGGGCCCCAGAGCGCGGCTGGCATCGATCCATACGTTGCCCAGGTTCAGCCCTGAGCGCTGCAAATAGGCCTGAATCACCTGCGCTGACTCGCCTTGGTTGACAAAGACAAACTGGATATCAGGCGTTTGCCGCTGGGCGGCTGCCAGGTCCGGCATCTCGGAGCGACAGGGCCCACACCAGGTGGCCCACAGGTTGACCACCGTGGGTTTGCCAGCCAGAACGTCAGGCAGGCTGCGCGTTTGCCCGCTCTGCAAGTCGGCCAGGACAACCGCTGAGAGGCTTGGGCGAGCATCACCCTGATCAACCAACCATACCGCCACACTGCCCGCCGACCACAAAGCCAGGCCTGCCAGCGCCGCCTGCCCTGCAGGCCGTCGCACCATCGGCCACCGCCGCGCTTGCCAGAGCAGCCACAGGCTAGACGCCAGCAGCCCGGTCATGAAAGACCACCCCCCGTCGCGCAGATCGATCAACGCCCAGGGCGTGGCCGCGTAGGCAGAGGTGTATTGCAAAACGTAGCCGACGCGCGCCGCCAGCAGGCCCAGCCAGAGGGCGTTCCACAGGCTGCTTTCTGCCTTGACGCGCCAATCTTGGGGAGCTAACCGCCCGGCCAGGCTGGCGGCCACCCACGCAGACGACAGCACCAGCAAAGGAGCCACCGGCACGGCCAGCGGCCCGACAGACACCGACAACATGGGTCAAAAAGCGCCTGCGTCTCAGGCGCTGGCCGCCTTGACGGTCGCGTTGTTTTTGCGCAAGCCCAGCGACACCAGCAACATGCCTGCCATCAATACCGCCACTACCTCATAGGCCACGCTGAAACCTGCAGCACCACTGCCACTGAAATCAGCCAGGGCACCAATGGCAGCGGCTGACAGCAGGGTGCCCACGCTGGTGAAAATGTTGATCAGACCTTGCGCTGTACCGCGATAGGCCAGTGGCGCCTCTTCGATGGCGATGGTACGCAGCGCACCGCTCACCACCACCCCCACACCCAGTCCCACCGGCATGGTCGAAATCAGAAACCCCCACAAACCCAGACTTGTGAACGAGCTGGCACCGTAACCCACGCTCAGCAAGGCAAACCCGAACACGATCAGGGTGCGTGCGCCCAGACGGTTGAGCAGGCGGCCTGAACCCATGGAGCCAAGGATGGAGCACACCACCATCGGCAGCAGCACAAAACCGGCGTTTTGCCGCGCCACGCCATAAGCCAGCGTGGCGATGGAGGTCAGAAAAATCACGCTGCCCATGCCAAAACCAGCACCCAGGGTCAGGAAATAGGTCAGCGACAGCTGCCGGTTGGCAAAAATCGAGATGGGAATCAGCGGCTGCTCGGCACGCTTTTCAATCCACAGGAACAGCGGGAAGAGCACCACCATGGCAGCCAGCGTGGCGGGCCACACCACCATCCCACTGATATCGTCAAACACCCTGGTGACTGTGGCCACCAACGATGTCAAAAACAGAAACAAAACCACGATGCCACGCACGTCCAGCGAGGGCAATACCCCTGATCGGGTCTGTGTCGGCAATGCACGCGCCCCCAAATACAGCACATACGCCGCAATCGGCAGGTTGGCCAAAAAGATCCAGTGCCAGCTCAAGGTCACCATGACCACACCGGCCAGAGGTGGCCCCAGCACGAAAGCCATGCCGTAGGTGGCACCAATCAAGCCCAATGCCCGGCCCCGCTCCTTGGGGGGCAGTGCATCGGCAATGACCGCACTGGCGGTCGGAATGATGCCGCCCCCGCCAATGCCCTGAATGACCCGGCCAGCGACCACCGCCCAAAAGGTCGGTGCCAGGGCGATGATCAGCGAGCCCAAGGCAAACAACGAGATGCTCATCAGATACACCGGGCGGCGGCCGTAGCGGTCACCCAGGCTGGCCAGCGGTGCGGTGCTGCTCAGCGAGGCCAGGATGAAAGCAATCATCACCAGACCCACACGACGGTTATCAACCTGAAAAGCCTCGCGCAGGGCAGGAATGGCCGGCGCAATGATGGCCGTATCCAGCGCTGACATAAAGACACCGATAAACAGAACCGTCATCAGTCGCCGGTACTCGGGTGTACCGGCCGGTATGGAAGCAGACGACATCAAAACCCCGCTAAATGCAAACAAGTCACTCGAAACCCCAGGCAGTGTATAGTTTTTGAAGGTTTTTATCCGTCAGTGCCAGCCATTCCGGGCGCGCCAGTCGGGCACTTACCGCACATCCAGCCCCTGCGTCAGAGCCGAAGGTGCGATCAAACCATCCGATCTACTTCAAATAGTAGTCGTTGTGAATGTTGTGGATAAGAAGGACATCGATGCCCGCCATGCCGGCGTGCGCGGCAGCCTCCAGCCCCAGTTTCGAATCTTCAAACACCACACATCGCGTGGCATCAACACCCAGCAATTCGGCACAGCGCAAAAACGTGTCTGGCGCCGGCTTGGGGTTCTTGACCTGATCAGCGCCGACCACCACGTCCAGATACTTGTCAAGACCACATTGTTTCAAGACCAGCAGCGCCTCAGGCGTGTTGGCGCCGGTGCCAATCGCCATGGGCTTGATACCGTGGTACTTCTTCACCACGTCAATCAGCGCCGTGGGCCGAACAAAGCGGTGCAGGTTGTCGCGCACACACTGCTCCTTGAACGCGTTCATGTCATGCACGCTGGCCTGCACCTGAACATTGAACTTCTTGATCAGAATCTCCAGCGTCTCTTTGGTCGGTACACCTGCCAAAGTCCGCATGAACGGCCCGTCGATCGGTATGCCATAGCGGTTAAGCGTGGTGGTCCAACTGAATTCGTGCAATTGGCCGCTATCGACCAAGGTGCCATCCATATCAAAAATGAGAGCTACATAGTCATCATACATAAGGGCTACAGCCAGAAAACTCTGGTATCAGAGCCCCTGGTTCAAGTGGTAATAGGCAGCATTGTGGCGCAGCTCGGTTTTGAAACCACGCACCGTGGTGTCGGCACCGATCACCACCGCCTCGATGCCCGCCATTTCTGCCAGGTCCATGGCCTCATCAGAAGTGATGCCCTGGGTGTAGGTGCTGTGATGGGCACCACCGGCATGAATCCAGGCGGCGGCGGCTATCGGCAGGCTGGGGCGCGGCTGCCACAAGGCTTTGGCCACTGGCAAATTCGGCAACTCTTGCGCGGGCGTGACGGTATCGACCTCGTTGACGATCATCCGGAAACGCGTGCCGATGTCGATGACCGAGATATTGATGGCTGGCCCGGCCTTGCCGGTGAAGAGCAGGCGCGCAATGTCATTGCGACACCCAATGGTGTGTAAATGCACTTCCAGCTTCGGACGGGCAGCGGCAATCGACGGGCAGACTTCAAGCATGTGCGCGCCCAAGACCTGGCCGACAAACCCAAAGTTGTAGGTGTAATCCTCCATGAATGAGGTGCCGCCGCTGCGGCCCTTGGACATGACTTTGGCGATGCGCACCATGGCCGACGTCTTCCAGTCTCCTTCACCGCCGTAGCCAAAACCCTGACTCATCAGGCGCTGGGTGGCCAGGCCGGGCAAATTCGTCAGGCCCGTCAGATTCTCAAAACAATTGGTGAAGGCTCCAAAACCGCCATCCGTCAAAAACTTGTGCATGCCAAGCTCCAGGCGGGCCTCGTTTTGCAGCATCTTGAACTGGTGCGGGTCGGCCAGCAGCGTGTGTGACACCTCATAGTCCGACTTGTAGATCTCGATTTGACTCGCCACCTGCTCATCGGTCACCGCATCCACCATCTCTTTCAAGTCGCCCAAGCCAAACGCGTGCACCTCGTAGCCAAACTGGATCTGCGCCGAGACCTTGTCGCCTTCGGTCACGGCCACCTGGCGCATGTTGTCGCCAAAGCGCGCCACTTTCAGGCTCTGGCTCTCGGCCCAACCCATGGCCACGCGACACCAACTGTCGATGTCAGCTTGCACACGGGCATCAGCCCAATGCCCGACCACCACCTTGCGGTCTTGCCGCAGGCGTGTACAGATGTGGCCGAATTCGCGGTCGCCGTGGGCGCTCTGGTTCAGGTTCATGAAGTGCATGTTGATGTCCGCAAACGGCAGTTCGGCGCTGAACTGGGTATGCAGGTGCATGTAGGGCTTGCTCAGGGCCTTCAGGCCTGCAATCCACATCTTGGCCGGTGAAAAAGTGTGCATCCACAGGATCACACCGACACAGTTGGGGTCACTATTGGCGGCCTGGCAGACCGCCAGAATATCGCCGGGCGAAGTGACTGTGTCTTTGGCAATGACCTTGATCGGGATGGTCTCTGATGCAGTCAGACTGTTGGCGATGGTCTGGCTGTTTTCAGCCACTTGCGCCAGCACGCCGGGGCCGTACAGGTGTTGAGAGCCGGTGATCAGCCAGACTTCTTTGTTCTCGTATATCTTCATGGGGTGTTCCTCAACAGTTGGCCACTGGGTCACAGTGCCTAGGTTTGTCCGTAATACGCGTTCTTGCCATGTTTGCGCAAAAAATGCTTGTCGATGATGGCCTGCTTCAAAGGCTGGATGCCGGGGTGCAGGGTCTGGGTCAGATAGGCCATGTGCGCCACCTCTTCCAGAATCACCGCGTGGTACACCGCCTTGGCGGCATCCTTGCCCCAGGTGAACGGGCCATGACCGGCGACGATGACCATGGGGGACTCGTCGGGGTTTCGGCTTTTGAAGCAGTCGGTGATTTGCACCCCGGTTTCTTCTTCGTAATCGCGCTGGATCTGCGCATCTGTGATGACCGCTGTGCAAGGAATGTCGCCATAAACGAAGTCGGCATGCGTAGTGCCTAGACAAGGAATGGCCAACTGCGCCTGCGCCCAGGCCGTGGCAAAGGTGGAATGGGTATGGGTCACACCACCAATGTGGTCAAAGTGCCGGTACAGGTGAGTGTGCGTGCGTGTGTCGGAAGACGGTTTGAGGCGCCCCTCCACAACAACGTTGTCGAGATCAACAACCACCATGTCCTCGGGGCTCAAGTCAGCGTACGGGACGCCACTGGGCTTGATGGCAATGACACCTTTGGCACGGTCAATTTCCGACACATTGCCGAAGTTGTAAACCACCAGATTGCGCCGGTCCAATTCCATGTTGGCCTCAAAGGCCGCACGTTTAAGTTCGTTGTAACTCATGGCATCCTTTCATTGACGTAGGCACCCAAATGCTGGTAGCGGGCGTAAAGCTTTTCATAGGCCAGCGCGGCCTCGGCGTTGGGCACATAGGTTTTGCAGACCGGTGAAGCCATGACTGCCTGAGCGCTGGCCACGCTGTCATACACACCACCGACCGTGGCAGCAAAGATGGCGGCACCCAGTGCACAACTCTGTTCACTGTCCAGCACGTCAATCGGGCAGTTCCAGACATCAGCGCAGACCTGCATGACAAAGTCGGATTTTTTGGAGACGCCCCCAATCACCACCACGGAATTGATCGCAACTCCTTCGTCCTTGAAGCGCTCGATGATGGCGCGGGCACCAAAGGCCGTGGCTTCCACCAGGGCACGAAACACCTGCGGTGCCTGGCTGCCCATCTTCAAACCGGTAATGGCCATGGCCACCGTCTGGTCGGCATCTGGCGTGCGCCGGCCATTGACCCAATCCAACGCGGTGATGCCAGCCTCACCGACCGCCAGCTTGGCTGCCTCGACGCCCAGCGCGACCAGTGTCTGGTCTTCAATTTCTTGAATGAGCTGCTGTTTGGTGGCCTTGTCGATCAAGGCGCTGCGATGCAGCAGGTGCGTGGTTGGCCAGTTGACCAGATTGCGAAACCATGCATAGAGGTCTCCAAACGCCGACTGCCCGGCCTCCAGCCCCACCAGGCCTGGCATCACCGAGCCATCCACCTGGCCGCAGATGCCCCGTACCGTCTTGTCGCCAATATCGGTATAGCCTGCCACGGTGATGTCACAGGTGGACGTGCCCATGATTTTGGTCAACACCCCAGGTTTGACGTTAGCCGCCACTGCGCCCATGTGGGCATCAAAGGCTCCAAAACCGACCGGTGTCCCGACGGGCAAGCCGAGCTTGCCCGCCCACTCTTCAGTGAGTCCCCCGCATAACTGGTCGGCGGTAAACGTCTCCACAGGCAGGCGGTCGCGCAAGCCACCCAACAGGGGGTCAATGCCTGCAAAGAAAGCATCCGGTGGATAACCACCCCAGCTCGCATGCCACATCAACTTATGCCCGGTGGCGCAGCGCCCCATGCGCAATTGCGCAGGATGGGTGGTGCCGGTCACCACGGCGGAAATCCAATCACAGTGTTCAACCCAGACATAGGCCGCCCGGGCAACGGCCGGGTCAGCCCGCATGACGTGCAACGCCTTGGCCCAGTACCACTCGGAGGAATAAATGCCACCCTCATATTTCAGGTAGTTTTCTTCAGCAGCTTGCGCCGCAAAGGTGATCTCCCGGGCCTCCTTGACAGACGTGTGGTCCTTCCACAGGACAAACATGGCATTGGGGTTATCTGCAAATTCAGGCAGCAACGCCAGCGCTACGCCTTCACGATCCAAGGCCACCGGCGTAGAACCAGTGGTGTCAAAACTTAGTCCCACCACTTGCTGTGCAGCTCTCGGCGGGGCTTGGCGCCACAGGCTCTGAACAGCCTCGATCAGACCGTCGGTGTAATCCAGTGGGTGCTGACGAAACTGATCTTTGGCCGGGACGCAAAAGAGTCCTTTGCTCCAGCGCGGGTAGTACACGACCGTACTTGCCACTTCGTGGCCCGTCAGGGCATCCACCAGCAAAGCCCTGACCGAATCACTGCCGTAATCCAGGCCCAATGCATAAGAGGTCATAAAACACCCAGGAATGAATCAAAACCATGAACTCCGATAAGGCTGCCGGGACGGGCATCCCGCACTGAAGCCACGGGGTTCACCTAAGAAAAATAGGCTCTTCGGCCTTCAGTGAGGGGCTTGTACATCCGGTCAAATGCCGAAGAGCCAGCGCATGATACCGAGCGAACTCATGTTCATCCAATAGAGATTAGGACAGTATCTATATCAATAAACACATGCCTTGCACCTCAAGTGCCAGCAGGTCTCAGGGTACTTTCAAGTCAATGGACCAGCACCGGCAGAGGCCTGGCAAACATAGACTGTGCCAGACTCGCCAGTCGGCGCGCGATAGTGTCTGGCCACGGCTTGCCGCACTGATTCGACACGGTCCAGCGGCAACAGCGCCACGGCGCAACCACCGAAGCCACCGCCGGTCATGCGAGCACCCCCCACCGGCCCGATGGCGCTCTGCAAGATCGCCACCAACTGATCCACAGCAGGCGCGGTAATCTCGAAGTCGTCACGCATCGAGTCGTGCGAGGCCGCCATCAGCAAACCCATGCCACGCAAATCACCAGCAGCCAGGGCTTCGGCGGCATCAAGGGTGCGCTGGTTCTCGGTCACGATGTGGCGGGCACGGCGCCGCACAATGCCATCCAGATCACCGGCATTGGCCTGCAGCCGTGCAAGGCTCAGATCCCGCAAGGCCATCACGCCGTAATGACGGGCGGCCGCTTCACATTGCTTGCGCCGGGTGTTGTATTCGCTGCCAACTAGGCCCCGGCGCACCCGTGAGTGAACAATCATCACTGCCACATCTGGTGGCATCGGCACAGCACGCGTTTCGTGCGAGCGGCAATCAATCAGCAGGGCGCTGCCTGCTTCCCCGCGCGCAGAAACCAACTGATCCATGATGCCGCAGTTGCAGCCGACAAATCGGTTTTCCGCTCGCTGTGCAATCAATGCCATGTCGGTGGGACTCAAATCATCAAAACGCTGGAGGGTTTTGAACGCCTGGGTGACAGCCACTTCCAGCGAGGCAGAGGACGACAACCCTGCCCCTTGCGGCACATCTCCCGTCAGCGCCAGATTCGCACCCTGTAACGGCAGCCCATTCTCTTGCAGATACTTGACCACGCCGCGTACGTAATTCGGCCAGGCCCCGTCTGCCAGCGGCTGAATCGGCTGGTCGAGCCGGAATTCGTCAACCTCAGCGCCGTAGTCGGCAGCCACCACCCGCACAACGGGATCGGGGCGCGGACTGGCGGCTATCACCGTACCGAAATTGATGGCGCAGGGCAGCACAAAGCCGTCGTTGTAATCGGTGTGTTCACCGATCAGATTGACCCGCCCTGGGGCCTGTACCCAGGTTTGCGGCGGTTGTCCGTAAGCGACTTCAAAAGCGTGCGTGGCAACTCGTTTCAGGGCTGGGGACATGAGGCCGCCTCGCGGTAATGCAGATCAGACACCGTACGCAGTCGCTCGGCCGCTTGTTCCGGCGTGAGGTCGCGCTGGGCTTCAGCCAGCATCTCAAAGCCGACCATGAACTTACGCACGCTGGCTGATCGCAGCAAGGGCGGGTAGAAATGGGCATGCAATTGCCAGCCGTCGGTGGCGCGATCATCAAACGGGGCACCGTGCCAGCCCATAGAGTACGGAAACGAGCACTGAAAGAGGTTGTCGTAGCGGCTGGTCAGCCTTTTCAATACCAATGCCAGATCAACCTGCTGCGTTGCGTTGAGTTGGGTGATGCGCTGCACGGCAAACCGCGGCAGCAGCAACACCTCGAACGGCCAGGTGGCCCAGAACGGCACCAGCGCCAGCCAGTGTTCGGACTTGACCACCACCCGCTCACCGTTGGCCGCTTCACGTTCAGCATAATCCAGCAACAAGGGGCGCTGGTGCCTGGCAAAGTAGGTCCGCTGGTGCTCGTCCTCAGCCTGAATTTCGCTCGGAATGTAACTGGTGGCCCAGATTTGCCCATGCGGGTGCGGGTTGGAACACCCCATCATCGCACCCTTGTTCTCGAAAATTTGCACGCCGGGATAAGTCAAACTTGACTCGTTGGACTCGCTGATCCAGGTTTGAATAACACGGCCAATGGCGGTCAATGAAAGTTCGGGTAACGAGAGGCTGTGATCCGGCGAGAAACAGATCACCCGGCTGGTGCCCCGGGCGCTCATCACCTGGAACAAATCGTCAGGTTTCTGGGTGACGTCGGGCGTGTCGGCCATCATGGCCGCAAAATCGTTGGTGAACACAAAGGTGTGTTGATAGTCTGGATTGCGCTCTCCAGTCACACGCAAGTTGCCCGCGCACAAGAAACAATGAGGATCGTGGCAGGGTCGTTCGCTGCGGTCAGGCAACTCCTGTTGGCCCTGCCAGGGTCGCTTGGCACGGTAGGGCGACACCAGCACCCATTGCCCAGTCAGTGGATTAAAGCGACGATGGGAGTGCTCACTGGCGTCGAACATGCGTTTACTGGCCTTATAGGTGCGTCCAGGCACCCTGGTTATTACTGGAAGCCAGGGCGGCAGTGACAAAGCGGATACCTTGCAGGCCATCACTGGCATTCGGAAAGTGCAGTGACAGCGGGTCGGGCGTTTGACCACTGCGGCGCGCCGCCATCGTATCGGCGGCGTCGGTGTAGATATTGGCAAATGCTTCGTGAAACCCCTCGGGATGTCCCGCCACAATGCGCGACGCACGGGCCGCCAGGGGCAAGGTGCCAGGGCCATTGGGGGTGCGCACTTGGGCTGGTGCGTCCAGCGGTTTGAATTGCAGCACTTGGGGATGTTCCTGTTGCCATTCCAGACTGCCCAACGAGCCACTGATGCGAATGCGCAAAACGTTTTCCACGCCGGCTGCAGCCTGGGTGACCCAGAAACTGCCACGTGCGCCGTTGCTCAGGCGAAGCATGGCACCCGCGTAGTCGTGGGTCACACGGTCCGGAACGATACAGCCTATGTCAGCCGCGACCTGGTCAACCTCCAACCCGGTCATGAAGCGCAACAGGTTGTGCGCATGGGTACCGATGTCGCCCATGACCAGCGACGGACCTCCACGCAGCGGGTCTTCCTTCCAGGCCCTTCTACCCGGCCCGGCCTTGGCCCGGCCACCCTGCACATATTCGACCTGCACCAGCCTGATCTGGCCCAGTTGCCCTTCCGTCACCATGGCCCTGGCTTGCCGAACCATGGGGTAACCGGTGTAGTTGTGGGTCAGGCAAAACACCAGGCCGGTGTCTTGCACCCGCTGGTACAGCGCTTGTGCTTCTTCAAGCGTGTTGGTCATGGGTTTGTCGCAAATCACGTCCATACCCTGGCCGAGCGCCAACATGGCAAAGCCGAAATGGCTGTCATTGGGCGTCATGATGGCCACCACCTCGGCACCATCGACGCGCTGCGCCTCTGCCTCGATCAGGGTCTGACCACTCGGATAACAGCGCTCCGACGCCATACCAATGGCCAGACCTGCGCTGTGGGCGCGCTCGGGGTCTGAGGACAAGGCGCAAGCGACAAGTTCATAGCGGTCATCCAGCCGAGCGGCCTGACGGTGCATGGCACCGATGAAAGAGCCTGGCCCGCCGCCAATCACG
The DNA here is from genome assembly GCA_903905735.1 of uncultured beta proteobacterium. GTDB lineage: Bacteria > Pseudomonadota > Gammaproteobacteria > Burkholderiales > Burkholderiaceae_C > Rhodoferax. The sequence goes on from CAIVHU010000172.1 coordinate 25,324, forward strand.
GCCAGCCGCAAACGCCGCCCCAAAAGCTTGAAAACCGTGTTGTCCGACATGCCGTCTATTTCTTCTTGTTGTACACATCAAAAAACACCGCAGCCAGCAACACCAGTCCTTTGATGACCTGCTGCCAGTCGATGCCAATGCCCATGATCGACATGCCGTTGTTCATCACGCCCATGATGAAGGCGCCTATCACCGCACCTAGGACTTTGCCCACGCCGCCCGAGGCAGATGCCCCGCCGATGAAGCAGGCGGCAATCACGTCCAGCTCAAAGCCCAGACCGGCTTTGGGCGTGGCGGTGTTCAGTCGCGCAGCAAAGATCAGACCGGCGACAGCCGCCAGCACGCCCATGTTAATGAACGTGTAAAACGTCAACCGCTCCGTGCTGATACCGGACAGGCGCGCAGCCTTTTCGTTGCCTCCCAGTGCATATATGCGCCGCCCTACCGTTGTTTTAGAGGTGACAAAGTCGTAAATCAACATCAACACAAGCATCACGATCAGCACGTTGGGTAACCCACGGTAGGACGCCAGCAGGTAGCTGAATGCAGCAATCATGGCCGCGAACACCAGATTTTTCGCCCAGAAAATGGGATAGGGTTCGTTCTCCATCCCATACTTGGTACGTGCCGCCCGACCTTTCACCTTGGAAAACATCAGAATCAAGGCCATCGCCAAGCCCAGAATCAACGACAGAATTTTCAGATGCTCGCCACCAAACGGGTCAGGAATAAATCCCGTGCTGATCAACTGGAATTCAGGTGGAAACGGGCCGACAGACGAGCCACCCAAAACGACTAGGGACAAGCCCCTGAACACCAACATGCCCGCCAGGGTCACGATAAAAGCCGGGATTTTGTAAAAAGCGACCCAGTAGCCCTGAGCAGCTCCGATCAGGGCACCCAGCACCAGGCAAATGAAGACCGTCAGTAAAAAATTCAGGTTATGTTCCACCATCAGCACGGCGGCGACGGCACCTACAAACCCACTGACAGATCCGACGGAAAGATCGATGTGCCCTGCGACGATGACCAGCAGCATGCCCAGGGCCATCACCACGATGTAACTGTTTTGCAATATCAGATTCGTCAGGTTCAACGGCTCAAACAACGTGCCATTAGTCATCACCTGAAAGAAGGCCATGATGGCCACCAGCGCCATCAACAAACCATACTCGCGCAAGTTATTTTTCATGAATCCCATCTTCTTGGGAACTGTTACCGATGGGGTGGCGTTTGAGGGAACGATAGCCATGTCAATTTGCTCCTGATGTCACGATGGACCGCATGATTTTTTCCTGAGTAGCTTCTTCGGCGGAGAACTCCGCCACGAAGACGCCTTCATTAAGTACGCATATCCGGTCACACATGCCCAACAACTCAGGCATTTCTGATGAGATCATCAACACGCACTTGCCTTGGTCGGCCAGTTGCGCAATGATGGTGTAAATCTCGTACTTGGCACCGACATCGATGCCTCGGGTCGGCTCATCCAGAATCAGCACTTGCGGATCTGAAAAGAGCCATTTGCTCAGCACGACTTTTTGCTGGTTACCGCCCGACAGATTGACGGTGTTGGCAAACACATTCGGGCTGCGGATATTGAGCTTGTTACGATAGTCCTCGGCCACTTTAAATTCACGTCCCTCGTCAATGACCGAGTTCTGCGACACCGCACCCAGGTTAGCCAGCGTGGTGTTCCAGGCAATGGTCTCTTCCAGTATCAGTCCGTAGCCCTTGCGGTCTTCCGTGACGTAGGCTATGCCGTGGTCAATCGATTTTTGCACCGTGCTGGTGTCTATGGATTTGCCGTGCATCATCACCTCGCCGGTGATGTTGCGGCCGTAGGTGCGGCCAAAAACACTCATGGCCAGTTCGGTGCGGCCTGCGCCCATCAAACCGGCAATGCCGACAATTTCGCCCCGGTTCACATGCAGGTCGATGCCCTTGATCACTTCACGGTCAGCATGTTCATCATGGTGAACATGCCAATCTTTGATTTCAAACACCTTTTCACCGATGTGAGGGGTGCGTTTGGGATAACGGTCCGCCATCTCACGCCCCACCATGTGCTTGATGACCACGTCTTCGCTGATTTTCCCGGTTTTGGCGTCCAGAGTGGCCACGGTGGCACCGTCACGAAGGATGGTGATGGCATCGGCCACCTTGGACACCTCATTGAGCTTGTGCGAGATAAGGATGCAGGCAATACCTTGATGCTTGAGTTCCAGCAGCAGTTCCAGCAGAGCATCGCTGTCAGTCTCGTTCAAACTGGCGGTAGGTTCATCCAGAATCAACAGCTTGACTTCCTTGGACAAGGCCTTGGCGATTTCAACCAGCTGCTGTTTACCGACACCCAAATTTGTAATCAGGGTGTTGGGCGATTCCTTCAACCCCACTTTGGTCAAGAGCGCCTGGGTTTTAACATGCGCCACATTCCAGTCAATGATGCCGAATCGCGACGGCTCGTTGCCAAGAAAAATATTTTCGGTAATCGACAGCAGCGGTACCAGAGCCAGTTCCTGGTGAATGATGATGATGCCCCGGTGCTCACTTTCAGAAATGCCCCTGAATCGGCACTCCTTATCCATAAAACGGATGTCACCTTCATAGTCGCCATAGGGGTACACACCGCTGAGAACTTTCATCAGCGTTGATTTACCGGCTCCGTTTTCACCCACGATCGCGTGAATCTGGCCAGCATAGACCGTCAAATTGACGTCACTCAACGCACGTACACCGCGGAACTCTTTGATGATTCCGCGCATTTCAAGAATGGGATCAGCCATATCGCCTCTGAAAATGTAAAAGGGCCCTGCGCTTTTCTGCACAGGGCCCTCTACCCTAGCCTCAAGACATCACTTCAATTGATCTTCTTTGATGTATCCACTGTCCACCAGAACTTGCTTGTAGTTGGATTTGTCCACGCTGACCGGCTTCAACAGATAAGATGGGACGATCTTGACCTTGTTGTTGTAAGTCTTGGTGTCATTGATCTCAACTTTCTTGCCGCTCATCATGGAATCGACCATGTTGGCAGCAACCTTGGCCAGCTCGCGGGTGTCTTTGAACACGGTCGAATATTGCTCGCCGCGAATGATGGACTTCACTGAAGGCACTTCAGCATCCTGGCCACTCACAAATGGCATCGGCTGACCGCCACTGCCATAACCAACGCCCTTGAGGGCGGACAAAATTCCGATGCTCAAACCGTCATAGGGAGACAGCACGGCATTTAATTTGACTTTGCCGTAATACGCACTCAGCAGGTTTTCCATACGTGCCTGCGCCACCGCACCGTCCCACCGCAGAGTCGAGACCTTGTTCATCCCCATCTGCTTGCTCTGCACCACAAGTTTGCCCTTATCAATGTAAGGTTGTAGCACGGACATGGCGCCGTTGTAAAAGAAGAATGCGTTGTTGTCGTCCGCTGAACCGCCGAACAGTTCGATGTTGAATGGGCCTTTGCCCTCTTTCAATCCCAAAGCCTTTTCCAGAGATTGCGCTTGCAAAACACCGACCTGGAAGTTGTCAAAAGTCGCGTAGTAGTCAACATTCTTGCTGCCGACAATCAGGCGGTCATACGAGACAACCTTGATGCCGTTGTCAGCGGCCTTTTGCAGGGCGTTAGACAAGGTCGTGCCATCGATTGCAGCAATCACGAGAACTTTCACCCCTTTGGTGATCATGTTTTCGATCTGTGCCAGCTGGTTGGGGATGTCGTCGTCCGCGTATTGCAAGTCGGCTTTGTAGCCTTTGGCTTGCAAGGCGGCGACCATGCTGTTGCCATCGTTGATCCAACGTGTTGAGCTCTTGGTAGGCATGGCGATACCAATGGTGCCTTTGTCCTGGGCTTGTGCAAATGGTGTTGCGAAGGCAAAACCCACTACCAAGGCGGCGGCCAATGCTTTCAATGTTGTTCTGCGAGCTTTCAAAATGAGACTCCTGTAAATGATCAGCGATTTTTTGTCTTGTCCTCGCCACGACGGCTAGGATAGGCTGCATCATAGGGACAATGAGTGCTATGTTCCAATTCATTTTGCGCCCTGTCTGATACACAAAAACAGATCGGTAATAACCCTGACATGACTAATTACACCCATTGGCTCATACGCGCCCGACTGAAGACCAGGCAACTGTTGTTGATCGTGGCGCTGGCCGAGGAAGGCAATATCCACCGGGCTTCGCAAGTGCTCAGCATGACTCAGCCAGCGGCATCAAAGCTTCTCAAAGACTTGGAGGACGTCCTGGGGGTTCAACTGTTTGACCGGCTGCCCCGCGGCATGCGACCCACCTGGTATGGTGAAACCATGATTCGACATGCACGGGCGGCCCTCAACAGCTTGAACCAGGCGAACGACGAGTTGCAGGCTGCCAAAAATGGCCAATTTGGTCAGGTCAACCTGGGTTCCATCACCGCGCCAGGGGTCGTGCTCCTGCCGCCCACCATTGCACTTGTCAAACAGGCTCACCCCAACCTGCGGATATCGATCCAGATTGAATCAAGCAACGTCCTCATCGAGCAACTTTACCGAGGCACTCTGGACATGATGATCGGACGGCTGTCGGAACAACACGATACCGCTGATCTTCGCTATGAAACGATTGCTGATGAACCGGTTTGCGCTGTCGCGCGGCCCGGGCATCCCCTGTTTTCAGTCAACCCTCTGGTCCTGAACGATCTGCTGGATTTTTGCTGGATTGTTCCGCCAGTAGGTAGTGTGATGCGGCACAAATTCGACATCATGTTCCAAGAACTGGACCTTCCACAGCTCACCAGCCGTGTCGAAACCAGTTCGCAGCTCTTTCTGACCAAGATGATGCTGCAGAGCGACATGGTCAGCATCATGGCTGCGGACGTGGCCCGCTACTACTCAGACCATGGCATGCTGCGCATTCTGCCGGTGGTTTTGCCATGCGAGATGGAGCCCTTTGGCTTCATTACCCGCCGCGATAAGCCACTGTCGCCAGCGGCAGAAGTGCTGATGTCAGCCTTGAAGACATCCGCCCTGTCGGTCTACGGCAAGCAATTCGATGTGCCAGTCCCCTAATTCCAGCCTGCATCCACCTTGAACTCTTGCGCAGTGCACATGGCGGCGTCGTCCGAGGCGAGGAACAGCACCATCCGCGCGACATCCGATGCCTGAATCATGTCCGGCAGGCATTGGCTCTGCCGGATGTTTCTCAACGCCTCATCATCGAGCCACTTCGAGAGTTGGCGCGGCGTCATGACCCAGCCCGGCGACACATTGTTGATGCGTATGCGGTCTGCCCCCAGGGTGTCGGCCAGGCCTCGGGTCAACCCATTCACGGAAGATTTGGCGACGGCATAACAAGGATATCCGCTGCTTTTTTGCTGCCAACCGGTGGAGCCCAGGTTGATGATCGATCCTCCACCCAAGCTGCGCATCCCAGGCACTACGGCCTGAATGGCAAAAAAAGCAGGGCGCTGATTCACGGCCATGCGCTCATCCCAATAGGCTAGCGTGACCGACTCCAGCGTATGGCGGTCATCGCTGGCCACATTGTTGACCAGTGTGGAAAAAGGACCAAGATCCTGCTGCGCCTGGGTCATAGCGGCTTGCAGCGCCACCACATCACAGACATCGCAATGGCGCCACCACACCGTGCCAAAGCCTCGCGCTTGGATGTCGGCTACCAGTTCAGTGCTTTCCTGGTCTGCAATGTCAACAAAAGCAACCTGCGCACCCTGCGCGGCAAAGGCACTGACGATCGCGGCACCGACCGCCGTCGCACCACCGGTGACGAACACGCGCTGACCCCGAAGGCTGGGATAAATGGCCAAAGATCTTTGAGTCGACATGTCGATTCCTGTTTCACCAGGCAAGTATTGCAATTTGTGTATGTTAGACACTAAATAATTGATATCATGGCTCGCTCATGAATTGTTAGCATCCCAGTCAAAAGAAATTCTGGCGATTCGGATCCTTGTCGCGTGTTTTGGGGCTTGACTGGCTCCCATTTTTGAACGCCCTTCACCATGCTTTCTACAACTCACTCCATTCGTTGGCTGCACCATGCCGGTCAACACCTGGGCTTGGTGCCCACGCTGGGTGGCGGTGTGGCAGCCTGGCAGTTGGACCGCACCGACGGCACCTTGGACTTGTGGCGCCCCTGGGCTGGGGGCACCGATCGCTATACCCTGGCATCTTTTCCGCTCGTGCCTTGGTCCAACCGCATCAGCGCCGGCGGGTTTGAACACGACGGCATCCACCACCCCATGACGCCCAATCGGGTTGGCGAACCTTATCCCATTCACGGCGACGGCTGGCTGCAACCTTGGACCCTGCGGCAGCACCAGGAAAACACGGTTGAGATGACGCTGGAATCTGAGGTTTTTGACGGCAATCCTTATTCCTATCAGGCATTGCAACGCTTTATGCTGATCGACGGAGGCATGGACCAGACGTTGACCGTTACCCATACCGGCGCCCGACCTCTGCCCTACGGCTTGGGCCAACACCCGTTCTTCTTGCGCTCGCCAAGCACCCGATTGACGACCCAGGTGCAGGGCGTCTGGCTCAGCGGCGATGATCCTCTGCCAACGAACCACACCGCTATATTCCCCCCAAGCTGGGACCCGCGTGGCGGCATGGAGGTCATTGGGACATTGGTGGACAACGTCTACACCGGTTGGTCCGGGGAGGCCTGCATTTCCTGGCCAGATCACGCTTTGTCGTTGCTGATGCGGGTGCCGGAAATCCAGAGACGGGGGCAGAACGACGGCTTGTGCCTGCTTTATCGTCCACCTGAGGATCGCAATTTTTTTTGCTTTGAACCGGTAACCCACCCGATTGATGCTTTTCATATGCCAGGACAGCCGGGAATGCGGGTGCTACACACTGGCGAGAGCCTCACTTTGCAACTGGAATGGCGCTTTACCGGGAGCCTTGCTGCAGCGCCCTGAAACGTCACAAAAGCGCCTGTGTTTAGACCAACTTAAGGCGCAAACTCCACCTCAAAACTGCAACAATATGCTATATTTAATATAGCATATTGCGCAGGTTTTTCCTTGGCTAGAGGCCGATTTCTTATATAAATATGCTTATTTGCGCCTGACCTCAAACACCCTCTGCAGTACGCAAAATACCAGCAACAAGGCACCAATAACGATACGTGTCCACCACGAACTCAGGGACCCATCAAACATGATGAGGGTCTGGATCAGTCCCAGTGCAAGCACGCCAAACAGCGTGCCCACCACATACCCAACCCCGCCGCTCAGCAGCGTGCCACCAATCACCACGGCCGCGATAGCGTCCAATTCCAGGCCGACAGCGTGCAGGCCGTAGCCTGACAACATGTAAAAAGTGAACACCACACCACCGAGCGCCGAACAAAAACCGCTCAAGCTGTAAACCAGTACAGTGGTACGCGCCACCGGCAGGCCCATCAGCATGGCCGATTGAGCGCTGCCACCGATGGCGTACACCGTGCGGCCAAACTCGGTCCCGTGCGCAATGAAGATGGCAATCAATAGCACCGCCACCGCCATGATCGCGCTCAGCGACAGCGCTGCGTCCGGCCACAGCGGCACACGCAGTTGTGCCAGTGCGGTATAGGTCTCGTCCGTGATGCTGATCGAGTCAATGCTGATCACGTAGCACAAGCCACGCGCCAGAAACATGCCCGCCAGCGTGACGATGAAAGGCTGTAACCGAAAGCGCTGGATCAGCCAGCCCATGAACGCACCCATGCCGATGCCCATCAGCAACACCAGCGGAATGACGAGCCAAAGACTCCAATGGCGATGTTCCACCAGCTCCGCC
>CAIVHU010000173.1 GCA_903905735.1 uncultured beta proteobacterium
CGGATTCGAGACTAAGACGATCACGTTGTCTTGTGGCAAGCTCACTACCGGTGTTACGGTCTCGCAGTGGTCGTCGATCCTCATGCTGCGCAACTTGAAGTCGCCGGAGAGTTACTTTCAGGCGGCGTTTCGCGTGCAGTCACCCTGGTCCATCAAAAACCCCAACGGCGACAATCCGAACGAAGAGGAAATCCTCAAGCCTATCTGCTTTGTATTTGATTTTGCACCTACGCGCGCATTGCGGCAGCTATCGGAATACGCGATCGGGCTTTCACCCAACGAGAAAAATCCAGAGAACGCGGTAAAGGACCTCGTATCATTTCTCCCTGTGCTAGCCTACGACGGCGCGAACATGACGCAGATTGATGCGGGAGGCATTCTCGACATCGCGATGGCTGGAACCTCCGCCACGCTCCTTGCGCGTAAGTGGGAGAGCGCCTTGCTCGTGAACGTGGATAACGACACCTTACGTCGTATTCTTGAAAATCCGGAGGCGATGGCCGCCGTGGAGCGCATTGAAGGATGGCGTGCTCTTGGCGATCACATCATCGAAACCATAATCAACAAGAGCGAGAAGGTTAAAGAACTCAAGAATAAGGCGAAGGACAGGAACTTGTCGGCGAAGGAACAGAAGCAGCTAACCGACGAGGAACGTGAGTTCAAGTCCAAGCGCAAGCTCGTTCAAGAAAAACTCATCAAATTTGCGACACGCATTCCGGCGTTCATGTACTTGACCGATTTCCGAGAGAATACGTTGCAAGATGTGATCACCAAGATTGAGACTGAGCTGTTCCAGACTGTCACTGGCTTAACGGTAAAAGATTTTCACCTACTCGTTCGCCTCAAGGTTTTCAATACCGAGCAGATGAATCAGGCAGTGTTCGCATTCCGGCGTTATGAGGATGCCTCACTGTGTTACACGGGCATCGAGAGCCATGAGGGGCTCACCCATTACGGTCTTTACGATACAGTAGTGGCGCGGGAGCAATTAGCCGATGATCTCAAGATCGTCGAAACAGATCATCTGGCCGATACCCGTCTTGACGACTAGAACCTGGAGAAGTTTGTTTGGTGGATTCTGATAACAAGTACTCTAAAACTCACGCGTGTTAACTAAATTAATCTCGTTGAGTCCTCCAAAATACCCTCCGTCTGTTTATTGGCGGTGAATGTGTCACCGTATTTGCAGTGAAGTTGTCACGCTACCGTCAGCACTTCGCTGCCTACTTCCGTCAAAAGTGGGGCCGTAATGCGCAGAATAGGCGGCAAGAAAGCATGAAGCTTTCTGGATCAGCTTGCGGTCACTCGACGCAAGCCTTCGAGAAAATTCTGACTGGTTGGTTCTTTTCCGTTCAGGTCTGCCACCACCGCTTCAATTAGTCCGTGAAGTCGCACTGGAAGTTGTTCGCTGGTGCAGCACAAATCCATGTTCAAAAGATTTGCCGCCTCTTGTTGAGTGGGGTCCTTCATTGCGGGTTTGAGTGCCGGAACGACTCGAATCAAAAAGTTGGCCACCTCCGTGGGCGTCAATAAGGGTAAAGTTTCATGCCGCATAAACCGTCCGAACTTCATAGCCGTGTCTTTGAAAGCGATTGATTCAGAGACCATGGCGACGACCCCCACTTTGTGGGGGTTACCACGTGCCTCGCAGATATTGCGAGTGAGGTCCAAAATATAGCCCTGTCCATCAGGCGAAAGCTTTTGTGCATCATCGCAGATGATCAGGCGCACGTGTTTTTTGCAAATGCGCGTCTTGAACAGCTCGACGAGGGTTTGGGGGACCTCCTTGTGAGCGTCTTTGATGTCGAGCTGTTGAGCGAGGTAGAGGCGCAAATGGTTTGGGTTATTCAGGAGCTTGCACTTGATTATTAGCACGCAGGTCGGGACACCCTTTTGTGACATTTCCTCCTTCACCGCCTCTGCTGCCCACGTCTTGCCTCCGCAATATGGGGCGCTGACAACAACACCCGAGTTTGTGTTGATCACCCGTTGGCAAATATTTTTCAGTACGCCTACAAACTGGAATGGAGAAAGATCAACC
>CAIVHU010000174.1 GCA_903905735.1 uncultured beta proteobacterium
TATTGGTCACGGTTTGACGCTACAAAATGCTCGAAAAATAGTGAACAGAAAATCCAATGAAATCATTGACTTACTGAAAACCAACTACGCCAGTGCTCGTTTTCCAACCGCCACTTATTGCACTGAAAACGAGAGGACCCCCAGTTGGAAACAATGTAACTGGGAGGCATATGCCGCTTGAATGGAACGACGATTACAAAGTTGACCATGCTGAAATGGATGCCCAGCATCGGCAGTTGTTCATTCGAGTTAACGATTTCCTGGGTGCCAAGGACATGTGTACATGCACAACCGGGAGGGGCCTGCCGGCGGCCCTGGCAGGGGCCCATAAATAAAGAAATCCAAAAACCAGAAAGGCAAATTCAGCCGAAAAACAGCTCGGCATAGAATCAAATCGCGCAACACCGACCCCTCGGTCACGTTGCCGGAATCAGTGGTCACGTTCGCCCCCGCTGCAGCCATTGTTCATTCTCACCGCTTGCCCGTTGCACCTGGTCACACTGCTATAAGCGACATCGGAAGGCCTTAAACGGCTATACTTTTACAAACGTGTATTAACAAAAAAAGATGTCAATCAGATTCGAATGGGATGAAGCCAAGGCTTTGCGCAATTTGCACAAGCATGGTGTCGCCTTTGATGATGCCGCTGGCGTGTTTTCTGACCCGTTTGCCATGATGAGGCAAGATCGAATCGAAGGCGGCGAGTTGCGTTGGCAAACCCTCGGGATGGTAGCGGGCCACCTGGTGTTATTGGTGGCGCATACCGTGGGTGAAACGCAAGACGGCATGGAAGTTATCAGAGTCATTTCAGCTCGACGCGCAGACCGAAAGGAGCGACAACGCTATGAAAACCAAGATGATTAGAAAAGAAATTGACTTGCAAAAGTTACCGCAGTTGACCGATGAGCAGCGCGTGCGATTGGCCGCATTGGCCAAGATGCCAGACAGTGACATTGATTACAGCGACATTGCGCCATTGGGGGACGATTTTTGGAAGAACGCGGTTCGTAATCCGTTTTACAAACCCATAAAGAAAGTCACCACGGTACGGGTTGATGCTGATGTTTTGCTGTGGCTCAAAAGCCGTGGCAAAGGCTATCAAACCCGGATCAACGCCATCTTGCGTGATGCCATGTTGAATTCGATTCAGCACCACAAGGATGGGGCGAAAGCCGAAAGCTAGTTGCCGCGATGGTCATTTTGTTGGTATGGCCTGGTTGTTTTTGTTCGCGCCGGGGACACATGCCGATCTGTTTGAATAGGACACTTGGAGCTGGTACTGGCCGGAGTGGCCAGGCACCACATTTTCAAAACAAAAACATTCCAACGGGGGGTAGTCATGAACAAGTGCATTCAGTGTGGCTCAACGAGCTACAAACCCATCATCCGGCGTGACGATCAGGGCGTGATGCGAGCGTCCGGGCAATACCAGTGCACGGGCTGTAACCTGGTGTTCGCCAATCTCGATGAGTGGCGAGTGAATAAGCAAATACCTGCTGGCCTCAAAGCGCCCAACGCTGAAACGCAGGCTGCGATAGCAGAAGCCGATGAGATTGCGCGCGTCCATAGCGCCGGTTTTGCCTCTGCCGCTGATCTGTTCGATGACCTCGAAAGAACAGCCGCCAGTAAACCATGAAGATCACGCGGGGGCGGTCCAGGTTGGAGTTGAAAAAAATGGTGATGCCTTTAATCAGTATCAATGCACTCACAGCAGCGATCAGATGGGGGAGGTGACAAAATGAAAAACGCCAGACGCGAACTTCTGGGGCGATTACAACGCCAGTACCACCAGCGCCATCCCTGGCGTTTGTCGCAAGGTGGGTTTTATATTCCGCACTCCTATGCTGCGGACATGACACCTGCAAGCTTGTCCTGGTGGGATGACGTTGGCTTCATTCTGAATGGGCGCCGAATCATTGTCTGGTGGCAGCATCCACGCTACGTTTATGCCAGTGCGATTGAAGAACGAGCCTGGCAAGAAGCTGGTGACGGGCCGCAAGATAACTGGCTCACGGAAGGTGGCACAAAAAACTACCGGAAGGTGGGCAAGTCACGCAAGAAGCTGGTGAGCTACACCAGCCGTCAGCCTTCCCCAGAACAAAGGCAGCACTACGAGTTGCTGCGAGACATTGAAAAACGTCTGAGTGCTGATGGCATCGACTTTGATGTCGCCATCTCCTGGAAATGGGAGCGCCTGACGTGGGCGATGGGTGTCAGTCTTGTCGCACCGTTAGATGTCCGAAACGAAGGCGAATTGGCCGCGGTGGCCAACCTTGCACGGCACCTGATTCTTGGAAAAACCACCTTGGCCGCTGAGTTTCCTGGGTATCGCTATGGCCGTGCCGACTGGCTTCGTGAACAGGAGAGAAAGACGGCGTGAGCATCAATTTGACCGTTTTGGTGAACGCCAAGCCATTGAAGACGCAAAACGACTGGATGAAGCCGAAGGCATTTGAAAACCAAACCGTAGTAACAAATAATTGCCATTATATTTAGTTGTTGTTACAATAAATTCATGTACACCGTCATTGAGTCTCCTGAGTTCATCGAATGGTCTGCCAAGGTGTGGAGTGATGCAGAGCGTTGGGAGTTCATTGATTGGATTGCTGACAACGCGCTGGCTGGCGATGTCATTCCTGGGGCGGGCAGTTTGCGCAAGGTGCGCTGGAGCCGTCAGGGTATGGGCAAGCGAGGCGGCGCAAGGGTGATTTACTTCAACCGACTGGCCAGTGGGGAAGTTGTTTTGCTGCTGGTGTACGCCAAGGCCAAGTTTGACAACTTGCGCCCTGAATTCTTGTTGAAACTGAAGGAGCGGTTTGATGAACAAAACTAAAGCTGCCATGGACCCTGAGATGGCTGAATTTGAGGCCGCGCTGTTGCGCTCCATAGACCAGACCGCACGCGGCGAGGGGCGGGTGACCACGCCCGCGCAAATTCAGGCACGTCGCGTAGGTCGGCCTGTAGGCACGGTCAAAGCCGCACCCAAAGTGTTAACCACCATTCGTCTATCGCCCGATGTGGTTCAGGCGTTTCGGGCGGCGGGTGACGGTTGGCAGACGCGCATTGATGCGGCCTTGAAAGACTGGTTGCAAACACATTCGCCAGCATGACTGGTCCCTGGTGGAGACGACGGAAGTTATGACAAGTCAAGTTGTGATGGTTGTCTAGCAGCCAATGCATCCAAGACTACGTCAGGCCCTGAATGCGCCAGTTCTTTGAAAGTCCGACACCGATCTGGAACAAGTAAATTCACTCTGGCTAATCGGAATTCGTTGTTGATGGCCTACCCATGAGACCAAGTAACTTCCGCACGAGCTCTGTTGACATTGATGCAACACAAACTCACGCAATTTAGTCAAATTTATCCCCCAAATGAATGAAAGGGACTTCCCTGTCCCGAGTTAGCCGCTATTGCGGCAACGGGCAACTCAGTGCCAAGATGGGGATTCAAGCTCTCATCAACTAACTCGGAAGGGGAAGTCCATGGCAATCGTAACGGTTGGA
>CAIVHU010000175.1 GCA_903905735.1 uncultured beta proteobacterium
ATATCAACTTATTGACCTACTCACCATGTTTCAAACCCTGCTCGTCACGTTCCGCGAAGGCCTGGAGGCATTTTTGATGGTGGCCGTTGCCACCCTTTACCTGCGCAAAACTGGATACCAGGCGTTGGTCACTGCGGTGCGAGCTGGGCTTGTTGTGTCAGTGCTGGGTTCGATTGCTCTTGGCATGGTCATGGCCAAGGCGGGAGCTTCATCACCTGCTTGGGAGGGAATACTCGCACTGGTCGCTGCAGCAGCGGTGGTCTGGTGTGTGACCCATATGCTCAAGGTCGGCAAACAGATGGGAAGCGAAATATCCGCTGGCATTGGCAAGGCAATGCTGGACTCAGGCAACGCCTGGTGGTCGGTCTTTCTGTTTACCCTGTTCATGGTGGGCCGGGAAGGCGTTGAATCGGCCGCGATGCTTTCTTCTTTGGCCGCCAATGCTGACATGCAACACTTATTTGTTGGGGGATTGATTGGCTTGGCCACTGCAGCAGCCATTGCCCTGTTGTGGAACAAATACGGCAGACAGGTGAACCTTTCAAGGTTTTTCAACGTGACGGCCGTGTTCATGCTGGCCTTTGCCGGCCTCCTCTGTCTCAAGGCCTTTTTTGAATTTACCGAGGTCAATCTGGTACCACTGATTGACAACGAATATTGGCACAACGCGACCGAGGCCTATGTGGAGGGTGCCTATGCGCAAATCGCATCGGTCCTGCTGGTGCTGGCACCGACAGGCTGGCTGATGCTCACTCATTGGCGAGACCAGCGTCGACAGTTTGTACAAGCGAAGGCCTGAGACAAGCATGCACAAATGTCCGACACCCTCAATCGTTCGTCCCGTGACCCGATTAAGGCTCACTTAAGTTGGAACAACTAAATTCTGCCGTGGGGCGCCCCCTTCGCCCCCGCGCATCTGCTTCGCGCGACTTGCAAGAGATTCAGCCCGGCCTCAGTGCCGGGCTCTTTTTTACTAATTGCAGGTATGTGAGCTCACAATTGCCTTGTGAACAGGAAGTTGCACCGCTGGGCAGTTAACGGTTTGCCTCTGATTTTTGCCGTATCTGCCACCTGGTCGAGCGGCTGTTCATATGTCATGTCGCCCTGATTGGACAATGAAAGTCAGACGCTGCTATAAAAAAGCGACCAACTTGGCATCTGATATGGCGACATGAGTCTGAAGCCATGCAGAAACGAAATTTTCGAGCTCCCCACTCGACACTGAGTTACTTGATATTTTTTCTATGAAACCGTTTAGGCACGAAAGCAGGTCAGTGTGCTCTATGAAATGGGTAGCTAACTCTGGATAGCCCACTTGCTGCATCACCCACTCTTCATGCGCAAAGTGCTCCTGGGTGAGTCGCATGAGCCGAACGGCGGTAAAGAGTTTGCTGTCCCTGTCACTTGCTGCCAATAATAGGTCAGCAGCCTCAAACAGTGCCTGGTGCTGGGCATCAATCTCGGCATCACCAATCGAATAACTGCTTTGCCATTCAAGCTTCATTGTTGTTTATGAAGGCCAAGCTTCATTCGGTATTGAGGACAAAAGTATATAACCCGGTAGTGCCTCCAATATGTCAGCCTGTCCACCCGGACGCTGTCCAGCTAGCCTGCTCGTGTCCATTCCGACGCTTAAACACGACGTTCGTGCCATAGTCCACTGCTTGAGCCCGGTGCCCAGCCAAACGCCGCCAGGAATTTCCTTTGCTGCTGCTATGACGGCAGTGTGGGAATCATGGCAGTTGCATCTGACACCGCGCCGCCAGCATCCGCCTAATTGGTAAAAATATGACAACCATTGCCTCCCAACCCTTCCAGCCTGTCATTGGCTCGCTGCTATCGACTGACTTGTACAAGTTCAGTCAACATCAGGTGATGCTGCACCACATGGCCACGAACCAGGCCGAATACCGGCTTGTGTGCCGCAACACGCCACAGTATCCGCTGGCCGAACTGGCCGCCGAAGTGGACAAACAGTTGGACGCCCTGTGTAAATTGCGCTTCACCGAAGATGAGCTGGCCTACCTGGGCAACCTGCGTTATCTGAAGTCTGACTACATTGACTTTTTACGCTTGTTCCAGTTTCAGCGCCGCTTCATTACGGTCAGCACCAACGACGGCACGCTGCGCATTGTGGCCAAA
Source organism: uncultured beta proteobacterium (assembly GCA_903905735.1). Lineage (GTDB taxonomy): Bacteria > Pseudomonadota > Gammaproteobacteria > Burkholderiales > Burkholderiaceae_C > Rhodoferax. Next base: position 2,143 of record CAIVHU010000175.1, read on the forward strand.
GGGCCGCAAGTACATGTGATGGGATTCGAGATTTACGTACTATCCATCGTGAACGAGCTGTATTTCCGCCGCCTGGCATCTGAACAGGGTGGCGAGGCCGCCTTCCTGGCCGAGGCCCGCAAACGGCTGGCCGCCAAAATTTCGCTGTTACGTGGCTATCAGAGCGCAAATCCAGCTGCCGCTGGTGGCATCTCCGGTCTGAACCCTTTCGAGTTCTTTGACTTCGGTGCGCGTCGGCACTTCTCTGGCGCATGGCAGGAAGAAGTTGTAGATACGCTGGCACGCGAGGTTCCCCAGTTCTTCAAGGGCACCAGCAATGTTTACCTGGCCAAGAAGTTCAAGCTAACACCGATTGGCACGATGGCCCACGAATACTTGCAAAGTTTTCAGGCACTGCCAGGCGTGCAGCTCAAGTATTTCCAAAAAAAGGCGCTGGAAACCTGGGTCCAGGAATACCGTGGTGACCTTGGCACGGCTTTGACCGACGTGGTGGGCATGGACGCATTTCTGGCTGACTTTGACTTGTTTTTCGCCAAGCTGTTTGACGGTCTGCGCCACGATAGCGGTGACCCGGTGGTTTGGGGTGAAAAGGCCTTGGCGCACTACGCCAAGCTCAAGCTCAACGCCAACACCAAACGGCTTGTGTTCTCTGACGGTCTGGACCTGCCTACGGCGCTGTCCTTGCACGCCCACTTTGCCGGTCGGGTTCAAACGGGTTTTGGCATCGGTACCAACTTGACCAACGACACAGGGCTGATGCCGCTGAACATTGTGATGAAGCTGGTGTCCTGCAACGGCCAGCCCACTGCCAAGCTGTCGGACTCACCGGGCAAGACCATGTGTGAGGACGAGACCTTCCTGGCCTACTTACGCCAAGTGTTCAACATGCCCGACTGAGCAGCCGTCATATCTCGCGCTGAAATCCAAACTGGTAACTTTCTCGAATTAACCAAAGGACGCTACTTGGGTTCTTTGACATTGGCGATACAAGGGTTTCAGCATGCCCGATATGAGACTTGCGCGGGCTCGACGGACTGCCCATCACTGGCTTGCTGACGCGATACATCAGCGTTGGTGACCAACTTAAGGAGGACAAACACTTACACCACAAATCCATTGGCCTGGTAGTAAGTCCATTCAAGGACACTCGGCGCAGCCAAGTCTACTGTGACTCAGCCGACAGCATTGCTTCCAATTGCTTGCAACTCGGTGCGCATACCGCGTGGTTTTTACCGGCAATCTTGCGGGAGACCATTTGTGAGCGCATGCGGTGTTTGCCACATAGCAAGCATGACATCGTTGCTTGACCAAATGACGAAGACGCAGCAAACGGGGACCCAGACACCTTCGACTGATAGCGCAGGCCGTTGTCAACAATTTTGTTTTCATTCGGTGTTCTGCTTATTTCTCAATTTTAACGGGCCACCTGAATGCCCGTGGTGGGCAGAGTCTTTCCGTACTGGTATCTGATACGAAAACTTGATGTCAGCCGTTTTTCTTAAAAATGCGAGTTTCAGCTTCTGCACAATACACGCATGACTGCAATCACCAAAGAAATCCTGGCAAATGCCATCATCTCCGTCCGAAACATGGACTTGCCCCAATGCGAACAGCTCTCGGACGAAATCCACGCCAATCAGCCCCAACTTTTATTGTCCGTGCTAGCCCTGCACAGCTTCGGAGTTACTCCAGAGCAGCTTGAGGTACCACTGAATGCCTTGTTGGTTTGCTATCAATGCATGAAGACTTGCGGCCGCCAGTGGCCTCTGATTTCCGAGGCGATGTGGGAGGGGTGTAGCAGACGACTGGTCGCACGCATGCAGTTCAACGAAGGACTGACCCCCGCTCAAGCTGCCGAGGCCGTTTCAACCTCAATCGCTGAGCACAATGAACGCTGGCTACTGGCATTCGTGTACGGCGAATTGGTCTCCAAAAATTTATTGGCTATTGAGAGCGAAGCGCAAAAGTACCTTGTTTTAGCGACTCTCGCGCTGGTTGAGTGCATTGCTGAGGCAAGATAACACTCGATTGAATTCAGCAATTGCGCCCTACCTCGCTCGTGCAGCGACTCCCTTGTCAACGATTGTCTGGCCAATGGGGGCCAGTGCGATAACAGCAAGTTTCAGGTGCTGGATGCCAAAGGGAATGCCAATGATGGTGATGAAGCACAAAAGCGCTGAACCCAAATGGCCGATGGCCAGCCAAATGCCTGCAAAGACAAACCATATGACGTTGCCCAGCAAGCCCAGGGCACCGGTGCCGATGTCATCCTGCCCGGTCAACTCGCGTCGGTTGATGGCCTCCTTGCCAAACGGGAAAAATGCAAACTGACCAATCACGAAACAGGCCTTGGCCCACGGGATGCCGACGATAGTGATGGCCGCCAGCAGCCCAGCCAGCCACCAGCCCAGGCCCATCACGACGCCACCAAAAATGAACCACAGAATATTGCCAATAACACCCATTGCAGCTCCCGTATCGTCAGACTTGTGTGGTCGAGCATAACGGGCAGCTGCTGGAACGCCTTACGACAAGAAACCATTCCCCAACAATTACCCGTGATTGCAGGTGACTTGTCAGCCATGCACAATGGTCAGCATGACCAAACTACAGCAATCCCTGGGCGAAGAAATCGCCAACAGCGTGAGCCATGGTGTGGCGCTGGTTGCAGCAGTGGTCAGCGTGCCCTATTTGGTGATGTCGTCACGCCAGCAGAGTGCAGCCAGCTTTGTCGGCACCATGGTGTTTGCCACCACCATGGTGCTGTTGTATTTGGCATCAACGCTTTATCACGCCATGCCAACCGGGCGAGCCAAACGTGTGTTCCTGAAGCTTGACCACGGCGCCATCTATCTGTTCATCGCTGGGACTTACACGCCGTTTGCCTTGGGAGCTCTGAGCGGTGCCTGGGGCTGGAGCCTGTTTGGGGTGGTGTGGCTGCTGGCAGCCATTGGCATCACACTGAAGGCCTTGGACCGACTGTCTCACCCTTGGCTGTCAACGGGGCTTTACCTCGCCATGGGATGGCTGGTCGTTGTCGCTGCCGTGCCGTTGCTGGAACGCGTGCCACTGCCCGGTGTGATGTGGCTGGTGGCCGGTGGGGTTGCATACACGGTGGGGGTCATTTTCTTTGTCTTTGACTCACGGGTTCGGTACTCGCATGCGGTCTGGCATGGTTTCGTGGCGATGGGCACGGCATGTCACTTTGTTGCGGTGCAAAACTACGCCGCCTGAAATACGTAGTAGCCGAATGCCCACTGGGTATCAAACCACCTACCCCCTTCAACGCGCACGCCCAGATGATTTCAATACAGCCAAATAAATTGCTTTTGTCAAAGTGGACGGCTGTCCGACCCATGGCCAAAGAAAAACACTTTTTGGTGACAAAAGTGGTGCCGCCTGAATTTGAAGGTGGCAAGGTGGAGTGGATTGACCTGGAAGCAGTGCATTCCAGGTCCATTCGGCGCATGGAATGGAAAGAACTGCGTGACAGCACTCAATGGGTGCGGGGGTGGGTCTGATGCCCCTTGGTCACACCACTAGTTGCGGCGACCCCATGCCCCTGACAACGCGTCCCATACTGGCTCGCTTAATGGCCATATTGATGCTGCCCGCCGCCAGCGTGTCACAGGCGGGTCCGTTTGAGGATGCCCAGGCCGCCCGGCAACGTGGCGACTTCGCTACCGCATTCAACCAGTTCAGGTCCATGGCCGCTGGGGGTGACGCTTCCGCACAGTTCGAGCTGAGCCTGCTTTACCTGAACGGTCAAGGTGTCAGGCAGGATGCCAAAGAGAGCATGTACTTGCTTAAGTTGGCCTCCGTGCATGGTCACACATCTGCCCAGTCCAACCTTGGCGTGGCGTTCAACAGGGGCCGGTTCCTGCCGCAGGATGGCGTGAAGGCCTATATCTGGTCGAGCATGGCTGCAGACTCTGGTGACCGCGTGGCCAAGACCAATCGGGACGTGGTGGTGAGCACGCTAAACCCGCAGCAGCTTGAACTGGCCAAGAACCTGGCACTGCAGTGCAAACAGCGCTTGTCTGAGGTTCAGAAGCTGCCACAGTGCCTGTGATGCCAGTCTGGCATCGCCAAACTTGGAATTGACATCAGTTCTGTCGATAGCAAGCTTACCGCCATGTCTCGAACTAAATCTCCCAACGCTCAACCCCGCGCTGTAAGGCCGTAAGCTCAACAGCTTCCCTGAAGCGGGAAAAAAGCTCGCCCGTTGCTGCGAACTTTGGCGATGAGGATGCTACGTTCCAGGACGGCAGTAGGTTGGTGTTTAAGGATACTCGGCGCAGCCAGGTCTATGACGAATTTGCCGACAGCATTACTTCCAATTGCTTGCAACTCGGTGCGCATACCGCGTGGTTTTTACCAGCAATCTTGCGGGTGAACATTTGCGACCGCATGCGGTGTTTGCCACATAGCAAACATGACATTGTTGCTTGACCAAATGACGAAGACGCAGCAAAGGCAGACCCTGGCACCTTCGACTTATAACGCAGGCCGTTGTCAACAATTTTGGTTTCATTCGGTGTTCTGCTCATTTGTCAATTTTAGCGGGCCACCTGGGAGCCCGTGATGGGCAGAGTCCGTCGTCGTCGCTGCAAAAAACTTGGTCAGCACCTGTCGAACCGAAGGCAACTGCAGTCACCTGTGTTGTATACCCGCCTAAATCTTGGCATTGAATCGACCCCCATCATCCAGAACGCGATGCACACCATCAGCGCCACGCTGAACGAGCCCGCTCGCGAACCTGTACCCTGGCTGGCCCAGTGGATTTAGTGAACATGCCGTCAACCGTTGTAGTTGGCCAGACCACGGTGTCGAACTGCGCTGCCAGCGCCTCGGGGATAAAGCGCGTCCTCGACGCATAGAGGTGGCGGTCGCCCATGACTGATTGCTGGGTCACGTAGAAGCGGTGCGGTACCAGCAAGTGCAAATACTCTTTGGCTCGGGTCATGGCGACGTAGAGCAGCCGGCGCTCTTCCTCAATCTCCGAGTCCGTGCCGGTGCTCATGTCCGACGGGATACAGCCATCCACCACATTGAGGACATGTACCGAGGTCCATTCCTGGCCCTTCGCTGAGTGGATAGTCGACAAAATCACATAGTCTTCATCCCGGTGCGGTGCACCTGACTGGTCGCTGGTGGCATCGGGTGGGTCCAGCGTCAGTTCACTCAGGAAGCGCTCTCGGCTGGCATAGCCAGAAGCCATGCGCTCCAGGTTGTCGACATCACCGCGGCGTACGGGCGCATCATCGTGCAGCCGCTCCAGATGGGGTCCATACCAGCGCTTGGCCAGGTCCATGTCTGCTGGCCATGCCTGCTGTGGTTGGCGCAGTGCGCGGTACAACTGCACAAAAGCCTGCCATTCGGTGCTTGCGTTCGTTGGCACCTGGAACGCTTCCAGGGTCGCAGCGGGGTCGGCGGCAACATCCATGGCATCCAACAGGCGACTGGCATGAACCTGCCCGATGCCCGGAATTAGCTGCAAGACGCGAAATCCAGCCATGCGGCCGCGGGGATTCTGGGCAAAGCGCAGGATCGCCAGCATGTCCTTGACATGAGCAGCTTCGAGAAACTTGAGTCCACCGAACTTTACAAAGGGAATCTGGCGACGGGTGAGCTCCAATTCCAGTGCAGCGCTGTGCGACGAGGTGCGAAACAGCACCGCCTGGGACTTGAGGGTCAGCCCGGCTTCACGGTGTTCCAAGATACGGCTGGCCACCCAGCGCGCCTGTTCGGCCTCGTCGGGCACGATGACCAGCTGAGCTCGGGTGCTGCCTGGTTTGTCCGTCCAGAGTTTCTTGGCGTGGCGCTCTGCGGCTTGGGCAATCACCGCGTTCGAGACATCGAGCACCGGCTGGGTCGACCGATAGTTGCGCTCCAGTGTCACCAGTCGGGCCGGTTGGCTAAACTGTTGTGGGAAGTCCAAGATGTTGCGCACCGTGGCGCCGCGAAAGCTGTAGATGCTCTGGGCATCGTCGCCGACCACCGTGAGGCCCTGGCCAGTGGGTTTGAGGCCCAGCAGGATGGACGCTTGCAGCAGGTTGGTGTCCTGGTACTCATCGACCAGCACATGGTCGAAGCGGGCACCGACCTCGGCCGCCAGCTCTGGGTCGGACATCATCTCGGACCAGAACAGCAGCAAGTCGTCGTAATCGAGGACGTTTTGCTGCTGCTTGGCTTCGACATAGCCGCCAAACAGCCTTTTCAGTTCAGCCTCCCAATGGGCGCACCACGGAAAGGACTGCTGCAACACCTGCAACAGCGGCTGCTGGCAGTTGACCACACGCGAGTAAATTGACAGGCAGGTACCCTTTTGGGGAAATCGGTTCTTAGTAGAGGACAGGCCAATGTCGTGACGCACCATGCCCAGCAGGTCTTCGGAATCCCCTCGGTCGTGGATGGTGAAAGACCCGTCCAGACCGATGCGAGCCGAGTAGTCGCGCAGCAGGCGCGCGGCAATGCCGTGAAAGGTGCCGGACCAGGGCAGCGACGGCAGGGAACGGCTGGCACTCTGGCCCATCACCCGGTTCAGCACACCGCCGACACGCCGCTCCATCTCCACGGCAGCTCGGCGCGAGAAGGTCAGCAGCAGCATGCGTTGTGGGTC
>CAIVHU010000176.1 GCA_903905735.1 uncultured beta proteobacterium
AAGATTGCCCAGAGCCTGCAGGTGCAAGACGAGCGCATCACATCGCTGCGGCTCGGCGGCGTTGTCGGTCACCACGAGGTGATCTTTGGGTTTCCGTACCAGACCGTGCGGCTGATCCACAACTCAATCGAGCGCCGGGCCTTTGGCACAGGTGCCGCGTTTGCGCTGACCCAGTTGGCGCAATGTGAACCGGGCTTCTATACATTTGAGGATTTGATGACGCAGCTGGCACGCAAGGAGCTGCTGGGGGAGCATTCAGGCCGCGCCTGACATCCCCATGATCTGGACTGCGACGTGCCGGTTGCAATGACCGTGACAGCGGTTGCACAACAGCCACGGGTCAGCACTATCATCGAACAATTTTTTGCCCCGAGGTTTTATGTCCAACCCAAGCCCTGACACCGTGCCTTCGGCACAAAATGCTGTGGTGCTGCGCCGTTTTCGGGTGGTCTTCAACGCAGTACGCACCCATTTCAAACAGGTGGAAAAACGGGTGGGCTTGGGCGGTGCGCAAGTGTGGGCGCTGAGCCTGATTCGGGATCAGCCCGGCATCGGCATGGGCGAGCTCGCGCGCAACATGGACGTGCACCAATCCACCGCCAGCAATCTGGTCAAAGGGCTGCTGCAAAAGGGTCTGATCCGTATCGACAAAGGGCTGGTGGACAAGCGCCAGGTGCGATTGTTGATACTGCCCGAAGCGCTGTCGCTACTGGCACAGGTGCCCGGGCCCTTTGAAGGTGTGTTGCCAGAAGCGCTGGAAAAACTGCCAGCACAGACGTTGCAGCGGCTCGATCACGATCTGGCCGAGCTGATCTCCCTGCTCAAGGCCGACGAGGCCACTGGAAACATTCCCTTGGCGCATTTGTAAGGCGCTGGTCCCTGACTTGGCGGTTGTCAGCCCGCGCTGCTGCCCAGCATTTCCCAGCGCTCCAGCGCCGCCAGCAACTCGTCTTCAATTTGGGCGCTTCGAGCTGCGAGTTTCAGGGCGCGGGCATTGTCCACAGCGTACAGGCTGCCATCCGCCAGTTGTTCTCCAGCGTCAGCTTGCTCGGCTTCCAGCGCGGCGATCAGGTCGGGCAGACCGTCGAGTTCGCGTTGTTCCTTGAAACTGAGTTTGCGGGTTTTGGCAGTGGACGCGGGCGTGACGGGTACGGACTGGGGCACAACAGTCGCGCCAGTAGCCGCTGCCGCGTTCTCCTTTTGTGATAGCTGCTCCCGCTCATAATGAAAGGGCTTGGGGCCTTTTTGACCCTTACCTTTGGCCAGTTCTGCAGCGCGCTTGCTTTGCGTCAGCCAGTCGGTCACGCCGCCTTCGTACTCGCGCCATTTGGCATCTCCCTCGAAGGCGATGGTGCTGGTAACCACGTTGTCCAGAAAAGTGCGGTCATGGCTGACCAGGAACACCGTGCCATCGTAGTTTTGCAGCAGGTCTTCCAGCAGCTCCAGCGTGTCAATGTCGAGATCGTTGGTCGGCTCGTCCAGCACCAGCACGTTGGCCGGGCGGGCAAACAGGCGCGCCAGCAGCAGGCGGTTGCGCTCGCCACCGGAGAGCGACCGCACCGGTGAATTGGCCCGCGCGGGGGAGAACAAAAAGTCGCCCAGGTAACTTTTGACGTGTTTTTTCTGGTTGCCGATCTCGATCCACTCGCTACCGGGGCTGATGAAGTCTTCCAGCGTGGCATCCAGGTCCAGCGCGTTACGCATCTGGTCGAAGTATGCGACCGAGATGTTGGCCCCCTGCCGCACCGTGCCCCACGGGCTGTGGCCCGGCTCGGGCGCAGGCGAATTGGCCGGTTCCGGGTCAGCCTTGAGTTCGCCCAGAATCAGCTTAAGCAGCGTCGTTTTGCCGGCACCGTTGGGTCCAAGCAGGCCAATCTTGTCGCCGCGCAGGATGGTGGCGGAAAAATCATCGACGATTTTGCGGTCGCCAAAACACTTGGACACGTGCGTGAGTTCGGCCACCAGCTTGCCGCTGGACGCGCCCGAGGCAATGTCCATGTTGACGCTGCCCACGGCTTCGCGGCGCGCCTGGTGTTTGGCGCGCAACTCGCCCAGGCGCACGATGCGGGCCTGCGCGCGGGTGCGACGCGCCTCCACCCCCTTGCGAATCCAGATTTCTTCCTGCGCCAGCAACTTGTCTGCACGGGCGTTGATCACCGCCTCTTGTGCCAGTTGTTCTTCCTTCTGCCGCAGGTAGGCCGAAAAATTGCCCGGGTAAGACAGCAGCTTGCCCCGGTCGAGTTCAACGATGCGCGTGGCCACGTTATCCAGGAAAGATCGGTCATGGGTGATGCAGATCATGCTGCCGCGAAATTCGCGCAGCAGGCCTTCGAGCCATTCGATGCTGTCCAGGTCCAGGTGGTTGGTGGGCTCGTCGAGCAACAGCACGTCAGGCGCGGCCACCAGTGCTTGCGCCAGCGCCACGCGCTTTTTGTTGCCACCGGAGAGCGTGCGCACAATGGCATCGGGCTCCAGATGCAGGCGGTGCAGGGTTTCGCCGACACGTTGTTCCCAATTCCAGCCGTCCAGCGACTCAATTTCGCTTTGCATCGCGTCCAGGTCGCCGTGGCCTTCAGAATAGGCATCAATTAAGGCTCTAGCCCTTGCCAGACCATCGCTGACAGCTTCGAATATCGTAGCGTCAGCGTCCAGCTGGGGTTCCTGCGCCACGTAGGCGATGCGGGTGTTGTTTTGCACTTGCAGCGTGCCGTCGTCGGGTTTCTCCAAACCGCCCAGGATTTTGAGCATGGACGACTTGCCCGCGCCATTGCGGCCAATCAGCCCAACGCGCTCCTGCGTCTCCAAAGAAAAATCAGCGTGGTCCAACAGGGCGACGTGCCCAAAAGCCAGCTGGGCGTCGAGTAAGGTGATGAGTGCCATAGGGGCGGGATTATCCGCTGTAGTGTCTTTAGACATCATGTATTGACCTGCCAACCTCAAGCGACGCGGATTACGCTTGGGTTCTTTCAACCAAAGGCGCAGAGCCGAAATTGAGGAGGCAGATCGTGAACGAGTTTATCAAGTACGTAGGAATGGATGTGCACAAAGAGACGATTGCGGTGGCCGTAGCGCCCTCGGGCGCAGGCGAAGTTCGCTATGTCGGGGAGATTGCCAACACGGCG
>CAIVHU010000177.1 GCA_903905735.1 uncultured beta proteobacterium
ATGACATACTTGACAATTTTGGATCCAAATATAAATTCAGCTTTTAATGTATCTAACTAAATATTACTGGCTTAATGCAGGCGGCCCGTATGTCGGGTATTCTGGTATATCCATGATACTCGATGGTTCAGGCAGCTACGACCCAAACCCGGGCGGTATTCTGACCTACGCGTGGGACTTGTTCGGAAACGGAAATTTCGTCGATTCTGCCGCTCCGTATCCCTATTACATCGCTCCTAGCACCCCTGGTGTTTCCTCGGTTTGCTTGAAAGTCTCGGACAACTATGGTGCACCAAGTAGTACCAGTTGCTCAACGGTTACCGCTCTAACCGCAAATTCTGTTCCAGAGCCATCAAGTTTGTTATTGGTTGCTGTGGGGATTATTGGATTGGGTACGCTTCGCAGACGTTGCTAAGGAATTCCTGTTTCGAAGGGAACGACAGTAGTAATTCCAGGTGGAAGCTTCTCGTAAATACCTACAGTTGAAGCCTTGACATTTCATACGGCGGCAACGAACACGTAGCACTCAGAGGCGACTGGCCGCCGCTATGGCCTTTTAGGGTCGGCTACGGTCAGCCACCCGCGAACCCTGACTGGCGGCAATCAGTCTGTTGGAGCTCCTCACCATCGCTACCTGACTTCACCCGTTACGTAAACACTAATTTAAGGCATACGGCCTTTGTCCCCAAAAACCGTTCCCAACGCTGTGGACAAGTTGTTGGACAAGCCCGCGACAGCCCGCCTGGCATGGTGTGGCGGCTTGTGCTCAAAAGATAGGCACATTGGGTAGAACTGGCCAGCAGAGACTAAAGCACTCGCGGGTTGCAGACGGTGAAGCTGCTTTGCTCACAACGGGCGCCAGGTTGGTGTGCGTCGGGGATGTGAGTTTCGCGCTGGCGGGCTAAAACAGCTCCAACAAGGTAAACCCAAATGGCTCCAGTATTTTGGAAAATGCATCGCCGACCTCAGCGAGCGCGGTTTGGGTAAGCTCGATAAGCCAAGAGGCATGGAGTTCGAGACTTCCCAAACTCACGGTCGAGGGCATCACCCCCAAGTTGTGAACATTAGCGTTCCTGACCTGGAACGCAGCGGTGCAAACGTCCCAGTCTTTCTCCGCTGGGTTTGCTGGCCAATGCATTGGCCATTCCCACGGTGACGCTCGTGGTGACACCGCTGGCCATGCTGGGCACGATCTGGTCGGGCTTGTGGGCTTTGGACACCTGGGTCATCGCTGGGCTGAGTGCGGTGCTGCATTGGCTTTCCGGGTGGCCATGGGCGGTCCTTTGGGTGGCGCAGGCTCCGTGGTGGGCCGGGGCGGCGGGCGTGCTCGGTGGCGTTTTGCTGGCCCTGCGTTTGCCTTGGAGTCTGCGCGCGCTGGGTCTGCCGCTGTTGCTGCCGGTGCTGTTGTGGCAGGCCCTGCCGCCACCAGCGGGTCAGTTTGAGCTGTTGGCAGCCGACATCGGGCAGGGTAACGCGGTGCTGGTGCGCACGGCGCATCACGCGCTGGAGTACGACGCCGGGCCGCGCTTCAGCAGCGAGAGCGATGCTGGCCAGCGGGTGATGGTGCCGCTGCTGCGCGCGCTGGATGTGCGGCTCGACACGGTGTTGCTGAGCCACCGCGACAGCGACCATGTGGGAGGCGCGCCAGCCGTGTTGATGATGCAGCCGCAGGCCAGGCTAATCAGCTCGATCGAGCGCGACAACACTTTGCAGGCGTTGCGCCCGGCCACGCGCTGCATCGTGGGCCAGCACTGGCAGTGGGACGGCGTGGACTTCGACATCCTGCACCCGCAAGCTGCCGACTACGACTTGGTCAAAAAAACCAACGCCATGAGTTGTGTGCTGCGCATTTCCAATGGCCAGCAGACTGCTTTGCTGGTGGGTGACATCGAGCAGCCGCAAGAAGCCCAATTGGTGCAATCGCCCACCGCGCCGCGGTTGCGTGCCGATGTGCTGCTGGTGCCGCACCATGGCAGCAAGTCATCAAGCAGCGATCTCTTTCTGGATGCGGTGCAGCCGCGCATTGCGCTGGTGCAGTCGGGATATCGCAACCGCTACGGGCATCCGCATGGCCCTGTTTTGGTGCGGTATGCAGAACACCGTGCGAAAGTGGTGGATACGCCCCATTGCGGTGCCATGACCTGGCAGTCCTGGCGGGCTGACTCGGTCCAATGTCAGCGGGATGTGGATCGCCGGTATTGGCACCATCAGATGGCGGATGTTGCCGTCGCGCCCTGACTTTTGGGGGTGGCGGATGCACTTCCTTTTTTTCTCGCTGTCTGCCGACACCCCTGCAATTGGCCCAAAGCTTGCTATCCTGTGACCAGGAGAAGTTATTCATGCAGAAATTCGACGAGATGTACACGCAGTTGCCCTATGAGTTCTTCACCCATGGTGCACAGATTCGCGATCACTACAAGATTTATGACGAGTGGCTCGCTCGCCAGCCCGGCGATATGATGGCCAAGCGGCGTGAAGAGGCCGAGATGATCTTCCGCCGCGTCGGCATCACCTTCGCGGTGTATGGCGACAAGGACGAGGACGGTGCCGGCACCGAACGGCTGATCCCGTTTGACCTGATTCCACGCATCGTTCCGGCCCATGAATGGCGCATGCTGGAAGCCGGCCTGGCGCAACGCGTCAACGCCCTGAACCGTTTTCTGCACGACATTTACCATGACCAGGAGATCTTGCACGCCGGGCACATCCCGCGCGAGCAGATCGAGCAAAACGCCCAATTCCGCCCGGAGATGATGGGTGTGGACGTGCCTAACCAGGTGTATTCGCAAATCTCCGGCATCGACATGGTGCGTGCACCGGATGCCAAAGGCAAAGGTGAGTACTACGTGCTCGAAGACAACCTGCGTGTTCCCAGCGGCGTGAGCTACATGCTTGAAGATCGAAAGATGATGATGCGGCTCTTTCCCAACTTGTTCAATGCGCACCGGGTGGCACCTATCGCGCATTACCCCGACTTGCTGTTGGAGACTCTGCGCGAAAGCAGCCCGCCGACCACCGCCGAACCGACGGTGGTGGTGCTCACGCCCGGCATGTACAACAGTGCGTACTTTGAGCATGCGTTCCTGGCGCAGCAGATGGGCGTGGAACTGGTCGAAGGGCAGGACTTGTTCTGCAAGGACAATTTCTGCTACATGCGCACCACGCGCGGCCCGCAGCGCGTCGATGTGATTTATCGGCGTGTGGATGACGACTTTCTGGACCCTCTGGTTTTCCGCCCGACCTCCACGCTGGGCTGTGCCGGGTTGCTGGATGTTTACAAGGCCGGCCACGTGAGCATTTGCAACGGCGTGGGCACGGGCGTCGCTGACGACAAGTCGATTTACCCCTACGTACCCAAGATGATCGACTTCTATCTGGGTGAAAAGCCGATCCTGAACAATGTGCCCACCTACATGTGCCGCAAAAAGGACGATTTGGCCTATGTGCTGGCCAACATGAAAGACCTGGTGGTCAAAGAGGTGCACGGCGCGGGCGGCTACGGCATGCTGGTCGGCCCGGCCTCGACCAAGGCCGAAGTGGAAGATTTCAAGAAAGCCGTGGCGGCCAACCCGAGTGGTTACATCGCGCAACCCACGCTGAGCCTGTCAAGCTGCCCGACCTTTGTGGAAAGCGGCATCGCGCCGCGCCACATTGACCTGCGGCCCTATGTGCTGTCTGGCAAATCGGTGCAGATGGTGCCGGGCGGTCTGACCCGCGTGGCGCTCAAAGAGGGTTCACTGGTTGTCAATTCGTCCCAGGGTGGTGGCACCAAGGACACCTGGATCCTGGAGGATGATCTGCCAGCTGCTATTGAAGACACTGTGACCGAGGTCATGGCCCAGTCCCAAGCCATGGGCAGAGCCCTTTGACCGCCTCGAATTGACTAGGAAACATCTATGTTGTCACGCACTGCAGACCACTTGTTCTGGATGAACCGCTACACGGAGCGCGCTGAAAATACGGCTCGCCTGCTCGATGTCAATTACCAGACCTCGCTCTTGCCGCAATCGGAGGCGGTGGCTTTGGCTGGCTGGCAAGGTTTGCTGTCGATCAGCGAACTCATGCCTGCCTACCGTGAAAAGCATGGCGAGATTTGCGCCAAAAGCGTCATGGATTTCATGGTCAAGGACGAAAGCAACCCGTCTTCCATTCTGTCCTGCCTGACCGCTGCGCGTGAAAATGCCCGGGCCGTGCGCGGTGCGCTCACCACCGAGGTCTGGGAGACCCTCAACCAGACCTGGCTCGAGGTCAAGCGCAAGCTCAAGGACGGTGACTTTGAGGCAGACCCGGCACAGTTTTTTGAATGGGTGAAGTTTCGCTCGCACCTGTCTCGTGGCGTGACGGTGGGCACCATGCTGATGGACGAGGCGCTGTATTTCATGCGTTTGGGCACCTTTTTGGAGCGTGCCGACAACACCGCGCGCCTGGTGGATGTGAAGTTTCACGCGGTCGAGAGCGACTTTTATGGCACTGCCAACGAGAAAGACCAGGAGTACGACTTCTACCACTGGAGTGCCATTTTGCGCAGCGTCAGCGGTTTTGAGGTGTATCGCAAGGTGTACCGTGACGTGATCAAACCCGAGCGTGTGGCCGAACTGCTGATCCTGCGCCCTGACATGCCACGCAGCCTGCATGCCAGCCTCAACGAGGTGGTGAGCAACCTGCGCATGGTGGCCAACGACCAGTCCAGCGAGACCCAGCGTCGCGCTGGCAAGCTGCGCTCGGAGCTGCAATACGGTCGCATTGACGAGATTCTGGCGACCGGCCTGCATGCCTATTTGACACAGTTTCTGGACCGCGTCAATGACCTCGGTGCCCACATCAGCCGCGACTTCCTGATACCGACACCGGTGTAGGCGGCTGGCAGCTGGTCAAGTCTGCTCAGATCAGCTGGTTGTTCAAACCAGTTGCGGCCTGGCTGGGCCGCCTGAGCGTCAGCCGCAAGCTCACCCTGATTTATCTGCTGGATCTGACGGCGGTCATCTTCATTTCCAGCATCCTGATCAACGAAAAATACCTGGCCATTGACTTTGCCCGCAAGGAAATTGTGGGTGTGGTGTACACCAATGCGGTGCGCGATGTGCTGATGCTGCAGGTGGGCACACCCAGCCTGGCGCAGGAGGATGCCACAGCAGCGCAGTACCGACTGTCCTCTCAGCGGGCCCTGCGAGACGAACTGTTTAAGTCGCATCAGGATAGCCAGGCGTTTGTTGACAGTCTGGCTACCCCCGTCAGCGCCGAGCAGACGTTGCCTGCGTCGCGCAAGCCCACTGTCGAGCGTGCGCGAAACCTGATGACCACCGTGGGTAACCAGTCTAACCTGATTCTCGACCCAGATCTGGACAGTTACTACAACATGTCGCTGGTGGTATTGCGCTTTCCTGAACTGGTGGAAGTGCTGCTTGACACTGCACAGGCGGTGGGTCAGCAAAGCCCCAAGACGGCGGCTGCCTCATCGCTACAGGCCACCACGCTGCTGATTTTGGCTGGGCGGTTGGATGCCATTCGCCAGGGCATTGCGTCTGACTACAGTCAGGCCTATGCGGCAGGCAGCCCAGCACTCAAGGCCGCGCTGCTACCACACCAGAAGGCGCTAGACGATCAGCTGGGCCAGTTGTTGGGCCAGGTGCAAAAAGCGTCCAGCGAAGGCGTGCAGCCGCAAGATCAACAAGCCCTCGCCGCCACTTACGGTACGGTACTGGATGCCCTCAGCTCGGCGTGGGACGCGTCATCAAGGGCCTTGGGAAACTTGTTGCAGGCGCGGGTCGATAGCTTGTTTCACAAGATGTGGCTGCATCTGGGCACCGCGCTGGCGCTGCTGATGGCCATTTTGGGCCTGGTGTTCACGGTGGCACGGCTGATCGCGCGGCCGCTCAAGCAACTTGCCGGCGTTGCCAACGACGTGCGCCAAAGCGGAACTACAACCTGCGCGCGCAGTGGGATAGCCAGGACGAGATCGGCCACCTGGTGCAAACCTTCAACAGCATGCTGGCGCAACTCGACCAGGACCGCCTCGCGCGCCAGGAAATGGCCGCCAATGCGCGCGCGGCAAAAGCACAAGCTGAGTTGCTGGAGTCGATTCCGATTGCCATGGTGGTGACCTCGGTGCCCGCACATCAGGTGCTGCACGCCAATGAGGCGGCCCAGCCCTGGCTGGGCGGGCGCACCACCGACCCCTGGCACAAGGGGCTGGAGCCCGGCGTGCGGGCGCGATTTTTTCAGCAACTCTCAGACAGCGACCGCATTGACGAGTTCGAGGTACGCTGGCTTGGCGGAGCCGAGTCGTCCTGGGCGGTGTTGTCGGCGCGGCGCTTGAGCTTTCAGGGACAGGACGCGGTGCTGACCACCTTCACGCCGATCAATGTGCTCAAAATCATGGAGCAGCGCAAGGAGCTGTGGGCCAAGGTGTTTGAAGCCTCCAGCGAAGGCATCATCATCATGGACAGCCAGCAGAAAGTGCTCAGCGTCAATCGCGCCTACTGTCGGGCCACCTCGTACGACTTTTATGAGGTGATGGGCGAGCATCTTGGCCGTTTGCTGGGATCGGCAGACGAGGGCGAAGGGGTACATGCTGCTGTGCTGAGCAACATGACGCGCGCGATCCAGAAACGCAACGAGTGGCAGGGCGAGGTGCTGCTGCGCAAACGCAGTGGCGAAAGCTACCCTGCCTGGCTGATGATCTCGGCGGTGCGTGAATCCAGTCGGCAGGAAGAAATCTCGCACTACATCTGCATCGCCATCGACATCACCGACCGCAAACGCACCGAGGCGCGCGTCAAGTTTCTGGCCCAGCATGACGTGCTGACCGAGTTGCCCAACCGCGCGCTGTGTGTCGAAACACTCGATGCCGCCCTGAAGCAGGCCAGAACCTCGGGTGAATGCATGGCCGTGCTGTTCATTGACCTGGACCGCTTCAAAACCATCAACGACACGCTGGGGCACCACATTGGTGACGGGCTGCTGCAGTCGGTGGCGCACCGCTTGCAGCAGGCGGTGCGCTCTGGCGACCTGGTCAGCCGCCTTGGGGGTGACGAATTTGTGGTGATTCTGCGCCACCTGCAAGACGGCGCGCAGGCCAGTTGGCAGGCCGAGCAGCGCCTGATCCCGCTGATCCGCCAGCCGCATCAGGTGCAGGGGCATGAGCTCAATGTGTCGTGCAGCGTGGGCATTGCCATCTACCCGGCCGATGGGAACGACCTGGTGGAGCTGATGCGTCGCGCCGATGCTGCCATGTACGAGGCCAAAACTTCGGGCCGTGACGCAGCCCGCCTGTTTGATCCCTCCATCGACTGGGCCATCCGGGAGAGACAGTCATTGGAAAAACACCTGCGTCTGGCGTTGGAGCGCGGCGAGTTCAGCCTGCATTACCAGCCTCAGGTGAATGCTGTCACGCTGCAGATGGTGGGTGTTGAAGCCTTGCTGCGCTGGCACAGCTCGGAGCTGGGTGCGGTGCCGCCCGGGCAATTCATCCCGGTAGCAGAAGAATGCGGGCTGATTCAGCCGATCGGCCGCTGGGTGATCAGCGAAGCGGTGCGGCAGATGGCGGCCTGGCAGGGCCTGGGCTTTGAAGCGCTGGACATGTCCATCAACCTGTCGGCGGCACAACTGGCTGACCCGGATTTGGTGAGCGTGGTGCAGCACAGCATTGAGCGCCACGGCTGTGATCCGACCCACCTGGCGCTGGAAATCACCGAGTCGCACCTGATGACCGATCCGCAAGCCGCCAGCGAGAAGCTGCAGGCCATCAAGGCACTGGGGCTGCAACTGTCGATTGACGATTTTGGCACCGGCCACTCCAGCCTGGCGTATCTGAGGCGTTTTCCGATCGATGAGCTCAAGATTGACCAATCGTTTGTGCAACGCATGCACGACGACCCGGCCGACCTGGCCATTGTGCGGTCCATCATTGCGCTGGGTCACGCTCTGGGCTTGCGTCTGGTGGCTGAAGGGGTGGAAACCGAACCGCAGGCGACACAGCTCACATCGCTGGGTTGCGACGAACTGCAAGGCTATTATTTTTCGCGTCCCCTGAGCGCTTCGGCACTGGAGCAAAGGTGTCCCTCCGGCAAGACTGCTTGAAGCAAGATATTTTTGCTGAATGCGTCAGTGTTTGAAGGTTGTTGGCTGGCAGATGCATTTTTAGCTTACGTTCCGTCGCCGTTTCCGATATCGTTCAACGCATGCCACTGCAACAA
>CAIVHU010000178.1 GCA_903905735.1 uncultured beta proteobacterium
GCGGTAGCTCAGTGGTTGGGGCATGCGCCGCAGAGTATTGCGAATCGGACGAGAACGCAAGCAAAAAAAACGGACTGGACCAAAAATCCAACGCCCTCAGCAAAAAAACTTCAGTTTGGCAGGCTTACCGGAAGGACACGCAACACCTGTTCGCCATTCGTCGATGGTTGTGAATTCCAGGCGGCAACCCGTGCACTGGTACGTCCCTGACATGGTCATGGCACCTTGCTCATCACGCTTGATGACGGGCTTGTAGCTGGTCGCACCGCACTGGTGACATTTGTTGATTGACTTCATGCGCAGAGGATACCGAGGCGCACAGGATTTGTCCTGAAAGCCCGCGGTTGCCCTTTTTGCCCTCTCATCACGGCCTGGGATGCCACCAAGCCGTCGTGCGAAACTTGGCCGCTAAATGACCGGTGCACAGCCTCCCGAACATTGCAGGCCTATGCCGTTCCAATTGTTGCCCAGCCTGAAGACTAGAGGTTTTTCCATGCCGCTCAGGCTGCATCCAACGCCCGACGCACCTCAAACCGGCTCCCAAAGCAGGACATTCAACGCACGACCACTGACTTCCAGTGCTTGCGCAGTGTGGTTGTAGGCGATGCTTGCATGGGTCTCGGCCTGCCTGGCATCGCCAGCGTAAAGAAGCAATGCAGCTTGTCGATGGTGTTTGACGGCTTTTTCCAGCTGACCGGAAGCCTCGCGATGAAGGAACTGTGGGGTGACCTGGGACTCCTGGGGAGTATTTGTTGATTCTGTGAAGGTCATGCTGGTACCCAGTTTGGTTGTCAACAAATAATATTTTTCCGTCAATAGCCTGTCGGTACGCCAGCGAACAAACGCTACTGGTGCCTACAACTACATTGGGACTGGGTGTCTAAGTGCCCCCGCGAGTCAAACCTCTCCCTTGCATCGCGGCTCGAAAGAGACTTGACCCGGCCATTGCGCCGGGTTTTTTTTGCCACTGCAGCTTCTCGATTCTGACTTTGAAATCAACGATAGGGCCTATTGCTGCCAGCATTGGAGATTCTGCTGTTCAAAACTGTCGCCATGGGCCTGCTCGGGAATATCTGCAGTTATGTGGGCTGGCATACCGACAGCGCTGTCCATGGGCGGTGCAATCCAAGCCCATCAGAGGTTCTCAGTGGGCAAGTTTAGAGGGCCTCTTGATGAATCAAAGTCTTCCCATGGGTTCTATCTTCTGTCAGGAGTATTCGAAATGCGTTTAAGTACCAAAGGACGTTTTGCAGTGAGAGCGATGATTGACATTGGTCTGAGAGAAGAGTTTGGTCCGGTCACGCTGGCTGATATTGCGTCGCGTCAGCAAATTTCGCTGTCATACCTTGAGCAGCTGTTCGCTAACCTACGTTCTCATGGACTGGTCATCAGCATCCGTGGGCCAAATGGGGGCTACTCCATTGGTCGTGACATGGAGGGCATCACGGTGGCAGACATCATCTGCGCCGTCGAAGATGCATCGCCAATAGAAAAGCGGCCAGATGCCGCACCAATGCAAGACCTGACGCAAGACCTGTGGGATGCCGTGAATGCCAAAGTGCTGGATTTCACGCAGTCTGTCACTCTGAAGAGCTTGGTACTTGACCAGTTGGCCATGGGTATCAAGATTGAGCATAAATCATCACCATATCGGGGGGTGTTCAAGATGCCGGTTCGGCTGTCCGCGCTTCCCAACGTGCCCAATTCGGTATTTGCGTTGGGTCGGACTTTTCGGACACCCTGATTTATCAAGTCTCACAAACATGACCACAGACCGGGCCGTGACCGCTCCGGTCTTGTAATCCTTACTGCTGGCTTTTGCCTGGTCACGGACGTGCTGGCTGTTTTCTGCGCTGCTGAGTCTGCACATAGGTTAGATGCCCAGTTTGGCTCATGCCAAGAGTTGCTGTGGCATCAAGAAAGCGGTCAGACTGCGAAGGCGACTAAACTGAAGTGCGTCGAAATTGAACAACAAACATTTTCTTGGCTTCATACAATTTAGGTGTTAGAAAATGTCTCTCTCCTGAATCCGTGACCTCATAAAGCCAGTCACCGGTTTTCCCCTGAATTTTGCGAATATTTTCCAGAAACCACGTGAAGTCAGTTCCATCAGCCGCCCAAAGTCTCTCGAAAGCTCAC
>CAIVHU010000179.1 GCA_903905735.1 uncultured beta proteobacterium
ATTTGGTCGCCGCCCAACGGCCCAGGACGGTGTCCCCCAAACCACCAACGCAACGAGGGCATCCGAACAGCCTGGAGATGCCTCCCCAAGGCCGGCCATGGAGGCGGGGCACTAACTCCGGTTAAATGGAGAGCCCAGACACCACAAATGATCAGTAGCACCCAATGCAGCGAGACCTGATCTTCGGCAATTCTGGTCGCGGCTGGTTGCAGATTCAACTGGTTGACAGCTGGTCCACCTGGCAGATCATTAAGCTTGCTTTGGGCGGTAGCTGACACCGACCAAACCGATATCACCAGCACCAGCAACGCTCCACCCACCATATTGAAAATGCTTTTCATGTAGTCACCTATTCAGTGCAACAACAATCTGGATCTGGCTGCGCCGCTCGCCAACAAGGCATACGGCAATTATTTGAATTGCCCCTCGGAAGTCGTTCTGAGCTGCCCCGGCAATGAACTCACATATTGGGCCAACTCATGAAGTTCTTTGTTGCTGAACTGCTGTACGACTGCGCCCATGACAGGGTTATTGCGCCCCCACAAAGGATGGGCGTTCGTCTTGTAGGCACTCAGCGCTGCGAACAAATAGTCAGGGTACTGCCCTGCAATCCTGGGATAACTCGGCAAAACGGGTTGATTCAATTTCACCCCATGACAACCAACGCAGCCGCCTCTATTGACCAATTCGAGTCCTGCAGCGTCAATAGTCGTTTCAGTGACCGTCATGCCCAGACCGCCGCGACTGGCGTAGTAGGCGGCAATGTCCGCCATATCCTGGTCGCTCAAACCCGATGCGATGCCACGCATGGTCGGGTGTTTCCGTTCCCCCTGTTTGTAAGCCGTCAGCGCAGCAACGATGTACCCCTCGCCCTGCCCTGAAATCTTGGGGACCCGATAGACTTGTGGAAACGTTGCGCGATAGCCGGTGATGCCATGACAACCCAGACACATCGCGATCTTGCGAGAACCCGCTGCGGCATCTCCGCTGAGCTCTTGGGCCTGTGCGGACAGCATTCCCGACCAAGCCAGAAACAGGCCAACAGCGCAAAAAAGGAGTTTCTTCATGGTGTTGAAAGGAGCGGTGTAACGTGCCAAACCTTGATCTATGTCAATTAGTATACGGATGGACGGCCATCTGCACCATCGCGTTTACCCGATGTGCAGCCCCATTTTTGTGCGCGTTTCTCGACTGCCTGTAAGCTTATGGCTTTGCAGTATCCGGACCCACCATGAAATTCCAAGGCACCCAAAACTACGTCGCCACCGCTGACCTGATGCTGTCGGTCAACGCCTCCATCACCCTGCAGCGCCCGCTCCTGGTCAAGGGCGAGCCTGGCACCGGCAAAACCATGCTGGCCGAGGAAGTGGCGGGTGCGCTGAACCTGCCGCTGCTGCAGTGGCACATCAAGAGCACCACCAAGGCGCAGCAGGGGCTGTATGAATACGATGCGGTGAGTCGGCTGCGGGATTCGCAACTGTCAGACGTGGACGGCGGCGAGCGCGTCAAGAACATTCACAACTACATCGTCAAAGGCGTGTTGTGGCAGGCATTCACCGCCGACCAGCCGGTGGCGCTGCTGATTGACGAGATCGACAAAGCGGACATCGAATTTCCCAACGACCTGTTGCGAGAGATCGACCGCATGGAGTTTTACTGCTACGAAACCCGTGAGCTGATCCGCGCCAAACACCGCCCGCTGGTGTTCATAACCTCCAACAACGAGAAGGAACTGCCCGACGCTTTCTTGCGCCGCTGCTTCTTCCACTACATCAAGTTCCCCGACGCAGTCACCATGAAACAGATCGTGGACGTGCACTTTCCCGGCCTCAAAGCCGAGCTGCTGCAGGCAGCGATGAAGACCTTTTTTGACATCCGCAACCTTCCGGGGCTGAAAAAGAAGCCGTCTACCAGCGAACTGCTGGACTGGCTGAAGCTGCTGATGGCGCAGGACATCCCGGCGTCGGTGCTGCAGACCGAAGGCGACAAGGTGGCGGTGCCGCCGATGGTAGGTGCATTGCTGAAGAACGAGCAGGACGTGACACTGTTTGAAAAACTGGTGTTCATGCAAAGCCGCAACCGTTGAATTTCTGGAGACATGGAATGGCTTTTGTTGAACCGGTCACGTTGACCGCACGCGGCATCACTTTGGTGCCCTTGACGCTGGAACACGAATCGGGTCTGCGCGCTGCTGCCGCCGATGGCGAGATGTGGAACATTCGCGTCACCTCGGTACCCGAGCCGCTAAACACCCGCACATACATTGAAGACGCGCTGGCCATGCGCGAGGCGGGCAACCGGTTTGCCTTCTGTGTCACCGAGTCTGCCACTGGCAAAGTGCTGGGTTGCAGCAGTTACCACGACATTCTGCCCGCCGTGAAACGGGTTGAAATCGGCTGGACCTGGTATGCCAAAAGCGTGCAGCGCTCTCATGTCAATAGCACGTGCAAGCTGCTGCTAATGACGCACGCGTTTGAAGTTCTGGGCTGCCATGTGGTGGGCTGGCGCACCGACAACTTCAACCACGCCTCTCAAGCGGCCATCGAGCGCCTGGGTGCCAAAAAAGACGGCGTGATCCGTGGCCACGCGCTGCGCCGCGACGGCACCATCCGCGACACGGTGATGTACAGCCTGCGCAGCGGTGAATGGCCGGAAGTGAAAGCCCAGTTGCTGCATGCGCTGGACAAGCCGCGCTGATAACCGCACAACAAGCAGGCACTTGATTGTTACAACTTACATAGCTGCTTACGCTTGACCGATAAGGGCTGGAGGCCTATTTGGCATATAAGTCTTACAGCCACACAGAACCTTGCCTGAACCCAAAAACTCAACCATATACACTTTGTATATTGCAACCTGAGGGAGCCCGCCATGACCACCACCGCCGCCGTTTTCATGTCAGGCAACAGCCAGGCTGTGCGCCTGCCCAAGGCGTTTCAGTTCAAAAGCAAGGCTGTCGAAATTTATCGCAGGGGCGACGAAGTGGTGCTGAGAGAAAAAAAGCAATCCTTGGGCGAAGCCCTGGGCAACTGGCCGCATGTCTCTGACGAAGAATCCTCTGAGTGGGACCGCATCATGAAGAATGCAGCCCTACAAGCGCCCCAGGAACGTGACTGGAACGAGCTGCTTGGCGGCTAGCACGGATCATGAAGTTCCTGCTGGACACCAACACAGTCAGCTATTTTTTGCGTGATTACTCAGCGCCACTGACGACCCGTCTCAGGGCATGTGACCCCGCTTCTCTGGCCATCTCAACCATCACTGCCGGCGAGTTGTCTTATGGCTTGGCAAAACTAGGAATCAGCCAACGCGCCAGCATCTTGAGTGTCAAGTTGAATAAGCTTCTTCGCGCTGTGCCCGTTTTGCCGATCTGTACACAGGCGGTTCAACACTACGCGACAACCCGCACATTTCTGGAATCACAAGGCACAACCATCGGCGGCAACGACTTGTGGATTGCTGCCCATGCCCTGGCCCAAAACATGACCCTGGTCACCAACAACACCCGAGAGTTTGATCGGCTGCCAGGACTCAAGTTGGAAAACTGGCTTTAAGAGAATGCCATGCTGATCGACTTCTTCTATACCCTGCGCGCCGCCAAACTACCGGTCTCGGTCAAGGAGTTCCTGACCCTGCTGGAGGCGCTCAAGCTCGGTGTGGTCGGGCCGAAAACGCCAAGTTCGGATGACGAAGACAGCGCCCCCAGCGGTTACAAGCTGGAAGACTTCTACTTTTTAAGCCGCGCCACGCTGGTCAAGGACGAAAAGCATTACGACAAGTTTGACCGGGCATTTGCGGCCTACTTCCACGGCGTGGAGTTGGTCACCGACTTCACCAAAGAAGTGCCGCTGGACTGGCTCAAAAAAACGCTGGAGCTCAATCTCAGCCCCGAGCAAAAGGCGGCCATCGAGAAAATGGGCTGGGACGAGCTGATGGAGACGCTCAAAAAACGCCTCGAAGAGCAGAAGGAACGCCACGAAGGCGGCAACAAATGGATCGGCACCGGCGGCACCAGCCCGTTTGGCCACGGTGGTTACAACCCGCAAGGCGTGCGCATTGGCGGCGCGGGCAAAAACAAAAGCGCCGTCAAGGTCTGGGAGCAGCGTGCCTACCGCGACTATGACGACACCCAGGAGCTTGGCACGCGCAACATCAAGGTGGCGCTGCGACGCCTGCGCAAGTTTGCCCGCGAAGGGCACATCGAAGAACTGGACCTGGACGACACCATCCGCTCCACCGCTGCCAACGCCGGTTACCTGGACATCAAGATGCGCCCGGAGCGGCACAACAACGTCAAGGTGCTGCTGCTGATGGACGTGGGCGGCACCATGGACGAGCACATTGCACGGGTCGAAGAGCTGTTTTCTGCCGCCAAGACCGAGTTCAAGCACCTGGAGTTTTATTACTTTCACAACTGCTTGTACGACTTTGTCTGGAAGAACAACCGCCGCCGTTTTGCCGAAAAGTTCCCCACCTGGGACATCGTGCGCAAATACAACAAGGACTACAAACTGATCTTCATCGGCGATGCCACCATGAGCCCCTATGAGATTTTGCAGCCCGGCGGCAGCGTGGAATACAGCAACGAGGAAGCCGGTGCCGAGTGGCTGGGCCGCCTGACCCATGCCTACCCGCAGTTCGCCTGGATCAACCCCGAGCCGCAAGGCGTGTGGCGGTACCGCCAAAGCATCAGCATCGTGCAGCAACTGATGAGCCAGCGCATGTTCCCGATGACGCTCAAGGGGCTGGAAGACGCGATGCGATTGCTCAGCAAATGAAGGCGCTTTGGCTTGCGGCGGCCCTGCTGCTGGCACCGCTGCTGGCCATGGCACAAGATTCGGCCGATATAGGCACGTCCGAGTCTGCGACCAGCGCAGCAGACCCGCCACCACCAGCCGCGGACACCGGCACATCTGATCCGGCCGCTGCCCCGGAGAAAGCTGCCTTCCAGCTCGACATCACCGCCCCGGATGAGATCAAGACGTTGTTGGATCGCCACTTGGAACTGCAGCGCTATCGCAGTCTGACGGACCTCAGCGACGACGAACTCACGCGGCTCATGGATATGGCACGGCTGGATATCCAGAATCTGGTGGCCACGCTGGGTTACTTCTCACCCGTGATCGACATCACGCGCGATGGTTCGGTCGCCGATTCGGGTCAGCGCACGGTGCACATCCGCGTCGTGGCAAGCGAGCCAGTTCGAATCAGCCAGGTGTTGGTCCATTTCACCGGCCCCATCACCACCGACGCGGCTGCCAACACCCAGCGCGCCACCATCGAATCCACCTGGCTGCTACCCGCTGGCAACCGTTTCACCCAGGCTGGCTGGGGTGCCGCCAAGCAGCAAGCCCTGAGCCAGCTCACCAGCCTGCGCTACCCCACCGGCACGATCAGCGAATCGCTGGCGGATGTGGACCCCGTGACCCACATGGCCCGGCTTGAGATCACCCTCAATTCAGGCCCACGCTACAAAATCGGCAAGCTGGTGGCCACAGGACTGACACGTTTTAATGCCGAACTGGTCAACCGCCTGGCCCGCCTGAATGAGGGCAGGGACTACGATCTCAAAGAACTGATGGCCGCCCAGCAACGCCTCACCTCCAGCGGCTATTTCAACTCGGCCTTTGTGCGCGTTGACACCACCTCTGACCCGCAGGCGGCGCAGGTCCTTGTGACGCTGCGTGAGGCAAAGCTGCAAAAAATCACCTTGGGTATCGGTGCCAGCAGCGACAGCGGCGCGCGCTTCAGCGCCGAGCATCTGCACCAGCAGGTGCCCGGCCTGGGCTGGCGTGCGCTCAGCAAGATTTCGCTGGACCGCGACACAAAATCACTCAGCACCGAGCTGACCGCGCCGCCCGACGCCAACGGCTGGCGCTGGAACACGTCCTTGCTGCTGCAAGACGAACGCAGCGGCACATCTGACGTGGGCAGCCAGCGTTGGCGCGCAGGTTCCCTCAAGGAAGGTGATCGCATTGACCGCAACTACTATCTGGAATACGACCGCGCCGACACGACCACAGCGGACGCGTCGAGCGCTCAGATCGCGGAGGCGCTCAGCGTCAACTATGCCTTTACCCTGCGCCAGTTCGATGCCCTGCCCTTCCCATCCAGTGGCTGGGCCTGGGGGCTGGAGGTCGGCGGCGGCACCACGCTGGGCAGCGAGCACTTGCCTTTCAGCCGGGTGCTAACGCGCTGGCAGAGCTTCCTGCCGCTGGGCAGGCAGCCGGACGGCTTGCCTGACCTGCGCGCCGGGCGTCTGGCCGTGCGCGCCGAGGTCGGCGCGGTCGCGGTCAAGGACGGCACCAGCCTGCCGTCCACCTTGTTGTTTCTGACCGGCGGCGCGACCAGCGTGCGCGGCTATGCCTTGCGCAGCATTGGCATCACGCAGGCCGACGGTACCGTCGTGGCTGGCCGCTACATGACCACCGGCAGCCTGGAGTGGCAGCACCCGATCACCGTCCAGGGCCGACTGACGGACTGGGAAGGTGCGCTGTTTATCGACGCCGGTTCGGTGGCCAACAAGCCTGCCGCCCTGCATGCGCAAGTGGGCGTCGGCGGCGGCGTGCGCTGGAAAACGCCGGTAGGTCCGCTGGAGATTGACCTGGCCTACGGTGTGGCAGTGCAGCAGTGGCGCCTGCACCTGAACGTGGGGTTTGTGTTTTGAGGCCGCTGCTACGTTGGTCCCTGTGGTCTCTGGCGGGCCTGCTGCTGGCTCTTTTGCTGGGATTGGCAGGTTTATGGGTCTGGGCGGGCGGCGACACCTCGCTGGCCGTCGCCTTGCGGCAGGTGCAAAGCGTGCTGCCCGCTGGCCAGACGCTGCAGACGCGCGAGGTCAGCGGCTCCTTGCGGCATGGCGGGCGCATTGGCTGGCTGCGCTGGCAACAGGGTGAACTCAGCGTTGAGGCCCGCGATATCACGTTGGCCTGGGAACCCGAGGCGCTGCTGCAGCGCCGCTTGCACCTGAGCCAGTTGCATATCCAGCAACTGACCATCCAGGACCCGCGCGCGCCCACACCGGCCGAGCCGACGCTGCCGCCCACCAGTCTGGGGCTGCCGTTTCTGGTGGATGCCGATGTGCAAATCGATGTCGTGGAGCTCACCGGCCTGAGCACCCAGCGCCTCGAAAAGCTCAGTTTTCATTATGAATTTGATAGCTACCTGCACAAGCTGGACAGGGGCCAGGGGCAGTTTTTATCCAATATCTACAGTTTCACCGGGCAGTTGCAAGCCAGCGGCCCGATGGCGCTGCAAGTGCAGGCCCGTGGCGCAGTGGATGCCACCATACCCGGCAGCCCGGAGCCACTGCGCCTGGATGCCCAGGCCACCTTGCGCGGCGCGCTGGCCGGGCCGCAGGCTGAACTGGTGCTGCAAGCTGATTTGAAGCCACCGGCCCAGCCCATGCCGACCAAGGGTGCCAAACCCGCTGCCATGCAGGCCAACATGTCGGCTCACATCGCCCCCTG
>CAIVHU010000180.1 GCA_903905735.1 uncultured beta proteobacterium
CAAGAAGCCAAAACTATTATGGCACAACAAAACGAAAATCAAAAACAGGAGACGAACCACCTATATAAATCAACAACTTACAACGTTGAAAAGGTACAAAACAACCACCTTACATAATTCTTACGTTAAAGATGGGCTAACGCTCAAGTATCTGGCGGGTTTGCCGATAGCACACTCAGGGTCGATTTGCGTGCTGTGGCGGCGTGCCGAAAAAAAAGCATGTGAATGGTCGGCTATATGGGCGTTTGCCCTGGCGCCTGCCATACGACAATCAGGGGTGTTTGGTTCACTTAGGAGGCTAACATGGCCACTATTTCATCAATTGGTATTGGCAGCGGACTGGATGTCAATAGCATCGTCTCGAAGCTGGTGGATTTGGAAAAGCAGCCGCTGCAGAATTTGACGCTGCAGGCCACCAACACCCAAAACCAGATTTCTGCTTTTGCGCAGGTGCAGGCGCAGTTTTCGGCGTTGACCGACGTGGCCACCCGCATTGCCGACCCAAGCACGTGGAGTGCGCGAAATGCCACATCGTCAAACTCTAATGCTGCCACCATCACCGCCGACGGCACTGCCAATGCCACCACATTTAGCCTGGATGTAGACCAACTGGCGCAGCAGCAGTCGGTGTCGTCAGCAGCCATGCCGGCGACCACCACTTTTGGGGCGGGTACCCTCACATTGCAGTTGGGTACCTGGGACACTTCGGGTAGCTCGCCGGGTTTTACACCGAGCACTGCTGCGGCCAGTATGCCTGTGACAGTTCTGGCGACTGACACTATCTCGGACATCGCCAGCAAGATTAACAGTGCCAATGCGGGGGTGACCGCCTCGGTGTTTAACGATGGCACCAATGAACGGTTGTTGCTGACTTCCAAGACCACGGGCGCGGCATCAGGTTTTAAAGTCACATCTGCTGATGCGACGTTGGCGGGGCTGGTGTTCGATCCGTCGTCGAGTTCGACCGGTACCATGACTGACAACCCGGTGCAGTATGCCCAGGATGCCAAGGCGCGCATCAATGGCTTGGCGGTGACATCTGCCACCAACACGCTAACCAATAGTCTCCCTGGGGTCACCATCAATCTGCTGACCACCACAACAACCGGCTATGTCAATAGCACGACTATCGGGGTCAGTTCGCCACTGACTATGAGGATATCTGAGGACGTGACATCGGCGGTGAAAAATGTGAATGACTTTGTGACGGCCTATAACACGCTCAATGCGAATCTGGCAGGCCTGACAAAGTACGACTCCGCCACCAAGACAGCGGGGTTGTTCCAGGGTGATTCCACGGTGGTTGGCCTGCAAAATGTGCTGCGCAGCATGCTCGGGTCCAGCAGCCTGGGCGCTACCTCACAGCATCTCTCCGATGTAGGGTTGGAGGTCCAGTTGGATGGCTCGCTGAGCATCAATACAGCGAAACTGAGTACGGCTGCCAACAACGGCACCAGTTTGCAGCAACTTTTCACCAACAATAACAACGATCCTGCGACCAACGGTTTTGCCTTGAAGTTCAAAACATTGGGTCAGGGTGTGCTGGCCAGTAACGGCTCAGTGAGCAATGAAACGACAGCTTTGCAAAAAGCACTTGCATCGAATACCACGGAGCAGTCCAAGGTGAACGACGCGGCCACTTTGTTCGAGACACGCTTGCGCGCGCGCTACAGCGCGCTGGATGCCCAGATGGCGTCACTGAACGCGCTGAGTTCCTATGTCTCGCAACAGGTGGCGCAATGGAACAAGTCCTCGGCGTAAAGTGGGGTTGTTGCCAATAAATAGCTTGAGTTGCACGCTGTCATGCCGATAACTAAAGTAACAAACAAAATGGATGCCACCATGTTTACTTCAGTCAGTCAGCGTTCAGCTTCAGCTTATCAACGAGTCAGTGTGGAGACCGCCGTTAGCGAGGCTAACCCACACCAATTGGTCAACCTGCTGTTTGAAGCGCTGGTGCAGGCTGTAGGGTCGGCGCGTGCCGCAATGGAGCGGGGTGATGTCCCAACGAAGGGGCGACAAATTACCCGGGCGGTGCGGATGATTGACGAGGCGCTCAAGCCCGCCTTGGACCTGGCGAATGGTGGCGAACTGGCGCAAAACCTCAATGGCCTCTACGGATATTGTGTGTTGCGTCTGACGCATGCCAATTTGCACAACGACCAAGTGGCTCTGGCTGATGTCTTTCGGGTGATTGAACCCATTGCGCAAGGCTGGAAACAAATGAGTAGCGAACAAAGCGTGATCAACCGTTTGATGTAATCGATGGAGCCAAAAATGTCACAAATCCTCATCGACTATTACAAAGCCATCGAAGACAGCAGCGCCGAGATGCTGAACGCTGCCAAATCTGAAGACTGGGAGCAGGTGGTGCGCTTTGAAGGCGCTTGCGCGGTGCTGATCGAGCAACTGCGCGCACGCGCCAGTACCGATCAACTACAACCCGAGCAGCGCGCCGAGAAGACCCGCATCATGCAGCGCATCCTGAACAACGACGCGCAGATTCGCTACCTGGCCGAGCCCTGGCTCACCCACTGCGAGCAAAACCTGGAAGGCCAGCGGCAGTATTTGCACTGATTTATTTGCTCTAAAAAAATAGCTGCCATCCCCTTATTTGTAAGGGCTGGCAGCTATTTTCTTTTAGATATTGGAACCCCCCGCGCTCCCGTTCAGGCAAAGTTGATGTCGATGATTGGCATAAACGTATTAACAAATTTTGCTAATTGAGAATATTGTTAATACAATAGTCTATGCGCTACGAGTATGACCCTAAAAAATTGGCTGCAAACGTGGCCAAGCATCTTGTGTGGTTTGATCTGGCCGATGATTTTGAGTGGGACACTGCTGCAGTCATCGCAGACAACCGCCGTCACTATGCGGAGACCCGGTTTTGCGCGACAGGGTTGATTGGGCAGCGCATGTATGTCCTGGTTTTCTGTTTCCGTGCAACCAGAATCCGATTGATCAGCCTGAGAAAAGCCAACCCAAGAGAGGTACTTCGCTATGCAAAAGACCATTGAAACGCGCTCGGGTCGGGTCATCATCCTGCCCACGCCTGAAGAAGAATCCCAGATCAACGCTGGCATTGCCGCCGATCCGGACAACCCGGAGTGGACGGAGCAAGACTTTGCACGTGCGCTGCCTGCGCGCGAGTTCTTTTCACCAGAGGTGTATGCGCAACTTTGTGCCATGCGCCAGCGCGGCCCCAAAGACAAGCCGCTGAAGGTGCCTACCACGATTCGTTTTGATGCTGATGTGCTGGCCGCTCTGAAGGCCAGCGGCAAAGGCTGGCAAACCCGTGTGAATGAGGCGATGCGAGAGTGGGTGCGTACCCACTCTGCGGCATGACCTTTGACTGTCAACAACGGGTTCGTCCACGGCCGTTATGAAGAGGATGGCGCGTGTTGATGTGAGCTGTGGTCATGCGCTAAAGAGGTTGTGCATTGGCGGCTATTTGGAACTCATCAACCGTCCAATATGGATTATAGATTCGTCCATAGTGGATTTAGAAGCTGCCTTGTCGAAGGTCCACAGGGGTTGTGCATTGACTTTCTCTGCCAACGCCAAATGCAAATAATCTGAGTAGTCTGCGGTGCCTTGTTCGTAGTTCACCAGAGCTATTTCAAGCGCGCTTTCGGATTCAAAAGAAAGTTCTACCGCCGTCAAAATACGCGACAGCGCTTCGATGACCAGGGGTTTGCTGAAACCGAACCTGGAGCGCAAAACCCACTCAAGTTCGAGCGAGACGGTAATTGGGACAAAGAGCGTTTCGTTCCCCAGGATGCATCTGGCGAGCAGCTTCTTTGCGCTGGCAACTTGCACCGGATCGTCTTCGACAATCAGGCGAACCAAAACGTTGGTATCCAATGCGGCCATAGATTTGCTTTACCGCCAGGGGTTCATTTCTTCAACTGAAACATGCTTGCCAGGTGCCGGATTCAACATCCCGACCATGTCGAGGATGGACTTGTTTTTCACACGCACAATGGCTCGTCCGTCTGACATGGTGCTCCAGACCAAGCGTGTACCTGGCACAGCGCCAAGGCTAGCGCGAACATCTGCAGGTACG
>CAIVHU010000181.1 GCA_903905735.1 uncultured beta proteobacterium
TGGCTGCGTCGAGTACTACGCGAATTACCAGCCGCAAAGACGGTTGAAGATGTTGAGGCGCTTCTGCCCTGGAACCTGCGCCTACCAGAAATATCACCAATTCCGCTTCCCTGACTACCTGCGGTTAATGGCGCGCTTACATTTGGTTTACTCTTGATTACGGTATTCAGCATTGGCGTGAGGTGAAGCGGCGAGGAAACGAGGAACAGACTGCACATTTACAGACGGCCTTGTTGCACTTGTTGTGCGGACCCAGATACGAACCGCTCGGCGGGGCTCCATTTGCGAAGCGGGCTTATGCCAATGCATTCCCCTGAATCTTATCGAGCTTGCCCGCCGCCGGTCTGACCTGTCTACTGCATCTTCAATTTCACGTCTTGCAGAAATAAATCTCTCGAATCGACTACGCCATTGCTGCTGCACCGGCTGACTTGACACTCACATGGCGGGGATCAAAGCTATACCCTTTGGTCATCATTGCCCACAGAATGCGCGCATTCTTGTTTCCCTACCAAGAACACTCCGTGGAAGGTTGGGTCAGAAACCATGTTCAGCCTCCCACCCTGCTCGGGCTGCGGCCAGGGCCTCGTCCTTCGGTCGGGCGACCAGCGAAGCGAGGGTTTCCACGGCTTCTTCGACGCGGTTGAGGTCGGCGTAGGCTCCGTAGTGGTTGATTCGCCACAACTGACCCCGGAGGACACCGTCGCCGGGTGCCACCAGACCCCGGGGTGCATCGAGGGTCCCTCGGTCCCGGGGCATCCTCACCGTCGTGTTCACCGGGGCAGCGTGGCCAGGGTTGGATTGCCAGGGGACGAGCCCCAGGGGACCGAGGGCCGCCCGGGCGGCCAATGACGCCCGGCGGTGCCGACGGTGAACCTCGTCGAGCCCCTCGTCCTCGACCAACCTGAGGGCATCGATGAGGGCTCTGGCTTCGAGAACCGGAAGGGCCGGGGGAACCGGCAAACCCGGAGCTTGGGCGGCCCGGTGGTCCAACAATGAAAGAATCGATCCACGGGGAGCCGACGGGTTGGCCTCGACCAGGGCCCAACCCCGGGCCGAGACGGCGACGGCACTGACGCCATTGGGCCCCGCCAGAGCCTTTTGGGCACCGACGGCCACAAAGTCGGCGGCCCATTCGTCGACCAGAACGGGCTCCGCCCCCACGGCAGACACGGCATCCACGATGGTGACCAAGCCGTGTTCCCGGGCCACGGCCAGAATGTCTCGGGTCGGGTTGGTTCCGCCGGTGGCCGACTCGGCCTGGACCAAGGCCAGGACAGTGGGACGATGGGTTTGGATGGCCCTCGTCACGGTGCCAACGTCGATGACTTCGTGGTAGCCACAGGTCACGTTGGCCACATCCGCGCCCCGTCGTTCAAGCCACGTGCCGAATTGGTCCCCGTAGGGTCCCGACACGAGGTTGAGCACCCGTCGTGCCGGAGCTGCCACCCCGGCGGCCACGGCCTCGATGCCCAGAATCGCCTCGCCGGGCAGGACCACAGGCGTTTGGGTGGTCGAAAGCAACCGCCCCAGCGACTTACGCAGTTGGGCAAACTCAAAGACAGTTAAGGGAACCATTTGTCTTCGTTCCATCGTTCAAAGCTCCTTGTTGTAGCCCGGAATCCGGGGGACGGCGGCAAGGAGGTTCCGGCCATAGTCGGTTTGGGGACCGGCGAAGAATTGGTCCTTGGGGCTTACCTCCACCAAGACTCCTCGCCGCATCACGGCCACCACGTCGCTGACCGCGTGGATCACCCCAAGGTCGTGGGAAATGAATAGAACAGTCAGGGGCTGGTCGTTCTTCACCTGTTGGAACAAGCCCAAAGTGCTCAGTTGAACCGAAACGTCGAGGGCACTGGTCGGTTCATCGGCCACCAGAACATCGGGTTCCACCCCCAGGGCCCGGGCCATGGCGATCCTCTGACGCTGTCCCCCGGAAAACTCATGGGGGTAGCGGTCCAGGGCGTCGGCGTCGATGTGTATCTGGGCTAGCAACTGACGACACCGGTCCACTACGTGTTGACGGGGGACGATGCGGTGGAAGAGCAAGGCCTCGGACAATTGCTGCAGGACGGTCAGCTTCGGGTTCAGCGACGCATCGGGGTTCTGGAACACCATCTGGATCTTCTTCCTCTGTTCCCTCGTCCGACGTCGTTGCAGCGGCCGCCCGCCGAGTTCAAGGGTCCCCGTCTGGGGGACGATGAGGCCGGCTACCACCCGCGCGAGGGTCGACTTGCCCGACCCCGATTCGCCGACGAGACCCACCGTTTGGCGGAGCGGCAGTTCGAGGGTTACGTCGTCCAAGGCCCGGAACCCCCCGTAGGCCACTGTGACGTCCCTGATGCTAAGGCCTGTCATTGCGGGTAGCCAAACCGACAACAGCCTGTTCAGTGATCTCAACAGACTGGCGCAGTGCGCCTATACGCCATTCTTGCGAGAACGGAACATAGGCGTCACGCAGGTCGAGCTGGAGCAAGTCGAACCCCTCGGTATTACGCGGCGCCCGAAAACGCAGCCACTGATCGAGCGGCTGTACCTTGTTCATGGCGATCTCGCGGGTGCCAAATTCAATGACGGCGCCAACCAAGGGCCGATCGCCAATAAAGCGGCTGACGCCGTGAAAGACCAGCCCTGAGTAATTCGGGCGAGACAGGCCATGTGGACGGGCATTGCTAATACGGTGCTCGCCCCACCAGGCCACAGCCTGTTGGTATTCGGCGCTGTGATCCGGGCTAAAGCACAAGAAAAAGGGTTCCCCGTATTGGCCCAATCCGGTGTGCCAATCGATCAAGGCGATCTGACGGGCTGGCGCCAGGTGCTCTTCGATGATGCGCTGCAGCGTGAGGTTGGACCATTCCCGCGCCTGTCCACCGTAGAACAAGCCATCTGGGTGGTTGTACTGGCCTTTGACACGGGCATTGAACAAGGCATCTGCGCCGTGTTCTGAGCGGTAGTGGGTCTCTGCAGCAGCCATGGCGTCAAGAAACTCCCAGCCCCAGTCTTCTGCTTTGAGATGCGGATGCAGCTGGTCGTAATCCGGGTTTGCTGGGTGCGCTTGGTCGTGGTCCACAAAGTTGCGGTTCAGGTCCACATTGTTTTCCGTGGTTCGACTGAAATGTGCGAAACCATAGGGGTTCAGGCCGTGGATGAGCAAGACACCCACCCCCGCCGGGAGTTTGGCGGCTGAGCCGAGGGTCAGCCAGGCAATCTGGGCGGCTGAGCCAGCGTAGCCTTCCAGTCCATGGGTGCCACTGATCAGGATCAACTGTTTTTCAGCGGCAACATCACCGACGTGTGCCACATCAATCGACAGCAGCTCGCCATTCGGTCCTTTCTGGTCAGGATGCGGGTAGCTCGTCAGGGCACCATTGACTGACTGGACGGCGTGGATGAATTTGGCGCGAGCCTGGGTGTAACTGGCTGCGAAAAAGTGGGTGTGGTCCATGGTGAAGCTCCTCCGTCTAAGTGAGTGATAAATGCGGGCCGACAAGCCTATAGGTTGCCAACAAAAGCAAAGCGAAGATGGGGTGGTGGTTTGCCGCCAGTATGGTCAATCCACTACAAAAAATTTCGCACCATGACGCGTGAAGTTGCGGTGAGGCTCCGCGTTGTCGGCCACCTGAAAACTCATACCCGGCGCAAGAGAGTATGTGCGCCCGTCCTGCAACTCGATGTCGAGTTCACCCTCTATGCAAAAGAAGACATGGCCCTTGGTACACCAGTAACCGGTCAGGTAGCCAGGGGAGTATTCGATGATGCGTACACGGACTTCACCGAACATCCGGGTTTGCCAATAAGAGGTGCCTGTTGCCCCCGGGTGTTCGGTACGCTCCACAGTTGTCCAATCCAGCGTGGCAAAAGGAAAGCCAGCCAGAATCATCGCGAAACCGCCTTGTCAAAACGCGCCAAGGTCAAGCCATCCAAGTCAAGATCGGGCTGCTTGCCGGAAACGATGTCAGCAACCAGCTTGCCAGTGCCGCAAGCCTGGGTCCAACCGCTGGAACCATGACCCGCATTGAGGAACAGTCGACTAACAGGCGTTTTGCCAAGAATCGGCGGGCCGTCCCAGGTCATTGGGCGCAAACCAGACCAGAACTGAGCCTCTGAAAAATCGGCAACACCGGGATAAACATCTTCCAGACGCTTTTCCAGAAAAGTCCGCTTACCTTGCGGCAGGCGATGGTCAAAGCCTGATATTTCGGCAATGCCCGCGATTCGGATCCGGTTGCCAAGGCGGGCAATGAAGGTTTTGTGCTGGTCGTCCATCACAGCCACCGTCGGAGCTATCTCCGCACAACGATGGATCCGCGCCGTCAAAGAGTAGCCTTTGACAGGTCGGATCGGCAGCTTCAATTGCCATGGTTTGAGCAAGCTGCCCGCTTCAGCACCAAGCGCAACGACAACAGCATCAGCCGTGAATTCGCCACGAAGCGTTCGCACCCCCGTCACTTCCTGCGCATTGCCGAGCAAGGCGCAAGCTTCATGGGCATAACGGAAATCGACACCACACTCCGCCAGCCATAAGGCGAGCGCCAGGCTGAATTTTTGCGAATCGCCAGAGGCATCACCGGGCAGCAGCAGCCCGCCGACAAAGTGGTCTGCACTTGGCGCCAGCGCCGGGTCAATCTCTGCCAGCTCAGCTGCATCGGCCAGGCGATGGTCAACACCTGCCGCACTCAGCACGCGCACGGCACCATATTTGGCCGCAGTGAAGTCGGTGCGATCACGAAACAGCTGCAGCACACCTGCCTGGCGAAAATCGTAGTTATCTCCCCAACCCAGGTCTCGGTTCAGTTCGAGCAGGCGGGCCTGGCTGTAGTGGGCGATGCGCTGCATGCGCGCTTTGTTGCGGGCAAAAGCGGCCCTGCGGCAATTGGCGGTGAAATGCCACAGCCAGGGCACATCAGCCCATTCGATGCCTCGACCGATGCTGAGTGGCGCGTTTTTCTGCAACAGCCAGCCACCCGCTTTGCGTAAAAGCCCGGGTGATGCCCAGGGGCCGGAAAAACCGGGACATAAGCCCCCGGCGTTGCCATAACTGGCCGCGCTTGCGGGCGTTGTTGCGCGCTCAAGCACGGTGACCCGGTGCCCTGCCTGCGACAGGTAATAAGCCGTC
Source organism: uncultured beta proteobacterium (assembly GCA_903905735.1). Taxonomy (GTDB): domain Bacteria; phylum Pseudomonadota; class Gammaproteobacteria; order Burkholderiales; family Burkholderiaceae_C; genus Rhodoferax. The sequence continues at coordinate 5,117 of CAIVHU010000181.1, forward strand.
GTGACACCCACGACACCCGCGCCGAGAACAATGACGTGCATGCTCAAACCACGCCAAGCACTTGGCGAACGACCTCAACCCAGTAGCTGGCACCGGTCGTCAAAATCTCATCGTTGAAGTCGTACCCGGGGTTGTGCAGCATGCAGCCCGCTTGACCGGGGCCAGCACCGAGCCAAATGTAGGCGCCAGGGCGAGCCTGTTGCAAGAAGGCGAAGTCCTCGGCGCCCATGGAGGGACGTGGATCAAGGTCCACCTTGTCAGCACCAACCAGGGCTGTCGCTGCTGCTGCCGCAATGCGGGCCGGACCAGCGGCGTTGACGGTGGGTGGATAACGCCTCTCATAACGCAACCCGGCACGGATGCCAAAGGTGGCAGCAATACCTTGGGCAATCTGGCTGATGCGCCGTTCGGCCAGATCCTGGACACGCGCGTCAAACGCACGCACGGTGCCACGCAGAACCGCCTGCTGCGGCAGCACATTCCAGGTGTCACCGCCATGAATCTGTGTCACGCTGACCACGATCGCATCAAGCGGGTTCGCATCGCGGCTGGCAATGGTCTGCAAAGCCGTCACCAACTGGGCTGCGGCGACCATTGAATCGCGCCCCAGATGGGGCATGGCGGCATGTGCGCCCTGACCATCAAGCGTGATCTCAAAAATGTCATAAGACGCCATCTGTGGGCCGGTGCGGATGGCGAAATGACCCAGCTCTAGGCCTGGCCAGTTGTGCAGGCCATAAACCGTCTCGATCGGAAAACGCTCAAACAAGCCGTCCTCGACCATGGCCCGCCCGCCACCTTCGTTTTCCTCGGCGGGCTGGAAGATCACCGCGACGGTGCCCGCAAAATCGCGCTTGGCAGCCAGGTGGCGGGCGGCGCCCAGCAGCATGCTGGTGTGCCCGTCATGACCACAGGCGTGCATCTTGCCGGGGGTGCTCGAACGGTGAGCAAAAACGTTGCTTTCTGGCACGTCAAGCGCATCCATGTCGGCACGCAACCCGACCCAGGGACCGGGCGCATGCCCCCGGATAACGCCAACCACACCCGTGCGCGCCAGACCGGTGTGAACCTCGATACCAAAGGAGATGAGCAATTCGGCAATCAGGGCGCTGGTGCGGACCTCTTCAAAAGCTGTTTCCGGATGGGCGTGCAGGTCGTGGCGCCAGCCGACCATGAGTTCCTTCAGCGCAGCGATATCAGGCAAAACGCTCATGTTCAGGCAACCACTTCCCGGGTGTCACGCCAGCGGTAACGCAGCAGCTCAAAGCGAGCCACCCGCTTGACCACGCCATGCAGCGGCACGCTCTGTAGCGGCGTGAGCGGGATGTCGAGATCATCGGCGTGGCGACCCTGCGCCGCTTCGGCAAGCAGCTTGCCAGTGCGTGTGGCCAGGGCAACACCACGCCCGTTGTAACCAGTGACCGAGAGAATGCCAGGGGCGAGTTCATGCAGGTGTGGCAAGAAATCGAGCGTGATGGCAACATGGCCGTCCCACACATGCTCAAACCGCACATTCGACCCAAGCGCCGGGAACACCTTGTGCAAGCGCTGTCGGGTATGGCTTTCCAGGCGTTTTTGCCAGTTGTGTTCAAGGACCAGCGCACCGCCGGAGACCAATCTTCCGTCAACGGTAGGTCGCGCGAAATACATGTCCGCATGGCTATCCGACAGCGCGTAGCCTGCGGGCAGAACCTTGTCGAGGACTTCCGCAGCCAAGGGTTGCGTCGCCTGCTGAAAAAAGCGCACCGGCACAATGGAACGGCGCAACTGCGGGAACAACTGGTCAGCATAGGCGTCGGTTGCGACGATGACCTTGCCCGCATGCACGGCACCATGCGGCGTGGCAACGCGCCAGCCATCGCCGTCGGCGCTCACCGCGGTAGCCGGGCTGTGGGTATGGATCCGAGCACCGGCACGAATCGCCGCTGCGGCCAGACCACGCACATACTTGAGCGGGTTGAGATGGCCGCCGGTCTTCGCCAGCCAGGCACCGTGATAGATCGGAGAGCCCGTCTGCGCGGCAACCTCGTTGCGATCCAGGTAACTGACATCGGCACCAAGCGCCTGCCATTGCGCAAAGCGGTTGCGAGCCAACCGAGCGCGGCCCGGTGAGTGCGCCGGTTGTGTCCAGCCGGCCTGCACCGCCTCGCATTCAATGGCATGACGGCGAATCAGATCAAAGGTAAAACTGGCCGAGTTGGCGACCAGATGGGCCAGCCGCTCGCCACGCTCCTTGCCGAAACGACTGCGCAGGTCATCGGGGTTGGCTCGGGTCAGGGCGGGAATGACCATGCCGTTGTTGCGTCCGGCACCGCCATGGCCAACTTCGCCCGCTTCAAGAACCAGCACCCGAGTGCCGCCCTCGGCCAGGTGCAGGGCCGCCGAGAGGCCTGCATACCCAGCGCCAATGATGACCACATCGGCCTCAATCTTGCCATCCAGCGGTTCTGTGGCAGGTGCCGCAGCAGCAGTGGCTGACCAGAGCGAAGGCAAGCTGGGGGTTGTCAGCTGTGACATGGCTGTTTCTCCCGTTTATTCAGTAAAGACGAGGGCGACACCAAAAGCCTCGCTGGCAGGCACCACAAGTTCACCCGCCTGCTCGCGAAAGGCGATGCCACCGGCCTGCAGGGCTTGGCGTGCTTGGTCCAGCGAACGCGTCTGGAGGACTAGCGCAACCTTGCGGTCATGGCCATTCGGGCTGGTTTCGGTGGCGTCACCCAAACGGGCACGCACTGCTTGCGGAGTCAAAAAATCGATGCTGGCAAAACCTGCGCTCAAGCGCTGGCCACCGTCGATGGCAGCCACGTCTGCCGGGCCAAAGGTTTTTTCCAGCAGCGCGATGGATGCCTGTGGGTCGCGCGCTTTGACGATCACCTGACGGATGCTTTGGGTGCTGTTCGGGTGGCTTTGCCATTCACTGCGCCAGACAAGGTCTGGGTCAAGGTGATGACAGAAGAAAATGCGACCGTTCGGAATCGCCGCAGGATGCAGGCGCACGGTGCGAAAGCGGACATCACGTGTGCTGCCATCGGGCAGTTCGATGGGCCGGAAAAAGGCCTGTGGCGCGTCACCGTCCAGTTCGACACCACGGTGGCTCAGTTCGGTGAACAGCCCATCCGAGTCGGTCGTCTTGAAGACCAAGCCGTTCAAACCAAGCAGGCTGCCCCACTGGCGGGCAGCACCCTGGGCGTTGTGTGCTTCGTAGCCAAGCAGTTCAAGGTAGTCGTTGCCAAAGATGGCGAGATGGTTGCTGGAACCAAGTGAATGGTGGCCGCGCGGCGTCAGCACAAAACCAAGGCGCTGGTATTGGGCTACGGAAGCGTCGAGTTGGTCAGCGACATTGATGACAACGTGGTCGATGCGGGGGGAGATATCAGACATGGTGTTTTCAACAATCAACAGTGGTGGATTCAGGCGGCGATGCGCTCGGGGGTAGCCGTCACGCTGGGGGGCGTCCAGTGGCGGCCAGGTACAGCAGCCAGCAGGGCACGGGTGTATGGATGCTCGGGTGCGGCAAAAACCCGGCTGGCAGGACCGTGCTCCACAACCACGCCGTCCTTCATGACCGCGATGTGGTCACAAATCTGGGCTGCAACGCGCAGGTCGTGTGTGATGAAAAGCAGGGACAGGCCAAATTGCTGGCGTAGCTTGGCCAGCAATTCGAGGACCTGCGCCTGGACCGAGACATCCAGCGCCGATACCGGCTCGTCGGCAACCAGCACACGCGGCTCCAAGGCCAGCGCCCGCGCCAGGCAGATGCGCTGGCGCTGGCCGCCGGAGAATTCATGGGGGTAACGCTGCATCGCCTCGGGCTCCAATCCGACCAGCAAGAACAGCTCACGTGCTCTGGCCAGAGCTTCGTGGCGTGGCGTGCCATGGACGATGGGTCCCTGGGCGACAAGTTCACCCACCCGGTGGCGCGGGTTGAGTGAGCCATAAGGGTCCTGAAACACCATCTGGACGTGTTTTGCATGCTGGCGCAAAGCCTTGCGGCTGAGTGTCGCAAGATCAACACCCTCAAAGGCGATATGGCCACTGTCCGGGTCGAGCAAGCGCACGATGCAGCGCGCCAAGGTCGATTTGCCCGAGCCACTCTCACCGACGATGCCCAGTGTGCCCCCCTTGGGCAGAGCAAGGCTGACATCACGCACGGCATGCGTCACCCGCTTGTGTCGGGAAAACAGCACACCCTTGCGGTAGATCTTGTTGACACCATGCAGACTGAGGATGGTTTCGTCCGACACATGCCGCACAGCTGGCGGTGTCAGGGAAGGGACGGCCGCAATCAGCGCACGGGTATAGGGGTGCTGCGGGCGGTTGAGCAGTTCGTCGGCAACACCTTGTTCGACCAGCTCGCCATGTTGCATGACGGCAACGCGATCAGCAATCTCGGCGACAACGCCAAAGTCGTGGGTGATGAAAAGGACGGCCGTGCCTTTGCGTCTCTGCAACTCGCGGATCAGTTTGAGGATCTGCGCCTGGGTTGTGACGTCGAGCGCAGTGGTCGGCTCGTCCGCGATCAGAATCGCTGGCTCCAGAGCCAAAGCCATGGCGATCATGGCGCGTTGGCGTTGCCCGCCTGAGAGTTCATGTGGATAGGCGCGGGCCGCCGCTTGCGGGTCAGGGATCTGGACATCGGTGAGCAGGGACTGGACCCGTGCGGCAATCTCTTTCTGACCGAGTTTCGTGTGGGTACGAAACATCTCACCAATCTGGTCGCCAATGCTGCGCAGCGGATTGAGCGCTGTCATCGGTTCCTGGAAGATCATGCCGATCTGGGCCCCGCGAATCTGGCGCAGTTCGCTGTCACTCAGATCCAGCAGGTTGCGCCCACCGAAGTTGATGCTGCCACTTTCAGCGCGAACACGCTCAGGCAACAGGCCAAGGATGGCACTGGCCGTCATCGACTTGCCAGAGCCGCTTTCGCCAACGACACACAAGATTTCATTGCACCGCAGTTCAAGTGAGACACCCTTCAGGGCGTGGCTGCGGTCGGCATCAGCAGGCAGGCGAACGCTGAGCTGGTCTATTGAGAGGATGGTGCTCATCGGTTTTTCAATCGCGGGTTGAGGGCGTCATTCACGCCCTGACCAACCAAAGAGACCGCCAACACGGTGGCCAGAATGGCAATACCGGGAATGGCCGAGACGTACCACTGGACACGCAACACGCCACGGCCACCACCGATCAGATTGCCCCAGGATGGCACGTTGGGGTCAGACAGGTTGAGGAAGGCGAGAGCACTTTCGAGCAGGATGGCAACAGCCATGATCACGCTGGCGTAGACGATGACTGGCGGCAGGGCGTTGGGCAGAATTTCGCGAAAAATCAGGCTGAAGTCACCGAGGCCCAGCGTGCGCCCGGCTTGCACAAATTCGCGGTGGCGCAGGGATAGAAATTCGGCCCGCGTCAACCGGGCAGCCGCAGGCCAGGAGACGACACCGATGGCCACAATGACGGTTGACAGCTCCGAACCAAAAACCGCGACCAGAACAAGTAGCAGCAAGAAACTTGGAAGGATCTGGAACGCTTCGGTGACGCGCATCAGCATGTCGTCGAGCAGACCACCATAGTAGCCCGACAGGGCGCCGACAACGATGCCGATCAGGATAGCGATCACCGTCGCAACCAGCCCGATGAAGAGTGAAACGCGGGCGCCATGAAATATCTGGGCACCAATGTCACGACCGACATGATCGGTGCCAAAGAGGTGGGCCGGGTTGCTGAACGGCCATTGCAGCGGCCGACCAACCAGGCCAAGTGCGTTGTCCGGGTAGAACAGACCGGCGCTGGCGGCCAGTCCGCACACGCCAAGCAGCAAAATCAGGCCGAAGACGGCAGCCGGGTTGCGGCTATAGCGACGAATGAAGTCCACGCTCAGTGCCCTTGGTTGATACGCGGGTCAAGCCGGGCGTAAAGCAGGTCAACAATGAAATTGATCGCAATGACCAGCAGGGCGGACACAAAAACCACCCCAAGCAAGGTGTTGAGGTCGCGCTGCATCACCGACTCGTAGGCCAGACGACCAAGTCCTGGCAAAGAGAAAACGCTTTCAACAACCACCGAGCCGCCGAGCATGGTGCCAGCCTGCAGCCCGATCAACGTGACCATGGGCAACAAGGCGTTACGCAAGATGTGGCGGGCAACCACGGCGGTGTCCGACAGCCCTTTGGCCCGAGCGGTGCGAACAAAGTCAAGGGTAGAGACCTCAAGCATCGAGGCGCGCATGATGCGCAAATAGGTGGCCAGGAAGATCAGCGCCAAGGTCAATGTTGGCAGGGTCAGGTACCAAGCGATGTCAAGCACATGCCGCCAACCGCTCAGGCCACCGCCGATGGTCCCAAAGCCTCCGGCAGGCAGCCAGCCAAGGTAAATGGCAAAGACAAAAATGCCCATCAGTCCGAACCAGAACGAAGGCGTCGCGTAAAAAACGAGGCCAAGCGTGGAGATCAGCGTGTCAGGCCAGCGGTTCACACGGCGGGCAGCGATGATGCCAAGCGCCATGCCAGCCGCAAAAGACAGGGCCAGCGCAGAGCCCATCAGCAGCAGGGTGGCGGGCAAACGATCCAGGATCACATCAACCACAGGTTTGCCGTAGATGGCCGAATACCCCAGGTCGAGATGGACCAGGCGCCAGAGGTAATCTCCCAGACGCACCGAGGTCGATTGGTCAAGGGCGTAGTGACGACGCAGTTCCTCAATCATGGACGGGTCGCCACCACCGATCTGCGCAACCAGCGCATCGACGGTATCGCCCGGAGCGAGCTGCAACAAAAGAAAAAGACTGGCCAGAATGATGATCAGAGCCGGCAGGGCAGCAGCAAGCCGCCGCCCTGCGAGGGACAGAAAACGCATGGACAGCCTAAGCTTGCAACCAGGTATCGTTCCAGCTACTGGACGGCCAACGGCTGGTGTTGTGGCTGTTTTGCAGTTTGCTGCTGTAGACGGAGTAAAACTCGCGCTGGGTGACGAAGAAAATCGGCAATTGGTCGTTGACCTCGCGCACAAACTCAGCGTACAGCGCCTTGCGCTTGACCGGATTGATTTCGGAGGCGGCATCGTCAATCAACTTGTCCACCTTGTCGGACTGCCAGCCATACTGGTTGGTCCAGGGTGCACCGACCGGGCTGCCCGAGCGGAACCATACCGTGGTGGAGACGGCCGGATCACCGCGGTACTGGTGCCAGCCGGTGGCGATGTCAAAGTTGTGGTCCTTGTAGACAGCAGTCAGCGCACCGGCCACGTCAAGGTTGACGATCTCCACCTTGATGCCTACCTCGCTCAACGATTGCTGGATGAAGGTGGCCAGCAGCGGCACATCCTCACCATTCTGGATCGGCACCAGTTTGAGTGTGAAACGCACGCCGCCAGCGCCGCGCTTGTAGCCCGCTTCGTCCAGCAGCGCCTCGGCGCGCTTCTTGTCATAGGGGTAAGGCACCTTGCTGCCTTCCGGGTAGAAAGCCTTGGCCGTTGATGGGATCGGCCCGGTTGCCAGCGTGCCTTGGCCGTACAAGAAGTTGTCGACGAAGAACTGGGTGTTGATCGAATGCGCGATGGCACGGCGCACTCGTAGATCGGCAATTTCCTTGCGGCGGAAATTGAACTCCAGCGTGTTGTTGAACTGATTGGCTTCCAACCCCTTGCTGGTGACAACAAACTCAGGATTTTTCTTGAGACGGTCAAGGTCAGCCAAGGTGAGTTGCGAATAGGCGCTCAGTTGCACCTGGCCGGTTTCAATGGCAGCGGTGGCAGCAGACTTGTCCGTGATGATGCGCCAAACGATACGGTCAAGATAAGGCTGATCCTTGCGCCAGTACTTCGGGTTTCGCTCGGCAATGATGAACTGGCCACGCTCGTACTGCACAAACTTGTACGGGCCAGTGCCGATTGGCGCGGTATTGGCTGAATTCTCCAGCACGTTGGTGCCTTCGAAGATGTGGCGCGGCACGATGTAGCCCAGGTCAGCCAAACCGCGCAACAGCAGCTCGGTCGGGATCGGCCTGGAGTAACGGAAGACCGCTGTATATTTGTCCGGGGTATCCACGGCGTCAAGGTTACGTTGTAGCGCGGTGCCAAAGTTGAGGTGTTTCTTCCACAGCTCAATGGCGTTGTACTGCACATCAGCTGCAGTAAAGGGTTTGCCGTCATGCCAAGTGACGCCTTCGCGCAACTTGAAAGTCACCGTCTTGCCGTCTTTCGCTGCCGTCCACGAGGTGGCCAACACCGGCACTATCTTGCCACTGGCATCCAGGTCAACCAGCGATTCGATGATTTTGCTGGTGACGATGTACACACCGGTTGAGGCCCGCAACGAAGGATTGAGGATGCGCTGCTCGGAGCCTAGGTGAACATTGAGAACGCCACCTTTGCGCGGCGTTGCGCTGATCGCGGCCTGCTGCGCATGGAGTAGCGGTGGAAAGAGGGCGGGCGCAGCAAGCGCTACAGAGGAGAGAACTAGGTCGCGGCGAGTCAGTTGCATTGTCGAGTTGTCCATCAAGTAGTTGGCAAAACAACAGTTTATGAATCACAACCCGTTTTTGGAACTAAGGGATTCGCATATGTTTATGCAACATAAACATATACGTTCTGCGAACATCAAAACAGGCAATCCAGAAACCCAGATGTCTGAAACTGGTTTTTGCCCGCCTGCTTGGCGCGGTACATGGCCAGGTCGGCCTGGCGCAGCAACTGGTCCGGGCTAAGCTCCTGAGCCTGCGGGAAAAATGTTACGCCAACGCTGGCCGACACCTGCAGGGTGGCGCTGCCAAACATCACTGGCTGGTTGGCAGCTGCCAGCAAGCGATGCAGCAGCGGGTCGCAATCACTTTCCTGATCCAGATCGACGATCACCGCGGCAAATTCATCACCGCCCAGGCGTGACAGGGTGTCAA
>CAIVHU010000182.1 GCA_903905735.1 uncultured beta proteobacterium
TATCTCGACGCAGCTCCCCACCTGTGTCCCACACTTCGTGCGGCTAGTGCACTTTCCATAGCACGGTGAGACACATCGCTTGGTTTAACCTGCAATAGTGTGGGTTCGTTTGTCGAATTTTGCGTGGGGCGTAACAGTCCACGGCTTGCAGCGACAACGCTCAAGGAGGCGTTGATGCTGCCAATAAGGCGGTACAAGACGTGCTGGCACAACTCGCACAATTTCTGGCAACAACTTCACGATGACCCGAGCAAAGCAACGGCTTTGAATTCCCTGCCCACGACGTTAGGGCACAGTTGCCCAAGTGACTTCGAGCGTTGGAGGCTAAGCGGCCCTCAACCAGCTGGTCTGGTCTGGTCTGGTCTGGTCTGGTCTGGTCTGGTCTTTGCAGTGAGTAGAACCCTGAAAGTGAACTACCCTCGCCTAAAGGCGAGGGCTTCGTTATTACGGCTCAAGCCGGTGAGAGTCAGCCTGGCGGCCGACTGTCCTACACCACCTTGAAATGATCATCCGGCGTTTCCGGCTTCTGATCCTCTATGTATTTCTTCCACACTTCGTCCGTTACATTGCCGCTGCTCGCTACCCAGTAGCCTCTCCCCCACAGATGCTGTCCCCAGTACCGCTTCCTCAGCACCGGAAAATCTGACAACAGCCGGTTTGAGCTCTTGCCTTTGAGGTACTGCACCGCCTTTGATACCGATAGATTCGGCGGTATCGAGATCAGCATGTGCACGTGATCCCGGTTGATCGCCCCCGCATATATAGTCATCTCCAGACTTCGCGATATCTCCCGCAACAGTTCCCGGGCACGCTCCCCCACATCACCCACCAACACCGCATAGCGATACTTCGTTATCCACACCAGGTGGTACTTGCAATCCCAAACACTGTGACTTCCAGCTTTGTAGTCTTTCATCTCGCATTGTTAGCCCGGTCGCCTAAAGGCGAGGGGTTTACGGATCCCCTACGGGGGACTCTAAATGGCACTTACCTTGCCTCCCAGTCGTGACCATGAATTTTTATTTTCTGACAGGAATGATCACGCGGGACCTTTAACCACGGTTATACGCGCTGCATAGCGTTGGATCATGTTGCCTGGCGCACAGACCATTGCACCCACAGTAGATATGTTCAACACTAATTTTTCACCCAGAGAAAGTTGATTTCATGTCACAAAGCACCACAGTCAATCGTCGCATCGTTTTGAACAAACGCCCGGTCGGGGCACCAACGAATGAAGACTTTCGGATGGAGACTACCCCGGTACCACAACCGCAGGTTGGCCAAGTATTGCTGCGCACGTTATACCTGTCGCTGGACCCTTATATGCGCGGGCGCATGAGCGACAACCCGTCCTACGCCGCGCCGGTGGCTATTGGCAATGTGATGGTTGGCGGCACAGTGTCGCGCGTGGAGGCATCGCTTAACGCCAACTTCAAAGTGGGTGAACGGGTGCTGGGCTACGCCGGCTGGCAAGACTATGCCCTGTCCGATGGCAAAGGCCTGACTTTGCTCGAAAACGAGGAGCCCTACCCAGCACGCGCGCTCGGTGTTCTGGGCATGACTGGCTTTACCGCATATATGGGTCTGCTTGACATCGGTAATCCCTCGGCGGGGGAAACCGTCGTCGTCGCAGCCGCCAGCGGTGCGGTTGGCTCAGTGGTCGGGCAGATTGCCAAAATCAAGGGCTGTACCGTGGTAGGCATCGCGGGCGGGTCAAAAAAGTGCCGCTATGTGGTTGATGAACTGGGCTTTGACCACTGTGTCGACCATCACAGCGACCACTTTGCACAGCAGCTCGCAGCAGTCTGCCCCAGCGGCATTGATGTCTATTTCGAGAATGTTGGCGGGAAGGTATTCGACGCGGTGTTGCCGCTGCTCAATGCATGCGCAAGGGTTCCCGTGTGCGGGCTGATTGCCATGTACAACGAAACGGCAGCACCAAGCGGGCCGGACCGGCGTGACCAGCTGATCGGCACGTTGCTTCGTCTGCGCATCCGGATGCAAGGCTTCATCATCTTCGACGACTACGCGCCCCGCTATCCCGAATTCCTGGCCGCGATGCGACCCTGGGTCCGGGACGGCCACGTCAAGGCCCGAGAGGATATTGTTTTTGGACTGGAGAGCGCGCCTGAAGCTTTTATAGGGTTGCTCAGAGGAAAGAACTTCGGCAAGCTGGTCATTGAGCTGGCAAGTGAATGATGTACGCAAGCACCGAACTATCTGAGGCTTCGCCTGCGCATGGCATCGCACTCAGCCGCGAGCAGCATGACTATGCCCGACAACGTATTGCCGACGAAGGCCTGCAGCAATTGGTGAGTGTCGAATTGCGTGCCTACCGCGATGTGACGGTTGAAGCGCTGTACGACAAGGTGTCGAGCATTGGCATGTTCGAACACGTGGGTCTAGCCAACAGGCCAATCTACCTGGTGTCGTGCAGACCTTGCTGCGCCTGGGCGGCCTGATCCTGAACCACGGCATTACCCATGATGAGGAGGGCTGGAAGCCAATGATGACCCCCACAACTTTGAGCAGCGCCGAGCTAGAGGCACTGGCGGCGGCGCTGGATGACGAGTACAAGTCCTACGAAACCTACCGGCAAGTTATCCAACAGTTTGGTGACGTGCGTCCGTTCATCAACATTGTCGAGGCCGAGGTTCGACATATTGCCAGCTTAGTGGCCTTGTTCAAGCAATACGGCTCTATCCCCTTGGACAACTTGTGGGCGGGAAAGGCACCAGCATTCATGAGTGTCGGTGCCGCATGCGCTGCTGGGATCCAGGGTGAAATCGAAAACGTGGCGTTGTATGACCGCCTGTTGCAAAGCACCGAACGGCTGGACATCTTAAATGTGTTCCACGCTCTGCGGGCTGCATCTCAAGATCCTCATTTACCCGCCTTTCAACGCTGCGCGCAACGAGTGACCCATCAACAAGTGCCACTTCACCGTTAGGCTGTCGTTGTTGAACATCAATATGAGCGGCACTTATTTTGATTTCCAATCATGGCCATGGATTTTGAATTTCCGGCGATCTTGGATGGGTGAGCCTGCGAGACGAAATGCATGGTTCATGCCTAATCGGGTGGAGCAGGCTTTATCAAGTCACATAGCCTGATACGCATGCATTGACGACTTTAGCAACGAACAAAAGGAATCTGACATGATGTACTTTGGATACAACGGACTCATTGGCGTGTTGGTGCTTGCTGGCGACATTTGGGCCATTCTCAACATTTTCCAAAGCTCGGTCTCCAATGAGAAGAAATTGATCTGGATCATCGCCGTAGTCTTGCTGCCCGTTCTGGGTCTGCTGCTGTGGTTTTTCCTTGGGCCGCGCCAAGGCAGGTCAAGCTAGCGGCTGTTGCTGCCAGGGCTTTGAGCAAGTTTCAGCATCCTCACCAACGTCAAATACTTATCAAGTCAGGCCTTAAGCTCCACCGGTGGCAACGGTTTTTACACTGTTTGCAACCAGCGAGAGATGCATGGGTTTCGATGATCAGAATACCGTTCAAGACATTCTGAGGTTGAAAGCTGTCATACCCTTGGCATGACCTGAGCACGGATCTCACCAGCTGGGTAAGCCTTGGTATGTATATTGACGTACCACTTGCCACTCAACAGATCGTTGGCCTGCTCAGGCGTGATGGTGGCATCCCCGGTGATGGGGCTTTCCACACTGCCTTTGAAGCCCAAGAAAGCCCCCGCATTTTGACCAGGTTCAGCTGGGCCATGAAAATGGGCAGCCCCACCAGGGCCAGTGAGACCTGAATAGACCACTTTCCATTTCAACTCATTGGACTCAGTGTCCAACGTCGCGTCGACCTTATTCAACCTGACTCAAACACGACAACCCTCGAACGAAACGATATGCGTCTCATCCATGGTCGTTGGGTTCAACAGGGGCTTTTCAACCGGGTTTCCCGGCAAGTGAAAAACCGGATCGAACTGTTGAAGCCAGGCGCAGCCTACACGGTCAAAGAGATCTGTGGCGGCCTGTTCTGGAAACAACTCAGCAGTGGCGACCCAAAGCTGGCAGGGTCGTGCGTTGCTGAATTGGTCGAACGCGGAGAGTTGCGTTTGAGGAGTGCAGGCCGTAACGCGGCAAATTCACTCCTGTACAGCGCGCACTAACAGACAAAAGAGACCTACCTTCATGTCGAAACATTTCGTGGAAAGATGTTCGGTGCAACGCTAAAAAAAGGTTTGAACGACGCGTCCAAAGATTTAATGGTTGAGGGAAGTGGGTTCTTGCAATGGCTAAGTGTCTATGGCCCTCCCCACTTTCATTCATCTCACTCAGCCGTTTCCAACACCTTGATGGCGGTGTCCTGCCAGCTGAAGGCTTCGTTCATCAGGTGCGGGGTGTGTTTGCCGGGGGACTCTTTCAGGGCGCGCTCGTAGTACTCGTTCAGCGCCGGGCGGTAGTCGGGGTGGGCGCACTTGTCGATGATCAGGCGCGCGCGTTGCTTGGGCGACAGGCCGCGCAGGTCGGCCAGGCCTTGCTCGGTGACCAAAATCTGCACATCGTGCTCGGTGTGATCAACGTGCGAGACCATCGGCACGATGCACGACAACGCGCCGTTCTTGGCAGTGGACGGTGTCACAAAAAACGACAGGAACGCGTTGCGCGCAAAGTCGCCCGAGCCGCCGATGCCGTTCATGATGCTGGTGCCCTTGATGTGGGTGGAGTTGACGTTGCCGTAGATGTCGGCTTCGATCATCGCGTTCATGGCGATCACGCCCAGGCGGCGCACCACCTCGGGGTGGTTGCTGATTTCCTGCGGGCGCAGCACGATGCGTTTGCTGTAGTAATCAATGTTCTCATTGAAATCTGCCAGCGCCTCGGGGCTGAAGGACAGCGCGGTGGCCGAGGCTGATGTCAGCTTGCCCGAGCGCAGCATGTCGAGCATGCCGTCTTGCAGCACTTCGGTGAAGGCGGTCATGTTCTCGAACGGGCCATTGTTGAGCCCGGCCAGCACCGCATTGGCAATGTTGCCCACACCGGATTGCAGGGGCAACAGGTCGGGTGGCAAGCGACCGGCCTTGACTTCCTTGCCCAGAAAGTCGATGACGTGGCTGGCAATGCGCTGCGAGGTCTCATCGGGCGCGGCAAACGGGGTGTTGCGATCGGGCTGGTTGGTCTCCACCACGGCAATCACCTTGCTCAGGTCACAACGCAGATAGGCTTCACCAATGCGGCCGCAGGAGCGCACCAGCGGGATCGGCTGGCGGTCAGGCGGCAATTGGGTGCCGTAATAAATGTCGTGCATACCTTCCAGACCCAGGTTTTGCATCGAGTTGACTTCGAGGATGATCTTGTCAGCCTGATCGATCCAGGTTTTGTTGTTGCCGACCGACGACGACGGAATCAGACGGCCATCGGGCAGGATGCCTGCGACTTCGACCACGGCCACGTCCAGGTTGCCCAGAAAACCAAACCAGACCAGTTGCGCGACGTGCGACAGGTGCAGGTCGATGTACTGCATTTGCCCGGCGTTGATTTGCTTGCGCACCGTCGGGTCGGACTGGTAGGGCAGGCGCATTTCAACGCCTTGGGCCTCGGCCAGCACGCCGTCGAGTTCGGGCGCAGTGGAAGCTCCGGTCCACAGGCCGATGCGAAACGCCTCACCTGCGGCGTGCGCCTTTTTCATGCGTCGCGCCAGTGCCGCGGGGATCTGCTTGGGGTAGCCGGAGCCGGTAAAGCCGCTCATGCCGACGTTGGCACCCGCCGGGATCAACTCGGCGGCGGCTTCAGCCGACATGATTTTGGATTTCAGGAGGGGGTTGCGGATGCGATCAGCTGAAGACATGGCCATGAGATTTACCGGGAGTAGGTTGCAGGGGTGTTGCCTGGCGCATGGCCAAACCCAGCAATTTTAGCAGTCCCGGCGCGGTAATTACGGGTTTACCCTCATCTAATTTTTATAGCTGCCTGCCTTTTCTGCATAAGGGCTAGAGGGCAAAAAACGTATAAATTCAAGCAGATTGCTTGAACGCCATCACGGCCTGATTGCGCAGCGTGCGCAACAGCGACAGCTCCTTTTCGTCCACCACCAGACCGCCTTGCTGCGCCTTGTCGGCATAGATCAGGCCAAACGGTTTACCCTTGAGCTGCAGGGGCAGGATCAAAAAGGTCGGCGCGTTGTAGGTTTTGAGGTACCAGGCGGGCAGGCGCTGCACGATGCGTGGGTCGCTGGCATCGCTGATCAGCGTGTCGGCTCCCTTGATGCACACGGTGGCAAACAAATCCGGCGTGCCATTGGCGCGCAAGGGCACATTGAAATGCTTGACCACGCCTTCCACGCCCGCACCCAGACCAAAGCGACCAGTCAGCGTGTCGGTTTTCGGGTCACGCATGCAAAACACAATGCGGTTGAATTCCAGCGCCCGGAACATGGCCTCCAGAATCATGCGCAGCACATCGCTGAGCTTGAAATCTTCCACCATGGCGTTGGTGATGTCCTGAATGCCGGCAGCCAGGGTTTGCGCAACTTGGTCTGATCTGGGTGGTGGCTCGGCCACGGCCGGGACGGCACCCTGTGGCGCACCGGATGAACCCGCCAGATTAGTCTGGGCTGGCATGACCTGCGTGGCATGCAACTCGTTGAAGATGATGGTGTCAACATCTGTGTTGGCGCGGTGATCCTTGCCGGACGACTCCTGCAGCGGCAAGTCCGTTTTTTGATTCAACAGGTGTGCCGCCAGCGAGTCCGGGCGCACGGTGATCTCCATCGCATCGGCCAGTTCGACCAGCTTTTTGCGCGCGGCGGCCGTGGCCGCTTGGACCTGGCCAGTCGTCATGGCCAGCGTCTTGCCATAGGTCTTGGTGATTTGCGCCAGCCGGGTATCGACCACATTGGCATCGGTGTGCAGCATGGCGTCGGCCATCTCGTTGGCGGCACGGGTATTCCAGCGCAGGCGCGTCTGCGGATCTTTGGGCGGCTGGCTGGGCGGGTCACCAGAGGGCTTGACGATGCAACGCTGAATGCTCTCGGGCAGGCCCCAGGCTTTGGAAACCCCCAGGCCCAGCGCCTCAAAACTCAGGCCCAGCACGCGGGTGGAGGCCGCATCCTCGCTGATCGCATCACGCGGGGCGCTCACCAGGTTGCGGATGGCCGCAGCTTCTTCCGAAAAATAAAACTGCGACAGCATGCGCCCCAGGTTCTGGAACAGCGCGCCGATGAACGCCTCTTCGCTGTCAGCCTGGCTGGCACCGAGCTCAGCGGCGATGGAGCCGGCCATCAGCGCGCGCAAAAATTCTTCCTTGAGCAAATGCGCGTTGGTCTTGTCCTGCATGTGCTCCAGCAGCACCAGACTCAGCGTCATGTTGCGAATGCCGTTGAAACCCACCAGACTCACTGCGCGCGACACTGTGCCGACGCTGCTGCCACGCGCGTAGTGCGCGCTGTTGACCAGGCGCAGCAGCTTGTTGGTGAGCGCCACGTCTTTCAAGATTTCATTGGTGACGCTGCCGACGCTTTCCTTCTCTGAGCTCGCCATGCTCTGGATACGGCCAATCGACTCGGAGAGAGCAGGAAAGTCGCTCTTGTTGCGCATGCGGCGCAGCAAAAACTCCAGCGTGCTGTTTTGCTTGCCGGCCTGCGCTGCACTGTCGCTGGCGGAGGTGTCCAGGGCCTTGTGTATGCCGGACCAGATGAGCAGGTCGTCCAGAAACGCCTGGGCGCTGGGGTAGCGCAACGCGGGCTCAAACGCACAGGCGCGCAGCAAGGTGCTGCGCAAGCTGTCGTCCAGCCGCGCCATCAGGTCGGGTGGAAAGATCTGCGGCTCGGTGGCGATTTTTTCCAGCGCCAGTTGCAGGTTGCCGCGCTCGCGGACCTGCTTGCCCCACAGCAGCTCGGCGAGCATCAGGCCCGCGCTGTACACGTCCATCAGTGGCGTGATGGGCTCGCCACGCACTGCCTCGGGCGCCATGTAGGCCGGTGTGCCAGCCACCACATCAAGGTGTTGTGCATCGGGTTTGACGCTGATGCGCGTGGCAATGCCAAAGTCCATCACACGGGCGCGGCCACCGCTGTCCATCAGCACGTTGGAGGGTTTCAGGTCGCGGTGCACCACAGCGGCGGCATGGGCAGCGATGAGCGCGCCCAGCACGTCCTTCATCACCGCCACGGCCATGGCAGGCGGCATCGGGCCTTGCGTGGCCAGCTGCTGCGCCAGTGTCAAACCAGGCACGTATTCAAACACCAGGTAGGGTTGATTGCCTTGCACATCCGCCTCAAACACCGGCACGATGTTGCCATGCGTAAGGCGGCTGACGCTACGCGCTTCCTGCAGCCACTGATTAACCGCGTTACGGTCTTGTTGCGGGGCGGGTTTCATCAGCTTGATGGCCACCTCGCGCTCCAGGCGCGGATCGAACGCCAGCCAGACCTCGGCCTGCGCGCCTTGGCCGAGCACACGCTTGCGCTCGAACCGACCGATAGCGCTGCTCATTTGAGCTGCACCGAGCCTGACACGGTGACCGACACCGTAGCCAGACCCGTTTCCACGGGCACCGGTGCGGCATCAGCGGTCATAGCGCGCGCAGCCATCATCTGAGGCCGGTAGATCGGTCCGCCGTCGTCAAAATTGACGACAACTTCACCCAGCGTGTAGGCAGAAAAGTCAAAGCCCTTGGCGATCTCGGTGGCACGCTGGCGAAACAGGGCGATCGCCTGGTTTTGCGCCTCCTTCTGAGCGCCCTGGCGCTGCATCTGGGTCAAGCCAAAGCTGGCACTGCCCACTGTAAGCGTCGTTAGCTTGCCAGCGGTTTCGCTGATGCGCGCAAAGTCCTGCCCCTCCAGCAACAGCTCAGCGTTGCCTTGCCAGCCGGTGATCTTGCCGTCACGGCTGTAGCGTGGTGACAGGCCGAATCGACCGGTACGCACCTCCATGAGCAGCGGCCGAGCGTCTTTTTTGGCTAGCGTGAGCGCGGCATCCATCGCACTTTTCAGTTGCGACTGCACCGCCTGAGCGTCCGCGCCTTCACGCGTGGTGGTGAGAGACATCGTCAGCAGGTCCTGCGCCACCTGCACGCTGGCCTGGGCTGACAAACTCACCCGCTGGGCCGGCAATGGTGCTGAATTTATTTGACCAAAACTGGCTGTAGCCCATATGGATAAAGCGATGCCTGCTATAACTATTTTTGAATTCAAAATGGCTCTTTCACGGATCAGGTGATACAACAACGATGCAGATCATGTCAAATTTGTAACCGCGTGTGAACAAGTCGCCAAAAAATGGTTTTGAGGGCTACAACGCACGCAACAATCGCCTCTGTTACAAATTCCAATGCAAGTGGGACATAGTATGGCCGCAAATTCACGTGTTGACAAAATTCTGGTGGTGGATGACGACGCGCGCATCCGCGACCTGCTGCGCCGTTATCTGACGCAGGAAGGTTTTGAAGTGCTGCTGGCCGAAGACGGCCGGGCCCTGACCCGCGTGCTGGGGCGCGAGCCGGTGGACCTGATCGTGCTGGACCTGATGATGCCCGGCGAAGACGGCCTGTCGGTATGCCGCCGCCTGCGCGGTGCCAACGACCGTACCCCCATCATCATGCTCACCGCCAAGGGCGAAGACATTGACCGCATCGTCGGGCTGGAAGTAGGTGCCGATGATTACCTGGGCAAACCGTTCAACCCGCGGGAGCTGCTGGCACGCATCCACGCCGTGCTGCGCAGACGCCCGCCGGTGGAGGTGCCGGGCTCGCCGTCGGCCGACAAGGCAGTGGTGAAGTTTGGGCCGTTCTGCTTTGACATGGGTGCGCGAACCCTGCTCAAGGACGATGAAGAGCTGGCCCTGACCACCGGCGAATTTGCCATGCTCAAGGCGCTGGTGCGCCACCCGCGCCAGCCGCTGTCGCGCGAGAAGCTGGCGCAACTGGCGCGTGGGCGTGACTTTGAGCCGTTTGACCGCAGCCTGGATGTGCAGGTGTCGCGCCTGCGCAAATTGATCGAACAGGACGCTGCGGCGCCGCGCTACATCCAGACCGTGTGGGGCGTGGGTTACGTCTTCATTCCGGATGACAGCCAGTAGCCCCACCATGCCCGCGCCGCTGGACGAAGGCGGGCGACCCAGGCGCCGGGTGGTTGTCAGCCTGTTCTGGCGCACGTTCTTCCTGCTGGCCCTGCTGCTGGTGGGCAGTGTCATTGCCTGGACGCAAACCCTGCTGGAAATGGAGCTGGAGCCCCGCGCCGTGCAGACCGCCAAGCAGATTGCCTCGGTGGTCAACCTCAGCCGTGCGGCGGTGATGCACGCTGACCCGATCGCCCGTGTCTCGCTCTTCAAGACCATGAAGGACGAGGAGCACCTGACGATTCGTCTGCGCGAGCCCAAAGATGTTTACCAGCCGCTGGAGCCCACCTACCTGAACGGACATGTGCTGGAAATGATGAAGTCCCGCCTGGGGCCTGACACCGTACTGGCCAGCAGCGTCAACCAGGTCGAGGGCTTGTGGGTGGGGTTTTCCATCGACAAGGACCGCTATTGGCTGCAAACCGACCGCAACCGCTTTGAGCAACCCACTGGTCGCACCTGGACGATCTGGTTGCTGACGGCCATTGTGTTGTCACTGGCCGGAGCGGCGGGTATTGCACGCCTGATCAATCGCCCGCTCAAAGACCTGTCCCAGGCCGCCAGCCGGGTGCGTGAAGGCGACTTTGCAGCCACCGCGCTAGACGAAGGTGTCAGCACGCAGGAGATTCGGGCGGTGAACATCGGCTTCAACAGCATGACACGCAAGCTCGCGCAGATCGAGCAGGACCGCACGGTGATGCTGGCGGGTATCTCGCACGACCTGCGCACCCCGCTGGCGCGGCTACGTCTGGAGGCTGAAATGAGTGTTCCCGACCCGCAGGCCCGCGAAGCCATGGCCGGTGATATCGCACAGCTCGATGCCATCATCGGCAAGTTTCTGGACTACGCGCGACCGGGCGGCGTGCGCCTGGTCCCGGTGTCGCTCAACGATGCCATAGAGACCTGTCTGGAGCCGCTACGCAAGCGCCGCGACGTCGAGTTCAAGGTGGCACTGCAAGACGGACTGATCGCCCAAGCCGATCCGGTGGAATTACAACGAGCCTTGGGCAACCTACTGGAAAACGCCCTGCGCTACGGCAAGTCCGAGGACCTGGACCTGGCCCGCATTGATATCTCGGCGCGCTACCGCGACGACAAGGTAATGCTGCGCCTGCGCGACCACGGCCCGGGCGTGCCGCCAGACCAGCTCAAACAGCTCACCACACCGTTTTTCCGGGGTGAATCGGCGCGCACGGCGGCCAACAGCACCGGGTTGGGGTTGGCGATTGTCGAGCAGATCATGGCGCGCATGGGCGGCAGTTTCGACCTGAGCAACGCCAACAGCGGTGGTCTGTGCGCCAACATCGTGCTGCAGCGGGCCCACGGCAATAGCCCGACCTGATCCCAGGCGCCCCCCGGAGCCAACCACCATGCATGAGCTGAGTCTGGCTGCGGGCATCTTGCAGATGCTGGAGCAAACCCGAGCGCGCGACCCGTTTGAGCGCGTCGCACACCTTCGCCTGGAAGCGGGCGCTTTGAGTGGCGTGGAACTCTCCGCGCTGCGATTCGCCCTGGATGCCATCGCCCCTGGCACCTGCCTGGAACACGCCAAGATTGACATCGACGAGCCCGCCGCCACCGCCTGGTGCAAGCCTTGCGGCCAAAGTGTGGCGATCCGCTCCCGCCTGGACCCCTGCCCTGTTTGTGGAGAATTTCAACTACAGGTCACCAGTGGTACAGAATTGCGGGTGATGGAATTGCAGGTCGTCTGATTCCACGCCAAGCCAAAAGGAAAACAGTATGTGTGTCGTTTGCGGTTGCGGCAACACCGGCGGCAGTCCGTCGGACCCCCATGTGGCGATTCACCCCGCGAGTGGTGACCTGCACTTTGGTGCCGGTGCGGCCAAAGTGTCGGTGCCCAGCATGAGCCAGGCGCGCGCCATCAAGCTTGAAGCAGATGTGCTGGGGGCCAACAACGTCGTGGCGACGCAAAACCGGGTCCACTTTGCGTCGCACGGTGTGACCGCCTACAACCTGGTTTCCAGCCCCGGCTCCGGCAAAACCACTCTCCTGTGCGCCACCATTGAGGCCTTGAAACAACGCCGCCCAGATGTTGCTTTGGCTGTGATTGAAGGCGACCAGCAAACCAGCTTTGATGCAGACCGCATTCGCGCCACCGGTGCGCCCGCCATCCAGATCAACACCGGCAAAGGTTGCCACCTGGACGCGCCGATGGTGGCCGAAGCGTTTTCAAGGCTGGACTTGCATGCCGCGCAACATCACGTGCATGAAGACGCTCACCATGGCCACACCCATGACCACGATCACCCACACGCTGCACCCGCGCTGTTATTCATTGAAAACGTCGGCAACCTGGTCTGCCCGGCCATGTGGGACCTGGGCGAAGCGGCCAAGGTGGCCATCCTCTCGGTCACCGAAGGCGACGACAAACCCCTCAAATACCCCGACATGTTTGCCGCCGCCAAGCTGATGATCCTCAACAAGATCGACCTGCTGCCGCATGTGTCGTTTGACGTGGCCCGCTGCATCGACTACGCGCGCCGCGTCAACCCGGGCATCGCTATCCTGCAGTTGTCTGCCACCACCGGTGAAGGCATGGGCACCTGGCTGGACTGGCTGCTGGCCAACCCCAAACAGGCTCAGCTTGACCCGGTGCAAGCACGCATTGCCCAACTGGAAGCCGAACTGGCGCAACTCAAGGCCGGACAAACCTGACCCATGGCGCGCATCCTGGCTTTTGGCGCTTTTCTGAAGAACGCGGCGTGCCTGCTCAACACCGATGTGCCAGAAGCACCCATTTGGTCAGCCGTGCACGGCGACCTGTCCGACCCGGCCGCGTGTTTCGCCCTGAGTGAATCCATCCAGTCTCTGCTGGCGCAAGTCGATCACCGCATCGATGCCGTGGCCCACGACCTGCACCCCGACTTTTTTAGCACCCATCTGGCCTTGCAGGTGGCGCAGGAACACCAGGTGGCGGCAGTTGCCGTGCAACACCACCACGCCCACATCGCGTCCGTGGTGGCTGAACATGGCGTGACTCACCCTGTGCTGGGACTAGCGCTGGACGGTGTGGGCCTGGGCACCGACGGCTTGGCCTGGGGCAGCGAGGTCTTGCTGGTGAACGGCGAACACTTTGAGCGCGTCGGCCACCTGCTACCACTGGCCCTGCCTGGCGGCGATGTGGCTGCACGCGAACCCTGGCGCATGGCGGCAGCCGCTTTGCACGCCTGCGGCAAGACTGAGCAGATCGTGCCCCGTCTCGGTCCCGCGGTGGGCGAACAGGCGGCGCGCACCATCGCCACCATGCTGCAGCGCGGCATCAATTGCCCGGCCACCACCGCCGCAGGCCGCTGGTTTGACGCTGCAGCCGGTCTGCTGGGGTTGTCGGTCCGGCAAGAGATGGAGGCACAGGCGGCCATCGCGCTGGAGCAAGCGGCGGCGCGATGGCTGCAAACCCACACCCTGGAAACCAGGCCCGACGACTGGTGCATCACCAAGGATGGCCAGATTGACCTGCGCCCGCTTTTTGCCTCATGGCTGGGCAAAGACCAGCCGAGCGAACCTGCCGAAGTGGATGAAGCCGCAGCGCGCTTCCACCTAACCCTGGCCGATGCTTTGACCAGCCACACTGCCAGCGTCGCAAAAACGCATGGCATCCACGATGTAGCCTTGGGCGGCGGCTGTTTTTTTAACCGCATCCTCACGCAGCGCATCGTGTCGCAACTGGAGCGTGCAGGTTTGAGCGTGATGCAAACCAAACATCTGTCGTGCGGCGATGCCGGACTGGCCATGGGCCAAGCCTGGGTTGCGGCCCGCGGCGTGACAACGGCCTGTTGCAAAAAGCAAGAGAGAAATCGACCTGTAGCCCCTATGGAATGAGGGCTAGAAGCTACTTAATATATAGCGACATGATGAAAGCGAGTCCAAACCACCTTCGCTCCAGCGGCGTCCAACCTGAGCATCGAAGTCGTTCGTTGTCCGATTTATTTGGTGCCTGGATAGGGATGGGCAAGACAGGCGCTCGGCCACATGAAGCCAATTCTTGGCAGCGCTTGGTATTGACGGTGTGTAGCCCAATGGCTACATTTGCTCTATGATCGAGATTCGCAAAACCGATCTTTTCGCTCAGTGGCTAGATGCTTCGCGCGATATCCAAGCTAGAGCGCGCGTCCAGGCACGGATCGAACGGCTGGCTGCTGGAAACCCCGGAGATGTCGAACCGGTTGATGAAGGCGTCTCAGAGTTACGGATCAACTATGGCCCCGGTTATCGGGTGTATTTCAA